>NZ_JARXXY010000009.1:0-214058 GCF_029893845.1 Micromonospora sp. A200 | reverse complement strand
ATCCCGACGACGAGGCACAACCACACCCAACCCCACGGGTACGACAAAACCCGGCAGCAGCCAACCCCGCGAACGTTAGTGGACACCGCACTAGCTGGTGGACGGGCACGCAGGTCGTGAGTGAGTGCCGCCCGGTACCCGGTAACGACACCCGCGCTTTCAGGCACGTTGCTCTCAGCGTTGCTGGCGGCTTGACCCGGGCGGCGACGGTGCCTCACCTGGGTGTCTTCGCTCGCGTATCGTGTCCCACGCCGCGATCCCGACCAGCACGGTGGCCGCGGTGCTGGTGGCGATCAGCGGTGGCAGGTGGACCGTCACCGGCGCCAGAGCGGCGAGCGTGAGAAGTCCGATGACCCGGGACGGGGACACCCGGGCGAACACCTCGTACTCGAGGCGGGACCGCCCGACCAGGAACAGCGCGGGCCCACCCAGGATGACGGCGAGCCACAGCGGATCCTCGTGGAGGACCGGATGATGGATGACCAGTGCGTGGCCGACGCCGGTGGCGAGGATGCCGGTCACGATGATCAGATGGGTGTGAAAGGCAGACCGACCGAGGCGGGCTGGGCTGGGGATGGCCTCGATGGCGGCGGGCAACACCGCCCCAGCACGGTGGAAGTAGATTCGCCACATCAGGATCGTGGTGGCGAAGGACACGACGCTCGGCACCACCCGATCGGGGGTGAACTGCTCGGCGAACGTTATTCCCGTGAGCAGGATCGTCTCGCCGAGCGCGATGACGATGAACTGCTGAAAACGCTCGGCGATGTGCTCGCCGGCGAGCTTCCAGTCGTCGATACGGGTGCGGCCAAGTCCCGGAACGGGCCAGCCGTGGACGAGTCCCGTGTAGTCCAGCGCCAACGCCAGCGTCCACAGGACCCCGCGCGCGGGACTCTGCGGGAAGAGAACCGCCCCGGCGATCCAGGGTACGGCGGATACCGCTGCCCAGCAGAGCGCCCGGGCGGGGGTGTGCCGTTCACGGTCGTACCGGCCGAGCAGGAGCACGACGGGCGTGCCGAGTTGGATGGTGACGTAGGTGACCGCGAAGACCACGGCTCGATCGCCGAACGCAAAGGGCAGCGTAACGGCCATGATCATGGTGCCGAACATGACCAGGACGCACACGAGCCGGATCGCCCATTTTTGCGCATCGAAGGCGCTGGTCACGATCGCCGCGCGAACCCAGGTCAACCAGAGTGCCAGCAGCAACAACGCCGTCTGACCGAATTCCGGCAGAACGACCTGCCGCTGAGTGCTGAAATCTACGATCAACCGCTCCGAGATCCGGGTGAGCGCGAAGACGTAAACCAGGTCGAGAAGGAGCTCCCCCTCGCGGTCGCGGAGCAGACCACGCAAGCCACCGACCGTCATCGCCCGCCCGTTTTCGTCCGCCTCGCCCACTGTTGACGCAGTCGTACCACGCCGGTCACGGCCTCCGACGCGGATAGGCGGAACCCTGGGCGGCTGACCGATCCGCTGCTACACCCTCTCGGCGGGCCTTGCTCGGGTACTTTCGCCGCCAAGAACGACGAAGGGCGCCCGTCATCTCTGACGAACGCCCTGGTCTCAAGGGTGGAGCCGAGGGGACTCGAACCCTTAGTCAGAGCTGGGGCAACCCTCCGCTATGCGCCGCGCGGCCTGACCTCGACCCCCGCGCCGGCCTGAATGATCTCCCAGAACTCCTTCGGGAGCTGCGAAACCAGGTCCTCCAACTCGTCCTTGCTGACGGCCTCACCGATGGTGCTGAGCACGGCCCGCATACCGGCATCGGCCATCGGCACATCGACACCGGCACGTCTGGCCACCCGCTCGACAAACTGGTCCAGCCCGAACGGCTCGGCGTTCTGCGACCCGATAGCGGTGGTGGTCTTGTGCAGATGCTGACGTAGCTCTCTCGGAAGCTGCCCGGCGATGTTGCTCGCCTGACCGGCGGTGACCCGGTCGGTCAACGTTTCCAAAGTCGCGCGGCTGAGGGCTTCGGCCTTCTCTGACGGCACCCCGGCACGCCTTGCCACAACCTCTACGAATTCGGCGTAATTCACCTTAAAGCCTCCTGTCCGACCAGGCCATCGTCTACCCGCGCCCCTCACGGTGAAACGGCCTCCCTCGACCTGGTCCCGGTCCTCGGGGGTCGCCCTGAAGCTATGGATTGCCGGCGAGGTGCTGGTTGCTGGCGGTTGCGTGCGCAGGTCACAAGCCCTGGCCGGCTGGGCTCAGGCTCTTGAGAGCAGTGTCGAGCACAGCATCCAACGGTGCGTGGATGTACTGGACGGACCCCGATCGGGCTCGCCGAGCCCCCAGAAGCCGAGACATGACGCGACCCTAGTGGCCTACACCTGCACCGGCAGGTTCCTGAGACGCACTCTCATCGGCTGACCCGACGTTTCGTCGGCGGCTAAACTGCCGCACATCATCTGGCGGACATGTGTCGCGCATCTGTCGTCCGATCACCGCCGGCAGCCGGCTGTCCGGTGTCAGGACCTGCGTGACATATCGGTATCAGGACCTGGGTGACACTCCGCCCTCTGTAGCACCGGCCCCACGCTTGGCCCAAGGTCGACGAGCTAATCCGAACCCGCGGCGACGGATGGAAGGAAACTCACCGGCCTCGACCGTCGCCCGTCCGTGTAACGCGGGTCGCTCGATCCAGTCCACGGCAGCACGTCCGCGGTCACCGCCGCTGCCGCATGTCAGAATGCTCCCAAACCTGGGGCAAAGCTGGCAGAACGGGCGAGCCGATGACGACGAGCAGGGCGGCCGGGCTGGTGCGGAAAGCCGGGGACCCGGAGCGGGCTACGTTCCTGGAACTCTTCTTCGACCTGGTGTTTGTCCTCGCGCTCGCTCAGCTCTCGCGCGGCCTGGCTGAGGATCTCGGGTGGAGCGGTGCCTTCCGGACGCTGGTGCTGTTGGGGGCCATGTGGTGGGTCTGGTCCAGCACCGCGTGGCTAACCGACCGGACGGACCCGCAACGACCGGTAATCCAGGCGCTGGTCATCGCGACCATGGTCGGCAGCCTGGTGATGGCGGCCGCGGTGCCCGAGGCATTCGGCGACACGGGCCTGATCTTCGCGGGCGCCTACGTCGCCGTCCAACTCGGCCGCGGGCTCGTCCTCGCGGCCGTTCTGCATGGCCACGAGCTGCAGCGCCACGTCGTGCGCGGGCTGTTCTGGTACGGCCTGTCGGCGCTGCCGTGGATCGCGGGGGCGCTCGTGCACGGCACGGCGCGTGGCGCGTTGTGGGCACTCGCGGTGGTCCTTGACCACACGGCAGGCAGAATCGGCTTCCCCACCCCGGGGGCGGGCCGCTCGCCCAATCAAGACCTTGTGATATCGAGCGAGCACCTGTCCGAGCGCTACCGGCAGTTCTTCATCATCGCGCTCGGCGAGCTGATCCTGGTTACCGGACTGGCGCTGAGCAGCAGCGGCTTCGCGCCGGACGGAGCCGCCGCGTTCGCAGTGTCGATCGCGGCCACCGTGCTGCTGTGGCGGATCTACATCTACCGCGCTGGGCAGGTCCTGGCGGAAGCGATTGCCGTGTCTGCCGACCCGGTCCGCCTCGCCCGATCGGCGTCATACGCCCACCTGGTGATGGTGGCCGGCGTGGTAGTCGCCGCCGTCGGCGACGAACTCGTCATCGCCCATCCACTCGGACACACCCCACCGGCCTGGATCGCCGTCATCCTCGGCGGACCCGCGCTGTACCTGGCCGGGCGCGCCCGCTTCGAGCACGCGGTATTCGGCCGCGTGTCCCGGTCCCGACCGATCGGCGTCCTTGCGCTGGCCGCCCTGACACCGGCGATGCTCCCCCTGCCGCCACTCGTGGTCGCCGCCGCTGCTGCCCTCGTCCTGACCGCGATCGCCATATCCGACACAGCCCGCGCCCGCAGACGCCCGCCCGAGCCGCCGTCACCACCCGGCTAGCCGGAAGCGTCACCTATGTCTTGAGACTGTTCTGTCACGCAGGTCCTGAGACCCGACATCGCCGGCAGCCGGCCGGATCGTACGTCTGTTCGACTAAATTGTTGCTGGTGGAGGTGCGGGGGCGCTGGTGGAAAGGGGGCCGCATGGCCCGCCGGGGCACGTACCGGCCCTGAGAGCATGGGAAACAATAAACGCCCTGGTGAAGGATTCGATCCCTCACCAGGGCGTTTCGCTAGGGTGGAGCCGAGGGGACTCGAACCCCTGACCCCCACACTGCCAGTGTGGTGCGCTACCAGCTGCGCCACGGCCCCTTGCTGTCGTCCCGGTGTCCCGGGCACGCAGAGAACTATACACACGCCGCCCGGCATGGTCATCTCGCGGGGTCCCACCCCGCCGCGGCTAGTTCAGCGCCACGTCGGGCGGGAAGTGGGCGACGGCCGCCATCATTCCGCCCTGTCTCCGCAGCACCATCTGCCACAGGTCGTCCGGCCGGTCGACGAAGGCGTCCCCCGGCAGCGCGTCGAAGACGAACCAGGAGCCGTCATCGATCTCCTGCTCCAACTGACCCGAACCCCACCCCGAGTAGCCGGCGAAGACCCGGATGCCGCCGATGCCGTCGCGCAGCTTCTCCGGGTCGGCCGACAGGTCGACGGTGCCGACCGCTCCGGAGATCTGCTGGAAGCCCTTGAGCCGGCGCATCGGGTGCCGCATCCGGGCGAGGCAGATGGCCGAGTCCGGCTGCACCGGGCCGCCCTCGAAGAGAACCGCGGGGTGACGGGCCAGGTCGCACCAGTCACCGAGCACGTCGGCGACCGGCACCTCGGTCGCCCGGTTGAGCACCACGCCGAGCGCCCCGCCCGCCTCGTGGGCGACCAGCAGCACCACGGTGCGATCGAAGTTCGGATCCTTGAGGGCCGGGGTGGCGACCAGCAGCCGCCCGGTCATGGACTCCATGGCTCGACCGCCGATCGCCCGTCCCTCCTCCTGCATCTCGGACACCGTCAGCCGCACGCCGGGTCGTGGAACCGGTTGCCGTCGGCCGTCCGCGCTGTCACCGCCATGCCTGGCACCATAGCCTGCGCCCGGGGCGGTGGCTAAGGTCTGACCGGCGGGTGATCGAGCGGGAACGAGGGAGGGTCGATGGGTCCGACGGCGGACATCGCGGTGATCGGCGGGTCGGGGCTCTACGCGTTCCTGGAAGGTGCCACCGAGCACATGGTCGAGACGCCGTACGGGGCACCCTCGGACCCGATCACCGTCGCGGAGGTGGGCGGGCGGCCGGTGGCCTTCCTCCCCCGGCACGGCCGCGACCACCGGTACCCGCCGCACCTGATCCCGTACCGGGCGAATCTGTGGGCGCTGCGGTCGCTCGGGGTGCGCCAGGTCGTCGCCCCGTGCGCGGTGGGCGGTCTGCGCCCGGAGCTGGGCCCGGGCACCTTCGTGGTCCCCGACCAGCTGATCGACCGGACCAGCGGCCGGGCCCAGACCTACTTCGACCGGGGCGCGGTGCACGTGCCCTTCGGCGACCCGTACTGCCCGGTCGGGCGGCGTACGCTGCTGGCCGCCGCGGCCGGTCGGGACGTGGCGGCGGTGGACGGCGGCACGGTGGTGGTGGTCGAGGGTCCGCGCTTCTCCACCCGCGCCGAGTCCCGCTGGTACGCCTCGATGGGCGGCACGGTGGTCAACATGACCGGCCACCCGGAGGCGGTGCTCGCCCGCGAGCTGGCCCTCTGCTACACCTCGATCGCGCTCGTCACCGACCTGGACGCCGGCGTGCAGGCCGGCGAGTCGGTCACCCAGGAGGAGGTGTTCCGGGTCTTCGCCGAGAACACCGACCGGCTGCGCGGGGTGCTGCTGGACGCGGTGGGCGCGCTGCCGACCCACCGGGACTGCCCGTGCGGGCACGCCTTGGACGGCATCAAGACCCCCTTCCCGCTGCCCTGAGCCTCCCCGGCCGGGTTCGCCCGGCCCGGTGAGCGGCAAAGCGCCCGACTTGTCCACCTGCCCCCGATAGATTCGGCAGGTCGGGGGGCCCTCTGTCGGCGTAGGCGCCGGCGGGCGCCGGCACGCGCCGGGACAGGGAGGCGGGGGCGATGGCGACCGTCCGGGACACCACCTACGAGCTGCTCCGCGCCCTCGGCCTGACCACCGTCTTCGGCAACCCCGGCTCCACCGAGCAACCGTTCCTGCGGGACTTCCCGGCGGACTTCCGCTACGTGCACGCCCTGCACGAGGCGTCCGCGGTGGCGATGGCCGACGGGTACGCGCAGGCCACCGGCCGCCCGGCGCACGTGAACCTGCACACCGCGCCGGGCACCGGCAACGGCATGGGCAACCTCGTCACCGCCTGGCACAACCGCACGCCGCTGATCGTCTCGGCCGGCCAGCAGAGCCGGGAGATGCTGTTGACGGAGCCCCGACTGACCAGCCGGGCACCGACCGAGCTGCCCCAGCCGTACGTGAAGTGGAGCTACGAGCCGGTCCGCGCGCAGGACCTCCCGGCGGCGTTCATGCGGGCGTACGCCAGCGCCGCCCAGCCGCCGGCGGGGCCGGTCTTCCTCTCCCTGCCGCTGGACGACTGGGAACAGCCGGCGGACCCGCTGCCCCAGGTTCGTACCGTGGCGACCCGGTTCGGGCCCGACCCCCGGCGGCTGCGGGAGTTCGCCGCGCTGCTGGCCGCCAGCCGCTCCCCGGTGCTGGTGCTCGGCGCGGCGGTGGACCGGGCCGCGGCCTGGTCGCTGGCGGTGGCGGTGGCCGAGCGGCTGGCCGCCCCGGTCTGGTCCGCCCCGGCACCGGAGCGGGCCGCGTTCCCGGAGCGGCACCCGCACTACCGGGGGGTGCTGCCCTTCGCCATCGCGCCGCTGGCGGAGAAGCTGCGCGGGCACGACACGGTGCTGGTCGTCGGCGCCCCGGTGTTCCGGTACTACCCGCACGTCCCCGGCGCGCACCTGCCCGAGGGCGCCCGGCTGCTGCACGTCACCGACGACCCGGACGAGGCCGCCCGGGCACCGGTCGGCGACAGCCTGCTCGGTGACGCCGGGCTGACCCTCGCCGCGCTGCTGGACCTGCTTCCGGCGGCCGACCGACCGGCGCCGGAGCCCCGGCCGGAGGTGGCGCCGCCCGAGCCGACCGACCCGCCGGACGCGGACGCGCTCTTCGCCGCGCTGGCCGCCTGCTGGCCCATCGACGGGGTGCTGGTCCAGGAGTCACCGTCCAACCTGGCCGCGCTGCGCCGCCGGCTGCCGATGGTCCGGCCGGCGTCGTACTTCACCATGGCCAGCGGCGGGCTCGGGTACGGCCTGCCGGCGGCGGTCGGCATCGCCCTCGCCGAGCGGGACACCGGTCGGGGCCGGCCGGTGGTCGCGGTGATCGGCGACGGCTCGTTCCACTACTCGGTGCAGAGCCTCTGGACCGCCGCCCGGCTGCGCCTGCCGGTGGTGGTGCTGGTGCCGGTCAACCAGCAGTACGCCATCCTCAAGTCGTTCGCCGAGCTGAAGCACACTCCCGGCGTGCCCGGGCTGGAGCTGCCCGGCCTGGACATCACCGCGATCGCCCAGGGGTACGGCTGCGCGACCAGGGTCGTCAACACGCCGGACGACCTGCCCGACGCGCTGGCCGACGCGCTGCGCGCCGAGGGCCCGACGGTGCTCCCGGCGCCGATCAGCGGCGAGCTGCCCCGGATCCTCTGATCGGTCAGCCGGCCCGCTGGGTCAGCACCTGCCCGGTCAGCACGTCGAGCACCGGCCGGCCGCCGAGCGGCGCGGAGAGGGTGACGGTGACCGGCTCCAGCTTCAGCTGGTCGGTGCAGACGCCGCTGGCCCGGACCACCCCGCCGCCGACCACGACCACGTCCTCGCGCTCCTGCACCAGCGGGGTGATCCCGGTGTCGCAGGCGCCCACCCCGAGCACGTAGGTCAGCCGGGTGCCGTCCACCCGTTCGGTGTGCTGGGCGCCCACCACGTCGGCGGGGGCGGGCCGGGCGGGAGCCGTCGGCTCGGGCACCGGGGTGACCGACTGCGGCGCGACGGCCACCCGGGCCACCGGGGCGGCCAGTCCCTCCACGGTGAACAACCAGGCCGGTACGTCGGCCACGCCGCGGCTGGTCCGGACTCCGGCGGTGCCGAGCCGGACGGCGGTGACGGTGAGCGGGACGCAGGCGGTGGCGACCGGGCTGGAGACGGAGCCGTCCGGCCCCGGCTCGATCGTCGGGCCGGGCGCCTTCGGCCGCCCCTCGCACGGCGGCGGGTCGCCCTGGTCCAGCTGCCGGTACGCCTCGGCGGCGCTGAGCAGCGGCACGGTCATCGCACCGTCGGGGAACCGGATGGTGCCGTCGGCGGGGCGGGCGGCCGGCAGCTCGATCTGATCCCGGTACCAGCCGGCCCGAAAGGCGGTCTCGGTGTCGGCGGTGAACCCGGGGTCGCCGACCAGCACGGTCGGGTCCTGCAGCGGCACGTACCCGGTCCGCCAGGCCGGTGCGGGGCGCCAGTCCTCGGCGACCCCCGCGGCCCGCTGGTGGAACGCCTCCCAGCGGTGGTCCGGGCCGGCGGACGGTCCGGCCGGGTCGGAGCCGGCCGGCGCGCAGCCGGCCGCGGTGACCACCAGGGGCAGGCCCAACAGGGCGAGGAGTCGACGCATACCACTTGGACGCCGCCCGGCACGGGCCGGTTCCCGCCGGTCAGGTCTCCCCACCGAGGTCCGTCTGATAGGCCTGCCAGAGCAGGTCCGCGCCGCGCTGCCGGTGCCGGGACAGCGCCCGCAGCAGGTCGTCGGTGCGCCGGCGCAGCTCCTCGGCGCACACCCCGGGCCGTTCGACGGCCCGCTGGAGGTCGGCCAGCGCCGCGACGATGGCCGCGTGCTCCCGGGTGAGCAGCCCGACGCCGCGGTGCAGCCGGGGCGCCTGGGCGAGCACCTCCGCGTAGAGGCCGGCCGGGCCCTCGGTGATCCGGACGTGTTCGGCGAAGCCCCGGCGGACCGGGGCGAGGTGGACGATGACCCGTTCCCGCCAGCACGGCTCCCCCGGCGGTACGGCGAGCGCCCGCGCCAGGGCGGGCAGGTCGCCGGGCGGGCGGGGCCGGCGCGCGGCGGGCGGGCGGACCGCCGGCGGGGCGACGGACGGCTGCTGGATCGGACCGGTGACCATGGGCACCTCCCGCGCTGCGTGCTACCGCGTACAGCGATGGTGAACCCCCTGCTCGGGCGCTGTCCAGGGGGCCGGAACGCCTCATTGGCCCCATCGGTCCCAGTGGCCCCAGAAGTATCCCCTGGTGGCCCAAAAGTATCCGGAGACGACTGTGCGCCCCGGTCCGATGGACCGGGGCGCACATGAGGTGGTGGAGGTGCCGGGAATCGAACCCGGGTCCTTCGCCGGTTTGTCAGGGCTTCTCCGAGCGCAGCTCGCTATGCCTCTACTCGGCCCCACCGCTCACGCGAGCAAGTTGGTGTGACGGGCCCAGTCGCTGATTGATCTCGCCGCACGGACCCCGCGACCGGGTCCGGTTGGCCAGCCTCCTAGCTGATGCCGGCTGACTGGGACGAAGGCGTTCCCAGGCCGACAGACTCACTACTCGCCTCAGGCGGCGAGAGCGAAGTCAGCGCGATTGTTCTTGGCGCTTATTGGTTTCCGACGAACGATTCTCGAGACGACGTCGGCTTCCTCGGCTCGCTTCCCCTGCCGCAACGTACGAAGTCGAAACCAGTCACCCCCTCGGTGGGCCGCCCTTCCGGCGGCTTCGTACAAGACTAACGCCTGCCGCAACGGGTTTCATCCCGAGCCCCGGGCCGGATTCACCGACTCGGACAAAGACGACAGATCACTCGTCCATGCCCTTGCTGCGCCGGCCGGCCACCCGGGCGATCTCCCGGTCGGCGTCCCGCTTGGCGAGGTCCTGACGCTTGTCGTACGACTTCTTACCCTTGGCCAGGGCGATCTCCACCTTCGCCCAGCCGTCGGAGAAGTAGACCTGCAACGGCACCATGGTCAACCCGCCCTCGCGGGTCTTGCCGATCAGCCGGTCGATCTCCAGCCGCTTGAGCAGCAGCTTGCGGGTACGCCGGGGCTCGTGGTTGGTCCAGGTGCCCTGGGTGTACTCCGGGATGTGCATGCTGTGCAGGTAGAGCTCGCCGTTGCGCTCCTGGGCGAACGCGTCGACCAGGGACGCCCGACCGGCCCGCAGCGACTTGACCTCGGTGCCGGTCAGCGCCATGCCCGCCTCGTACGTGTCGAGGATGGCGTAGTCGTGGCGCGCCTTCTTGTTGGAGGCGACCACCTTGCGACCCTTTTCCCGTGGCATCGGCGCCACCCCCTTTCCTGGTGACCCACGACCGGCGCGACCGGCCGCGGGGCGTAGATCATGCTACCCGAATGACAAGGACCCTCCCGCGCCGTTTATTCCGGCGCGGAAGGGTCCTCGGCGGAGCCGTCGGGTAACTAGACCCGCAGGTAGAAGCGGAGCGTGATCCAGCCGGTAACCGCGCTGAACACCGCGCCGACGCCCGCCATGATCGGGAACATCAGCAGGATGTCGCCCCACGAGACCGGCGTGATCAGGCCCTCCAGGGCGGCCATCGAGCCGCTGCCGCCGAAGTACTTCCCGACCGCCATGAACACCAGTGCGAGGAGCGAACCGATCACACCGGCGACCACCGCCTCCAGCACGAACGGCGCCTGGATGAACCAGTTGGACGCGCCGACGAGCTTCATGACCGCGACCTCACGCCGCTTGCTGTACGCGGCGACCTGGATGGTGTTCGCGACCAGGAGCAGCGCGGCGGCGGCCATGAACACCGCGATGACCAGCGCGAAGGTCTGGATGCCGGTGAGGACGCCGAAGACCTTGTCCAGCAGCCGGCTCTGGTCGACGATCTCGTCGACCCCCTCGGTGTCCTTGTACTGGTCGTAGATGCTCTTGTACTGCTCCGGGTTGACCAGCTTGAGCCGGAACGACTCGGGCAGCTGGTCCGCCTTGACGGCGTTCACCAGGTCCGGGGCGTCCTGGTACATCTCCTGGAACCGCTTGTACGCCTCGTCCTTGTTGACGTAGAGGACCTCCTTGACCAGGGGGTCGCTCTTGAGCTTGGCGTCCAGGTCGTTGCGCTGCTGCTCGCTGACGTCGGGTGCCAGGAAGATCGAGACCTGCACGTTCTCGTAGTACAGGTCCTTCATGTCGCCGACCTTCTGGTACAGCAGGCCGGCTCCGCCCAGCATGAACAGCGACACCGCCATGGTGATGATCATGGCGATGGTCATGGTGACGTTGCGCCACAGTCCGACCAGTACCTCGGACAGGACGTATTTCATCCGCATCGGGTGTTCCTCCGGCTCTCCGGCATGAGGTGTTCGTCGTCAGGGTGTACGGCAGGGGTGGAGCGCCGGCTCACCCGTAGACGCCGCGGGCCTGGTCGCGCACGATGCGGCCGCTCTCGATCTCGACGACGCGACGGCGCATCTGGTTCACGATGTTGGAGTCGTGCGTGACCATCACGACGGTCGTGCCGGTGCGGTTGATCCGGTCCAGCAGGCGCATGATCTCGATCGAGGTGTCCGGGTCCAGGTTTCCGGTCGGCTCGTCCGCCAGCAGGATCAGCGGACGGTTCACGAACGCCCGGGCGACGGCCACGCGCTGCTGCTCACCACCGGAGAGCTCATGCGGGTAGCGGTGCTCCTTGCCACCGAGCCCGACCAGCTCCAGCACCTCGGGCACGACCCGGCGGGCGACCGCCTTGGTCTTGCCGATCACCTCGAGAGCGAACGCCACGTTCTCGTAGGCGGTGCGGTTGGGCAGCAACCGGAAGTCCTGGAAGACGCAGCCGATCGAGCGCCGGAAGTGGGGTCGCTTCCAGGAGCGCATCGTGGTGACGTCCTTGCCGTTGACGACGACCCGGCCCTTGTTGGGGCTGACCTCGTGCAGCAGCATTTTGATTATCGTGGACTTGCCGGAGCCGGATGGACCGATGAAGAAGACGAACTCGCCCTTCTCGATCGAGACGGACACGTTGTCGAGCGAAGGCCGGGACGCCTTCGGGTACGTCTTCGTCACTTGCTCAAGCTGAATCACGGGTGGTGAGTCTACGCGGTGTAACCGCTGAGCCAAGTCCTACGCCCCACCTGTGCGAGGCGCGTCATCGATTGCCCCTCCCACCAGGAGATCGACGACGCGCTCCGCCGCCGCTTGATCACACAGCGTCGTTGGCGAGCTGCTGCTGCTTGCGCCAGCGGATGCCGGCCTCGATGAAGCTGTCCAGTTCCCCGTCGAATACCGAGGACGGATTGCCGGTCTCCTGCTCGGTTCGGAGATCCTTCACCATCTGATACGGGTGCAGGACGTAGGAGCGCATCTGGTCGCCCCACGAGCCGGCGGCGTCCGTCTTGAGGCCCTGGAGCTTGGCCTGCTCCTCCTGCCGCTTGCGCTCCAGCAGCCGGGCCTGGAGCACCCGCAGCGCGGAGGCCTTGTTCTGCAGCTGGGACTTCTCGTTCTGGCAGGTCACCACGATGCCGGTGGGGATGTGGGTGATCCGGACCGCCGAGTCGGTGGTGTTGACGCTCTGCCCGCCCGGGCCGGAGGACCGGTAGACGTCGATCCGCATCTCGTTCTCGGGGATGTCGATGTGGTCGGTCTGCTCCACCACCGGCAGCACCTCGACCCCGGCGAAGCTGGTCTGCCGGCGGCCCTGGTTGTCGAACGGGCTGATCCGGACCAACCGGTGGGTGCCCGACTCGACGCTGAGGGTGCCGTAGGCGTACGGGACCTTGACGGTGAAGGTGGCGGACTTCAGTCCCGCCTCCTCCGCGTACGAGGTCTCGTAGACCTCGGTCGGGTAGCCGTGCCGCTCCGCCCAGCGCAGGTACATCCGCAGCAGCATCTCGGCGAAGTCGGCGGCGTCCACCCCGCCGGCGCCGGCCCGGATGGCGACCAGCGCCTCCCGGGAGTCGTACTCGCCGGAGAGCAGGGTGCGGACCTCCATCTCCTGGATGGCCTTGCGCAGCCCGCCGATCTCCGTCTCGACCTCGGCGAGCACCCCCGGGTCGGCCTCGGCCTCGGCCAGCTCCAGCAGGACACCGGCGTCGTCGAGCCGGGAGCGGAGGCTGCCGAGCTTGCCGATCTCGCCGTTGACGTACGACAGCTGCGAGGTCACCTGCTGCGCCTTCGCCTGGTCGTCCCAGAGGTCGGGCGCGGACGCCTGCTCCTCGAGCCGGGCCTTCTCCTCGTGCAGGCGGTCGAGGTCGAGCACCGCCTCGATGTTGCGCAGGGTGGCGTCGAGATCCTTGAGCTGTTCGGCGTAATCGGCAGCGGTCACGACAGACAAGCGTACTGTGCGTGCGGCGGTCCGCTCACGTCACACCGCCGACCCGGGCAGATGATCAGCCGACCGGGGCGGTCTTGAGCCAGGAAAGCGCCGCCTTGTGGTAGGCGACGGCGAACTCCAGCGCGCTGGCGTCGTAGGTGTCGCCCTCTTTCTTGGCGTTCTTCACCTGCTCGCGCACGTGCGCCAGGGCCTCGGTGTGGTATTCGTTGGCCGAGGCGTAGAGGTTCTTCAGCTGGCTGGCCGAGTGCAGGTCGCCGAAGGCGATCCGCAGGGCGATCGGGTTGCGGATGGTGTCCCGACCCGGGTTCTCCGCCAACCAGCGGGAAAATGTCCGTTTCCCGCTGGCGGTGATCGCGTACGGCTGGCTCATCCGCGGCCCGGGCTTGCCGAGCCGCACGAAACCCCGCTCGGCCAGCACCGGCAACTCGCGGTAGACCTGACTGCGGGTCATCGACCAGTACGGCGCCAGTCGGCGCTCAGCGGCGGCCATCAGCTGGCCGCCAGTCATCGGGCCCTCGTGCAGCAGCCCCAGCAGAGCTGCCGCGGTGGGGTTGACTCCGGATTCCGCCATGCCCTCTAAGCTGCCACTTTGCCGTCGCAGCGTCCAGGATTTCCGGATTTGCCACCCGGGAGGATTTCCAATGTGCACTGTCGGCGGACGACAGTGCTGCCAGGACTATCGATGCCTACCGGCCGGACGGTGTCCGGAGCCCCACCGGAGGGCCGGCCCGGCTCCACCACGCAGCCAGCGGCCCGCCGCGGCCGCGGGCCGGCCCGGCCGCCGATGACGCTGCGCGCGCCACCGGCGGCCGTCGCCGATTCAGCCCATGTGCGGGTACGTGTGGTCGGTCGGCGGCACGAACGTCTCCTTGATCGTCCGCGGCGACAGCCAGCGGACCAGGTTGAGCCAGGAGCCCGCCTTGTCGTTGGTGCCGCTGGCCCGGGCGCCGCCGAAGGGCTGCTGCCCGACCACCGCGCCGGTCGGCTTGTCGTTGATGTAGAAGTTGCCGGCCGCGTACCGCATCCGCTCGGCGACCGCCTCGACCACCCGGCGGTCGTTGGCGAAGATCGAACCGGTCAGCGCGTACGGCGCGATCGACTCCGCCTGGGCGACCGCGTCGTCGAAGCGGGCGTCGTCGAACACGTGCACGCCGAGGATCGGGCCGAAGTACTCGGTGGTGAAGGTCTCGTGCGCGGCGTCGCTGCACTCGAAGAGGGTGGGCCGGACGAAGTAGCCGACCGAGTCGTCGGCGGTGCCGCCGGCGAGGATCCGGCAGGTGTCGTCGTCGGAGATCAGCTCCAGCGCGGCGGTGTGCCGGCTGAACGCCTTCTCGTCGATCACCGCGCCGCCGAAGTTGCTGAAGTCGGTGACGTCGCCGTAGGTCAGCGAGTCCGTGGTGGCGGCCAGCCGGTCGCGCAGCCCGCCCTCCCAGAGCGAACGCGGCACGTACGCCCGCGAGGCGGCCGAGCACTTCTGGCCCTGGTACTCGTAGGCGCCCCGGATCAGCGCGGTGTGCAGGGCGTCGACGTCGGCGCTGGGGTGCGCGACCACGAAGTCCTTGCCGCCGGTCTCGCCGACCAGCCGCGGGTAGCCGCGGTAGCCGGCGATGTTCTCGCCGACGGTCCGCCACAGGTGCTGGAAGACCTTGGTGGAACCGGTGAAGTGGATTCCGGCCAGGTCCGGGTCGGCGAGCACGACGTCGGAGACCTCCTCGCCGCGCCCGGTGACCATGTTGATCACGCCGGGCGGCAGGCCGGCCGCCTCGAACAGCCGCATGGTGAAGTGCGCGGCGAACTGCTGGGTCGGGCCCGGCTTCCAGACCACGGTGTTGCCGAGCAGGGCCGGCGCCGAGGGCAGGTTGCCGGCGATCGCGGTGAAGTTGAACGGGGTGACCGCGTAGACGAAGCCCTCCAGCGGGCGGTGGTCGAAGCGGTTCCACACCCCCGGCGACGACATCGGCTGCTCCTCGAGCAGCCGCCGGGCGAAGTGCACGTTGAACCGGAGGAAGTCGATGAACTCACAGGCCGAGTCGATCTCCGCCTGGACGGCGGTCTTGGACTGGCCGAGCATGGTGGCGGCGTTCAGCGTGTCCCGCCAGGGGCCGGCGAGCAGCTCGGCGGCGCGCAGGAAGATCGCGGCCCGCTCCTCGAACGGCAGCGCGCGCCACATCGGCGCGGCGTCCTTGGCGGCCTTGACGGCGGCGCGGGCGTCGTCGTGGGTGGCGTGGCCGGTGACGCCGAGCACGTGGGCGTGCTTGTGCGGCTGGACCACGTTTATCGACTCACCGCCGGCCATCCGCTGCTCGCCGGCGATCGTCATCGGCAGGTCGATCCGCTCGGCGGCGAGTTCGGTCAGCCGCCGCTGCAGCCGCTCCCGGTCGGCGCTGCCCGGCTCGTAGGTGCGTACCGGCTCGTTGCGCGGCTCGGGTACGGAGAACACGGCGTCCATCACAGGCTCCTGTGCGATCTCGACGGCGGTGGCGAAATCGGACCCGCGGGCACCGACCGGACGGCCGGACGCCGGGCACCGCGCGGTGGGGCGTCGCGGCGGCGGGACCTCCGGCGATTCTCCCACGCCCGCTCCCCGCCGATGGCGCCCCGCCCGTCCGGAAACCATAGATCGAGAAGTGCGGGTGCGGGTCGGGCGGCGATCCGTACCTGAACGGCCCTTTCGGCCGAAGGAAAGCAGGCTGGCGGCGCGGGCGCGGGCGCGCGGAGCGGGCCGGGCCGGGCGCGTACGCTGGATGGCCGGTGACCTGCCCCGGCCCGCCGCTGCGGTCGGGCGCCCGTCGAAGGGGACACGATGAGCAAGCAGCCCGGCAGCTCGACGGCCGCGGAGTCGGACCGGCCGGACACCACCGACCCGGCCGGCCCGGCCGATCAGGTCGCGCCGGTGGCCGAGGCCCCCCGGCCGGCGCACGCCCCGGGCGCACCCGTGCTGGCCCTGCTGGCGGTCGGTTGGCTGGCGGCGATGCTCTGGTCGACCCGCGAGGCGATCAGCTCGGCGGCGGCCGGCCTCACCGCGATCAGCCTCTCCGCCTTCGCCCTGCCCGGGGTCATCTCGGCCGCCCTGGTGGCCGGGGCCGCCGTCGCCCTGGCGGTGACCGGGCTGCTCGCCCGGCGGGGCGTCGACCGGGCCACCCTGCGCTTCGTGGTGGCGGTCGGCACCGGCCTGCTGGTCGGGCTCGCCGCCGCCCTCGCGATCAACCTGACCTACGCCGACAACGCCACCACCAACACGATCGCCGGCACCAGCGCCGCGGCGGCCATCATCGGCGGGGCACTGGCCGGAGCCCGCGACGCCGCCCCGGTCGGCGCCGTGGTCACCGCCGCCCTGGGCACGCTGGTCTTCGTCGTGGCGTTCAGCCGGGCCCGCGATCCGCTGTTCGACCTCTTCGGCGCCGACGCCTCCCAGGCGTCGCTGGTGAGCGCCGCCAAGTGGGTCTCCCGCACGGAGTCGCTGCTCGCCGGCCTGCTCGCCGGCCTGCTCGCCTTCGGCTACCTGACCTGGGCCCGCCGCCGGGCGCTGCGCCGCGACCCGGCGACGCCGGCGCTGCGCTGGCCGGCGTACCTGGTCGCCGGGGCCGGCCCGGGCATGCTCCTGCTGCTCGCCGAGGTGATCATCCGGATCGGCGGCCGGACCCTGCTCGATTTGGCCAGCGCGCTGAGCGAGGCGGACGCGGTCGCCCAGACCAGCCTCGGCACCTCCCGGGTCGACAACGGCATCTGGGTGCTGTTCGTCGGCGCGCTGACCGCGCTCGTCGCCTTCGGCCGCACCCTCGGCCCGGCGCCCCACGACGACGAGCCGGAGCCGTTCGAGGACTGAGCGGCTCCGCCGGCGTTCCGCCCCGCCGGTGGCGTGGCCGCTTCCGGAGCGGGCCGGGCACCCGCCGGCGGGTCGGATCAGGAGGCGGCGCGGAGCAGCAGGTCCAGCTCGGAGGGGTCGTACCACTCCAGCTCGTGGTCCTCGGCGCTGTCGACGGTGAACTGGGCGTCCGGGTCGCCCGCCAGGGCCTCGGCGACCACCTCGACGGCAGCGGCCACGTCGTCCACCGCGTCCGCGCCGTCCACGTGCAGCGCGGCCACCGACCGCACCGGCACCGGCTGGTCGAGCCGCACCGTGCTGGAGCCGAGGTCACCGTCGCCCCGGCCGACCGCCGACGGGGGCAGGTCCACCGAGACCACCACCCGGCGCCGGGGCGCGGCCGGGTCCTCCCGCAGCAGCTGGAGGGCGTCCTGGGCGGCGCGGGTGAACGCGACGTACTCCAGCTCCTCCTCGTCGCCCTCGGCGTACCACTCGCGCAGGGCGGGGGTGACGGCGTGCGCCTGGTCGGCCGACAGCCCCTGCTCCCGCAGCCGGGCCAGCATCGGCACGGTCGCCGGGACGTACACCCGGACCAGCTCGTCGCTCACCGTCGTATCCCCCGATCGTTCGCGGACCGGCGGGTCTGCCGGTCCGGGCGCCGATCATGCCGTACGCCGACACCGTCATACACCCCGCACCGGCCCAGTGGAAGGTGCCGCACCGCAGCGCTGGCCGGGTGGGTGCTGGGCGGGTCCGGCCGGCGGTGGCAAACTGAGGCAAACGACGCCAACACCGGGGGTTATCCGTGGAGCCGAGGTTTCTCCTGCTCTCCGACGTGGCCACCGAGTTGAACGTGTCGGACTCGCAGGTCTACCACATGGTGCGCAGCGGAGAGCTGCCCGCGATCAAGATCGGCGGGCGCGGCCAGTGGCGCGTCGAGCGCGCCCAGCTGGAGGAGTACATCCAGCGCAAGTACGCCGAAACCGCCGAGTGGGTACGCGGCAACCCGCTCGCCGACCGCGACACCGAGTAGCCGTCCCGACGCCGAACGCCATTGACGGCGAACACTGCCGTGCCCGACTATCGAAAGGTATCGGAGGCAAACGAAGGCAAACGCAACGATCAGAGGTGAGCAGCATGGTCGACTCCCGCCGTCCCGGCCCCTCCCGGCCCCCGGTCCGGCTGCGCCCGGCCCCGGTCAGCGACCCGCCCTACGTCGACGAGTCGCCGGATCTCTGGCCCCGCCCCAGCGGCCAGCTCGCCCTCGACCTCTTCGGTGCCGCGCACCAGCCCGCCGGCCGCCCGCCCGGCCGGCGGCACGACTCCCGCCCGGGGCCGCCGCGGCCCCGCTCCGGCCCGCCGCCCGGCGCCCTCGCCACGGCCACGCCCGAGGCCGGCCGCGCCGCCCAGCGGTTCGTCGCCACCTTCCTGGAGATCCTCAACGGCTACCGCCCGCCCGGGCAGCTCCGGTCCCTGGTCGAGCCCGGACGGGCCGCCGAGGTCACCGAGCAGCTGGCCCGGGCGTCGGCCCGCACCGGCCCGCACCGCCGTCGGTCGAGCCGGCCGGTGGTGCACCTGCGCCGGCTCCGGGTGTGCGAGCCACGGTCGGCGGCCGTCGAGGCCGCCGCGGTGCTCGCCGCCGCCGGCCACACCTGGGCGCTGGCGGTACGCCTCGAACACCGCCGGGGCGGCTGGCTCTGCACCGCCCTCCAGGTGCTCTGACCACCTCGCCCGTTGCGCCCGGGCGCGCATGATCCGCTCCAGATCGCCGACATGCTGGTATCGGCACGGCACCGACACCGCTACATCCCCGGAACGGCGAGAGCCGCAGCCCCGAAGGACTGCGGCTCTCGTCGTACCGACTCGGCGGGGCGGGGCCCCGCGTCAGGATCAGGCGCCGCCGGTGGGCGCGCCGTGGCAGCGCTTGTACTTGCGGCCGGAGCCGCACGGGCAGGGCGCGTTGCGGGACGGGCCGTTGCCGCCCTCGGCACGCTCCGCCGGCACCGACCCGCGCCGGGCGGTACTGGCCGCGACGGCCTGACCGCTCGCCCCGGTGGCCGCCGGACGACGCGGCGTGCCGGACGCCCCCGGCGCCGCCGGACGGGCCGGCGTCTCCGAACGCCCGACACCCAGCGCGGGCGCCTGCTGCTCGGGCCGCTCCACGGCCACCGCACCCTGGCCGGCCTCGCCGTCGATGGTGGGGGCGGAGTACTGCAGGCCCTGCTGCTGCGGCGCGCGGTTGAGGCCCTTGGCCCGGATCTCGACCGGCTTCTCCAGCAGCTGGACCTCCTCGGCCTCCGGCTCCGGCTCCTGGACCTGCACCTCCAGGTTGTAGAGGAAGCCGACCGTCTCTTCCTTGATGCCGTCCATCATGGTGGCGAACATGTCGAAGCCCTCGCGCTGGTACTCGATGACCGGGTCGCGCTGGGCGTACGCCCGGAGGCTGATGCCCTCCTGGAGGTAGTCCATCTCGTAGAGGTGCTCGCGCCACTTGCGGTCGATGACCTGGAGCAGCACCATCCGCTCCAGCTGGCGTACCGCCTCCTCGCCGAGCTGCTCCTCACGCCGGTCGTACGCGGCGTGCGCGTCCTCCTTGAGGCGGGCCAGCAGGAAGTCGGCGTCGATGCTCGCGCGGGCGCCGCCGGCCTCCTCCTCCATCTCCTCGATGGAGATGCCCACCGGGTAGAGCTGCTTGAGGCTGGACCAGAGCTGCTCCAGGTCCCAGTCCTCGGCGTAGCCCTCGCTGGTGGCGCCGGTGACGTACGCGGTGACCGTGTCGTCGATCATGTTGCGGACCTGGTCGGAGAGGTCCTCACCGTTGAGTACGCGCAGCCGCTCGGCGTAGATCACCTGGCGCTGCTTGTTGAGCACCTCGTCGTACTTGAGGACGTTCTTACGGATCTCGGCGTTCTGGCCCTCGATCTGCGCCTGGGCGCTCTTGATCTGGCGGGTGACCATCTTCGACTCGATCGGCACGTCCTCCGGGATGTTGAAGCGCTCCATCACCGCCTCGACCGCACCCGCGCGGAAGCGCTTCATCAGCTCGTCCTGCAGTGACAGGTAGAAGCGGGACTCGCCTGGGTCACCCTGCCGGCCGGCCCGACCGCGCAGCTGGTTGTCGATCCGGCGGGACTCGTGCCGTTCGGTGCCGAGCACGTAGAGGCCACCGGCCTCGGCGACCTCCTCGGCCTCGGCCTCGCAGGCCTGCTTCCAGGCGGGGAGGACCTCCTCCATCGCCTTGGCGTACTCCTCGTCGTTCTCCAGCGGGTCGAGGCCGCGCTGGCGCAGCTCGCTGGCGGCGAGGAACTCGGGGTTGCCGCCGAGCAGGATGTCCGTGCCACGGCCGGCCATGTTGGTGGCGACGGTGACCGCGCCCTTGCGACCGGCCTGGGCGACGATCTCCGCCTCGCGGGCGTGGAACTTGGCGTTCAGCACCGAGTGCGGGATGCCGCGGCGGCGCAGCAGCTGGGAGAGGATCTCCGAGTTCTCCACCGAGACGGTGCCGACCAGCACCGGCTGGCCGGCCTGGTGCCGCTCGGCGATGTCCTCGATGACCGCGTTGAACTTGGCCCGCTCGGTCTTGTAGATGACGTCGGCCCGATCGAGGCGGACCATCGGCCGGTGCGTCGGAATGGTCACGACGCCGACCTTGTAGACCTTGTTGAACTCGCTCGCCTCGGTCTGGGCGGTACCGGTCATGCCGGACAGCTTCTCGTAGAGGCGGAAGTAGTTCTGGAGGGTGATGGTGGCCAGGGTCTGGTTCTCCTGCTTGATCTCCACCCCCTCCTTGGCCTCGATCGCCTGGTGCATGCCCTCGTTGTAGCGGCGGCCGTGCAGGATGCGCCCGGTGAACTCGTCGACGATCAGGACCTCACCGTCGCTGATGATGTAGTCCTTGTCGCGCTTGTAGAGCTCCTTGGCCTTGATCGCGTTGTTGAGGTAGCCCACCAGCGGGGTGTTCACCGACTCGTAGAGGTTGTCGATGCCGAGCCGGTCCTCGACCTTGGCCACGCCGCGCTCGGTGATGGCGATGGTCCGCTTGGCGTAGTCGACCTCGTAGTCGCCCTCGCCGTCGGTGCCCGGCTGGAGGCGGGCCACCACGCCGGCGAACTCGGAGTACCAGCGGGCGGAGTGCTCGGCCGGGCCGGAGATGATCAGCGGGGTCCGGGCCTCGTCGATGAGGATCGAGTCGACCTCGTCCACCACGGCGAAGTTGTGGCCGCGCTGCACCAGCTCGTCGCGCGACCAGGCCATGTTGTCGCGCAGGTAGTCGAAGCCGAACTCGTTGTTCGTGCCGTAGGTGATGTCGCACTCGTAGGCGGCGCGGTGCTCCGACGCCGGCCGGTTGGGCAGGACCACGCCGACGGTGAGGCCGAGGAACTCGTGCACCCGGCCCATCCAGGCGGCGTCGCGCTGGGCCAGGTAGTCGTTGACCGTGACCACGTGCACGCCCTTGCCGGAGAGCGCGTTGAGGTAGACCGCCATGACCGAGGTCAGGGTCTTGCCCTCACCGGTCTTCATCTCGGCGATGTTGCCGAAGTGCAGCGCCGCGCCGCCCATCACCTGGACGTCGTACGGGCGCTGGCCGAGCACCCGGGCGGCCGCCTCGCGCACCGTGGCGAACGCCTCGGGCAGCAGGTCGTCGAGGGTCTCACCGTCGGCGAGCCGCTCGCGGTACTGCTCGGTCAGGCCGCGCAGCTCGTCGTCGGTGAGGTTGACGTAGTCGTCCTCGATCGAGTTGACGGCGGCGGCGATGGCCTTGAGCCGGCGCACCATACGGCCCTCGCCGGCGCTAAGGACCTTTTCCAGAATCGACACGGATCAACGCTCCCCTAGACAGTCTCGAACCATCGTAGGCGCTTCATCGGCACGATGGTCACTGGTGGCGGCGGTCCGGCCCGGCGAACCCGACATATCGCGCAGGCAGCGCCGCCACCGGCGGTTATCCGGTTACGCCCACCGCGAACGATCCGGCACGATGGCTCGGATGGAGCCTGTGGAGATCATCGAGGACGGCCTGCTGCTACGCCCCTGGCAGGCCGCCGACGCGGACGCCGTGCACCGCGCCTGCCAGGACCCGGACATCCAGCGCTGGACCACCGTACCGCGCCCGTACCTGCCGGAACACGCCCACGGGTTCGTCACCGACAGGGCCCCGACGGCCTGGGCCGAGGGCACCGGGGCGCCGTTCGCGGTCTGCGACGCCGACACCGGCGAGCTGCTCGGCTCCTGCGGCCTCGTCTCGATCGACCGGGCCCTGGACTCCGCCGAGATCGGCTACTGGACCGCGCCCTGGGCGCGCGGGCGGGGCGTCACCGTGCGGGCCACCCGGGCGGTCGCCCGCTGGGCGTTCGACGCGCTGAAGCTGCGCCGGCTGGTCTGGCAGGCCGAGGTCGGCAACCACTACTCCCGGCTGGTCGCGCTGCGCGCCGGTTTCCAGGTCTCCGGCGAGCTGCGGCTGGCCCACCCGGCCGAGGGCGGCCGGACGGCCGGCTGGATCGGCTCGCTGCTCCCCGGCGAGGTGCCCGCGCCGGGCGAACCGGGGCCGGCCGGCCCGGACACCCTCGACGCCCGCCGGGCCGCCGTCTTCGGTCGGCCGCAGCCCGTCCTCTTCGCCACGGCGGGCGACACCGAGCTGCGGCTGCGCCCGATGGAGGAACGCGACCTCGACGCCATCGTCGAGACCTGCCGCGACCCCGACACGGTCCGCTGGACCACCGTGCCGCACCCGTACCGGCGGGAGCACGCCGAGGGTTTCCGGCGGGACGTCGCCGAGGCGGCCTGGGCCCGGGGCACCGGGGCGTACTACGCGGTCGCCGACGCGGACGACCGGTACGTGGCCTCGGTCGACCTACGCCTCGGCCCCGACCCGCTCGGCGGCAACGTCGGCTTCATGACCGCCCCGCACGCCCGGGGCCGGGGCTACCTGCCCGCCGCCGTGGCCGCGCTGGCCGCCTGGGGCTTCACCACCCTGGGCCTGGCCCGGATCGAGTGGCTGGCGCTGGTCGGCAACACCGCCTCCCGCCGGGCGGCGGAGAAGGCGGGGTTCTCGTTCGAGGGCACCGCCCGGTCCCGCCTGACCACCCGCGACGGCGGCCGGGGCGACGCCTGGGTGGCCGCGCTGGTCGCCGAGGACCTGGTCCGGTGACGCCGGAGACGATCGAGGCGGACGAGGTCCGGCTGCGACCGTTCCGGCTCGACGACGTCGCGGACACCGCCACCGCCTGCGCCGACCCGCTCACCCGACGGTTCATCTCCGGCATGCCCGACCCGTACACGGAGCAGAGCGCCCGGTGGTGGATCACCGAGGGCGCGCCGGCCGCCTGGGCCACCGGCGGCGCCGCGTACGCGATCGCCGACCCGGCCTCCGACCGGCTGCTCGGCGGGATCGGGCTGAGCCAGCCGGTCCCGGCGCGGGGCCAGGCGGAGATCGGCTACTGGGTGGCGCCGTGGGCCCGCGGCCGGGGCGTGGCCACCGCCGCCACCCGCGCACTGGCCGGGCACGCCTTCGCCGCCGGCATCGCCCGGCTGGAGCTGCTCACCCACGAGGAGAACGCGGCGAGCATGCGGGTGGCGCTCGCCGCCGGCTTCCGGTACGAGGGGGTCCGCCGGGCCGCGAACCCGACGCGCGGCGGCGGGCGACACGACCTGTGGGCCTGGGTACGCCTCGCCGACGACCCCGCCGGCCCGACGCCCCGGGCACTGCCGGACCTGCCCGACGGCCGGCTCACCGACGACGTGGTGACGCTGCGCCGGCTGACCCCGGCGGACACCGACGCGCTGTACCGGCTGCACACGCTGCCCGAGGTGGTGGCGAGCCGGGTACCGCAGGTCCCGCCGACCCGGGCGGCGATCGCGCGGCGCTGCGCCGTCGCCGAGAGCGAATGGCTGGTCGGCAGCTCGGCCGACTTCGCGCTCTGCGACGCGGGCACCGGGGAACTGGCCGGCGGCTGCGCGATGAGCTACGACGAGCCGGCCACCAGCCAGGCGATGCTCGGCTACAGCCTGCTGCCCGAGGCACGCGCCCGAGGGCTGGCCACCCGGGCGGTGCGTCTGGTCGCCGACTGGGCCTTCGGGCCGGTCGGCCTCGCCCGACTCTGGGCCGGTACCGCGCCGGACAACCTCGGCTCCCAGCGGGTGCTGGAGCGGGCCGGGTTCCGGCGGGAGGGGCTGATGCGGGGTCGGCTCCCCGGCCGGGACGGGCTGCGGGCGGACGCGGTGCTCTACGCACTGCTCGCCGACGACCCGGGCTGAACGCGCGCCGGCCACCGGAGCCGGGATGGGCGAACCACCCGGCCCCGTGACCGGCTGCGAGGGGTGGGAAGGGGTCAGATGTCGAGCGAGATGATGCCGTAGTCGTACGCGTGCCGCCGGTAGACGACGCTCGGCCGGCCGGTTTCCTTGTCGTGGAACAGGTAGAAGTCGTGCCCCACCAGTTCCATCTGGAACAGGGCGTCGTCCACGGTCATCGGCTCGGCGGGGTGCACCTTGGCCCGGGCGATGTGCCAGGGCTGGTCGTCGTACTCGTCGGCGGGCTCCTCCTCGACCCGTTCGGCCACCGCGGTGGCCGTAGCGCCGGACGGCGCGGCCAGGTCGGCCACCGGTAGATCGGCGGTGGCGGCGGCGACGGAGAGCGGCGCGTGCCGGCCCCGGTGCACGCGGCGGCGGTCGGCCGCCCGGCGCAGTCGGGTGTCCAGCTTGGCGATGGCCGCGTCGAGCGCGCTGTAGAAGTCGTTCGTGCAGGCCTCCGCCCGGATCACCGGCCCCCGGGAGACACAGGTGATCTCCACGCGTTGGCAGGTGTCGGACTGGCGGGGATTGCGTTCGTGGAACAACTCCACGTCGACTCGGATGAGCTTGTGGTCGTAGCGTTCGATCTTCGCGAGTTTCTCAGCTACGTGCACCCGGTAATGGTCCGGCACTTCGACGTTTCGGCCCTTGACCACGATGTCCACGTGACCTCCCTTTTTCGGATGGTCGTCTGATCTTCAATCCGGTCGACCGACCCTGGGAGCATCCCTGTGGCGTCGACCGGTCAGGTACGGCTACGCCTCCTTCCACCGCCGGGGGTGGGTTTGAAACCTCCTACCCCCGACAGGAAAACGCTAACTCCTGTTCGGCCGGCAGTCACCCCCAGTTGTCGAGAAGGCTCAGGGATTTCACACCTCATACACCAAGGGGTGAAACGGAAACACGAAGCGTCACCAATGGCGTCGTTTTTGCGTTGCGGCGAGCACCGCCGCGACGTTTGGCGTTATTCCCAGGCCCCGCAATGTGCGGGCCACCGCGGCCAGGGTCGCCCCGGTGGTGAGGATGTCGTCGAGCACCACCACGCTCCGGCCGCCGGCTTCGCGCCCACCCCGGCCCGCGCGGCCCCGGAACGCCGACGCCGCCGCGGCTGCCCGCCCGGCGCTGTCCAGCACCACCGAGTCGGGCCGGGGCAGCGCCCGCAGCGGCCGGGCCGTGCGCACGTCCCACCCCGCCCCGCGCAGCCGCCGGGCCGCGTGCCGGGCCAACCTACCCAGGTGGTCGCCGTAGCGGGACCGGGCCGCCGCCGCGGTGTCCGGCACCGGCACCAGCAGCACCGGCCGCGCCGGGCCCACCGCGTCGGCCACCACCTCGGCCAGCAGCGCGCCCAACGGCCCGGCCAGACCGTGCCGACCCCGTTCCTTGTACGTCAGCAGCGCCTCCCGCAACGGCCCGGCGTACGGGCCGAGGGCATGGCAGGGCGGCAGGTCGGGCGGGGCGGGGGTGGGGCGTACCGGGGCGGGACGCAACGCCTGGAGCGCGTCGGCGCAGGCCGGGCAGAACCCCCGCCGGCTCGCCGAACCGGTCTGCCGGCAACCCGCGCACCCGCTCGGCAGCACCAGGTCGGTCAGGTCCGCCCAGAGCCCGCCGACCGCCCCGCACGACGCCCTCAGTACAGGAAGAGGGGGGCAGTCGGGCTGCCCGGGCGGACGCCGGCCGGTGGCGGCGTCACCTCCAGCACCTGGTCGCGCCGAATGGTGTCCGGCGAGGGATAGCGGTAGGCGACCCCGTTCGCCTCGTACATGATCAGCGCGCTGGGCAGCGGCACCACCGGGTTCGTCGGGTACGCGGCCAGGTGCGTCACCCGGGCGCCCACGTCGGCCACCAGCGCGGTCTCCAGCGCGCCGTCGGTGCTCACGTAGTAGACCGCCGAACGGTCCGCCGTACCGGCCACGACCAGGGTGTTCTCATCCGCCCAGTCGACCGCGGACAGGTCGCGCAGCGAGGTGGCCACCTCGCGGGCCGGGCCGACCGAGACCAGGCCGCCGGCCAGGTTCACCGCCGCCAGGTGGAGCCGACCGCCGATCACCAGGGCGAGCCGGTGCCCGTCCAGCGAGCCGGCCACCGCCGTCACCCGGCCGGCGGCGGTCAACGGCACCGGAACCGTCCGGGCCCGGTCGTCGAAGCGGTAGAGCTGGCCGTCCGCGACCATCAGCCCGTACGGCTGGCCGGGGTCGAGCGAGCGCAGCCACACCGGGCGCCCGATCGCGCCGAAGGTCTGGGTCCCCTTGTGGACGCCCTCCACCGTGCCGGTGCCGGATCCGACGGCCAGCCGCTGCCGGCCGCCTGGGGCGCCGACCACCAGGGCGGCGAAGATCCTGTCCTCGACCCGGCTGAGCCCGGCCGAGACGACGTTGCGGTTGTCGGCCGGCATGAGCGGCACCACGCCGCTGGCCTCGCCCGGGAAGCTCAGCGCGTGGACCGCTCCGTCGTAGGCGGTGAACCGCTGCGGGGCGTCGTCGATCGGGTAGAGCGGGTGCGCCAGGCGGTGCTGCTCAAGGTCCGCGATCGCCACCCGGGACTGGTTGCGGGTGGTGAGCTGGAGCTGACCGTCCAGCTCCGGCAGCGACCAGGCGAGTTGGATGCCGATCCTGCCCAGCTCGCGGTTGTCGTCACCCGGCAGTTCGAGGGTGACCTCCCAGCGGCCGTCCGTCTCGATCGCGTTGTTGATCAGCGCGGTGCGGTCCGGCAGCGGCCGGGCAGCGGGGCGCAGCCACTCCGACGGGCCGGCGAGCAGCCACTTGACCACCTCGCTGACCCGCCGCTCGTCCGGCACCGCCAGCGGCAGATAACGCTGGTCGGCGACCAGGCGGGTCTGGTCGGAGTTCCAGAAGTAGACCGGCCTGGTCTGGTAGTACTCCCGCAGCGCCTGCTCGCTGAGCAGCAGCACGTGCGGCGGGTCGGTGACGAAGAGGCCGGCCTCCTCGGTGCCCTGCTGCCCCGGCGAGACGGCGCCGCGCAGGGTGAACCGGTACTCCCGCTCGGTCGCCACCGGTGGCGCCAGGACGCCGTTGGACCGCAGCACGCCGATCTGCTGCACCCGCAGTAGCACGGAGAACAGTCCGTTCGCGTTCTCGGTGATCACCGGGGCCTCGGTCAGCCGGACCACGTTGACCGCGACCTCGCTGCCCTGCTTCTCCTGCAGGCGGCTCTTGTTCTCCGGCGCGATGAACTGCTTGACCTTCGCGTACGCCCGGTCCGGCTCGCCCGCCGCGGCGGAGAGGAAGTTGCGGACGAAGGTCTCCGGGTCGGTGCCGGCCGCCGCCCGGGCGGGCGGCTCGCTGCGGCGGAAGCTGGACCCGCCGGCCTCCACCGCCGGCCCGGACCCATCCACCTGCACCTCGGTGTTCTCCGGGATGCCGCAGCCGGCCACGGCCAGCAGCGCGGCGCAGAGCGCCCCGGCCAGCGTCCGCCCGCGCGGCGACCTCATGAACGCACCTCCGCCCGGTCGTCGTCGGCGGCCGAGGCCGGCCCGATGGCGAGGGTGCCCTCGCCCGCGGGGCCGATCGCCAGCAGCTCACCGGGGCGGGGGCCGCCGAACGGCAACGCGGCGTCGGCCGGCACCAGCCGCAGCGGCGAGGTGGTCAGCCGGTCCCCGGCGCGGGCCGGCAGGGTGAGCCGGAACTGGGCGCCCTGCCCGGGCGCGCCCCACGCCTCCAGCCAGCCACCGTGCAGCCGGGCGTCCTCCAGGCTGATCGACAGGCCCAGGCCCGTCCCGCCGGTCTGCCGGGCCCGGGACGGGTCGGCCCGCCAGAAGCGGTTGAAGACCAGCTTCTCCTCCCCCGGCTTGAGCCCGACGCCGTGGTCGCGCACGGTGATCGCGACGGCGGTCTGGTCCATGCCGAGGGTGATCAGCACCGGCTTCGCCTCGCCGTGCTCGACCGCGTTGCCGACCAGGTTGCGCAGCACCCGCTCGACCCGGCGCGGGTCGACCTCGGCGATGACCGGCGTGGTCGGCACGTCGAGGTGGATCGGTACGCCGACCCGCTCGGCCAGGCCGGCCAACCGGTCGGCGACCCGGTGCACCACCGGCACCAGGTCGGTCGGCTCGGCGTCGAGCATGGCGAAGCCGGCGTCGAAGCGGCTGATCTCCAGCAGGTCGGTGAGCAGCTCCTCGAACCGGTCCAGCTCGGCCTGGAGCAGCTCGGCGCTGCGGGCGACGGCCGGGTCGAACTCGTCGCGCTCGGCGAAGATCAGGTCGGCGGCCATCCGGACGGTGGTGAGCGGGGTACGCAGCTCGTGCGACACGTCCGAGGTGAACCGGCGCTGCAACCGGGACATCTCCTCCAGCCGGAGGATCTGCCGTTGCAGGTTGGTCGCCATCTGGTTGAACGAGGCGGCCAGCAGGGCCAGGTCGTCCTCGCCGTTGACCACCATCCGCTGGTCGAGCAGGCCGGCGGAGAGCCGCTGGGCGGTGCGGGCGGCCACCCGGACCGGGGTCACCACCAGGCGGGTGACCAGGGCGGCGAGCAGGCCGAGCAGCAGCACCAGGGCCACCCCGGTGGCGAGCACGGTGGCCCGGGCGTCGGCGGCGGTGGCGTCCTGCCGGGTCAGCGGCACCAGGTAGTAGAGCTCCAGCTGGCCGAAGCGGGTCGGCACCGGGGAGCCGTACACCAGGTACTTGGTCCGCGCCCCGCCGAGCCGGCCGGTGCGGACCTGGTGGGCGACCTTGCCGTCCGCGACGGCGGCCCGCAGCTCCCGGCTGATCAGCGGCCGGACGTCGGTCGCCGGGGAGGTCCGGGTCTCGATGATCCCCGCGTAGCTGTCGGCGGTGATCGCCACGACCACCCCGCTGGTCTGCTGCGGGTCGCCGCCGGCCAGGTAGTTGACCGTGCCCTCGATGGTGTCCTGGAGCTGGGCCTCCTGTGGCTGGCTGTAGAGGTTGAACTGCTTCGCCGAGTAGTCGCTGCCGCTGCGCAGCCGCAGCAGCACGTCGGTCTGGGCGTTCTCCACCAGGATGTTGGTGATCTTGTCGGCGATCAGGTAGGCGAAGCCGCCGACCAGCAGGCTGGAGGCCACCAGCGTGATGGTGACCACCCGCACCTGCAGCGACCGGCGCCAGGTCTGGTGCAGGCCGAGGCCCTGACGCACCAGGGCACGGCAGAGCACCCGCGCGGCGGGTCGCCAGCCGGCGGGGGTCCGGGAGTGGGGGGTCGGGGAGCTGGTCACGGTGCGACCAGGCTATCCGGTACCAGCCTTGTAGCCCACGCCCCGAACGGTGAGGATGATTTCCGGGCGCTCCGGATCCGGTTCGATCTTGGCGCGCAGCCGCTGCACGTGCACGTTCACCAGCCGGGTGTCGGCCGCGTGCCGGTAACCCCAGACCTGCTCCAGCAGCACCTCGCGGGTGAAGACCTGACGCGGCTTACGGGCGAGCGCGACCAGCAGGTCGAACTCCAGCGGCGTCAGCTTCACCTCCTCGCCGTCCCGGCTGACCGTGTGCGCCGGCACGTCGATGGTGATCTGGTTGCCGGGCGGCCCGATCGTCAACATCTCCGGGGCGACGTCCTCGCCGCGCCGCAGCCGGGCCCGCATCCGGGCGACCAGCTCCTTGGGCTTGAACGGCTTGACCACGTAGTCGTCGGCGCCGGACTCCAGGCCGAGGACCACGTCGACGGTGTCGCTCTTGGCGGTCAGCATCACGATCGGCACGCCCGATTCGGTCCGGATCGCCCGGGCCACGTCGATACCGCTCATACCGGGCAACATCAGGTCGAGCAGCACGATGTCGGGTCGATTGTCCCGGAACGCGGCCAACGCCCGTTCCCCGTCGGCGACGAACGAGGGCAGGAAGCCCTCGCTGCGCAGGACGATGCCGAGCATCTCGGCGAGCGCGGGGTCGTCGTCGACCACCAGTACCCGGGCTCTCATGGGATTTATGTTTCCATCCCCGTTCAGTTCGGTGGGATCGGCGTCACCCGGCACGGTACTGCCGTGGGTGCTGTCACCGCACGTCCCACGCGGAAGACCGCCGCCGAAGGTCATCCGCGAGGGCCACGCGGCGTGCGGGTCCACCCGATCGGACGGGCCGTGTCACCATGATCCCCCGGGTGCCCCGCCGCCCGCCACCGAGACCCGTCAGGAGCAGGAGTACGCGTGCCCGACGTCGGCCCGACCGCCGTGCTCCCGAGGCGCCCGCTCACTGTCGGCGAGCTGCTCGACTCGGCCGTGCTGCTGCTGCGTACCCAGGGCCGGCTGCTGCTCCCGCTGGGCGCCCTGTTCGCCGTCGGCGAGCAACTCCTGCTCCACCCCCTGCGGCTGGCCGCCGGCGTCGAGCCGCCGAGCTGGCTGCTGGGCGTCGACGGGTTCCCCGCGCTGTGGTTCCTGCTGGCGCTGGGCGCGGCGAGCGAAGCGCTGATCGTCACGCTGCTCGGCAACCCGGCCGCCCGGGCCGCCGGCGCCGCACTGCTCGGCCGCCGCGCCGGCGTACGCGAACTGCTCCGCCCCCGGGGTGCCCGCTACGGCGCCACCCTGCTCCTCGCGCTCCTGGTCGGCCTGGTGATGATGCTCGCCGGCCTGATGGGCCCTCTCTGGTTCGTCGCGTACGCCCTGTTCGGCTCCGTCGCGGCCACCCTGGCGGTGGACCGGGTACCGGTGGAACGGGCGGTCGGCCGCGCGGCACGGCTCGCCGTGCGCGGCGGCGGGCAGGCCGGCGCCGTCCGGCTGCTCGGTTACCTCGGCTGGTGGATCCTGCGGGTCGGCCTCGGCCTGGGCGTCCTCACCGGGCTCGACTCCCTCGACCTGATCGATCTCAGCGACCCGGCCCTGGCCCAGGTCGCCGCCATCACGGTCTGGGCCGGCGTGAATGCCGTCGCCTACCCGGCGCTGGCCTGCCTGGACGCGGTGATCCACCTGGACAACCGGATGCGCACCGAGGGCCTCGACATCCGGCTCGCCCGTTCCCCGGCCGGCCTCGCCGAGCCCGTCCTGCTGGCGGCCGACCGATGAGCTTCAGCCGCTGGTGGACCGAGGCCAGCGCCGCGCTCGGCGACCTGCTGCCGCTGCCGCTGGCGGCGCTGCTGCTCCTGCTGGCCGCCGGGTTGGCCGCGCTGGCCTGGTACCACTGGCCGGCGTGGGTGCCGCGCCGGCTGCCCCGGCTCCGGCTCCGCCGACGCCGCCTCCGGCTGCCCGGCCTCCGCCTCCGGCTACCCCGACTCCGCTTCCGGCTACCCCGGCTCCGGCTGCCCCGGCTCCGCTTCCGGCTGCCCCGCTGGCGTCGGCACCGCCGGACCCGGCCCGCCGCCGAGACCCCGGAGCTGCCCCGGCCCCGGGCGGGCGACGCGGCACCGACCCCCGGGCCGGCGCTCTCCCTGGCCGACCGGCTGGCCGCCGAGGGCCGCTTCGCCGAGGCGGTACGGGAACGGCTGCGCGGCATGGTCCGCCGGCTGGTCGCCACCGGGGCGGTCGAGCAGCGCCCCGGCATGACCGTCACCGAGCTGACCGAGGCGGCGGCCCGCAACCGGCCCCCGGTCGACCCGACGCTCCGCGCGGCGGGCACGATCTTCTCCGAGCTCTGGTACGCCCGGCGTACCGCCTCCGCCGAGCACGACCGGCGGATGCGGGAGCTCGCCGACGAACTGGACCGGGTGCTGGCCGGCGGTCCGGAGGAGCCGCGATGACCGCCACCGCCGCACCGCCGGCCGCCCCCTCGACCGCCCCGCCCCCGCCCCGGCGGCGACGCCGCTGGCACCGGCTGGTGATCCCATTCGCATTGGCCGCCGCGCTGCTCACGATCACCGTGGTCACCCACGCGGTCGACCAGCCGGACGCCACCGAGCGGGGCTACCTCTCCCCGGTGGCGACCAACGACGACGGCGGTAGCCGGCTGGCCGAGGCGCTGCGCGGGCAGGGCGTCACCGTGCAGCGGGAGACGGACACCCTGCGGGCCCTGCTGGCGCTCGACACCGGGCCGGCGACGCTCTTCGTACCGGCGCCGGAACTGCTGCACCCGGACACCGTCGGCGCGCTGGGCGACCTGCCGGCCGGCCGCCGACTGGTCCTGGTCGACCCGTCCCTGCGGGTGCTGGAGTCGGTGGACCTGCCGGTGGTGCGGGCCGACCGGCGCTGGGCCACCCGGGCCGTCGCCCCGGACGCCGACGGGGTGCCCTGCCCGCTGCCCGAGGCCGCCCGGGCCGGCACCGCCGCCGCCCGGCTCCAGCGGTACGCCCCGCCCGCCGGCTTCGCTAACACCCTGCGCACCTGCTACTCCGGCGGACTCGTGCACCTGCCCTGGGCAGCCGACGTGGTGGTGATCGGCGCCGGCGACCCGTTCCGCAACGACCGGATCGGCGAGTGGGGCAACCAGGCGCTGGCCACCGGGCTGCTCGGCGGCCACGGCCGGGTGGTCTGGCTCGACCTGGACGGACCCGCCCCGCCCCCGCACTTCGGCACCGGCAGCAGCGGCGAACCCGCCTGGTCGCCCACCCCCGGCGGCTCGACCACCTACGGCAGCGGTGACGGCAACGGCGGGCAGCCCGGCGACGGCTACCCGGGCGGCTCCGGCGACTCCGACGGCGACCCGTCCGACGGCGGGGACCAGGAGCGGGAACAGGCCCAACCGCCGGACCGGCAGAACCCGCTCTGGGCGGCGTTCCCCGCCTGGTTCTGGGCGCTGCTGGTGCAGCTCGCGCTGGCCGCGCTGCTGATGGTGCTCTGGCGGGCCCGCCGGCTCGGCCCGCCGGTCGCCGAGCCGCTGCCGGTGCGGGTGCGCTCCGCCGAGACGGTCCTCGGCCGGGCGCGGCTCTACCAGCGCGCCCGCGCCCGTGGCCCGGCCGCCGACACGCTGCGCGCCGCCGCGCTCGACCGGCTCGCCGCCCGGCTCAACGTGCCCGCCACCACCCCGCCCGCGGAGGTGGCCGCGCTGGTCGCCGCGCGGACCGGCGGCACCACCGACGAGGCGCACGAGCTGCTGTACGGCGGGGAGCCGTCCTCCGACGCCGAACTGCTGGCACTGGCCCGGTCGCTGGACCGGGTGACCCGTACGGTCGCGGCACCCCCCGACCACCCGACCGAAGGAGACCTCCGGTGACCCACCCCGTCGCATCCGCCGCGACCGCGACCGCCGGCGCGGACGACGCCCGTGCCGCCCTGCACCGGCTGCGCGCCGAGGTGGCCAAGGCGGTCGTCGGGCAGGACGCCGTGGTCACCGGGCTGGTGATCGCGCTGCTCTGCCGGGGACACGTGCTGCTGGAGGGCGTACCGGGAGTGGCCAAGACGCTGCTGATCCGGACGGTTGCCGCGGCGCTGGACCTGGATTCCAAGCGGGTGCAGTTCACCCCGGACCTGATGCCGGGCGACGTCACCGGGTCGCTGATCTTCGACCCGCACACCGCCGCGTTCACCTTCCGGGAGGGGCCGGTCTTCACCAACCTGCTGCTCGCCGACGAGATCAACCGGACCCCGCCGAAGACCCAGTCGGCGCTGCTGGAGGTCATGGAGGAGCGGCAGGTCTCCGTCGAGGGCGCCCGCCGGCCGCTGCCCGACCCGTTCATCGTCGCCGCCACCCAGAACCCCATCGAGTACGAGGGCACGTACCCGCTGCCGGAGGCGCAGCTGGACCGGTTCCTGCTCAAGCTCACCGTGCCGCTGCCCACCCGGGACGAGGAACTGGGCGTGCTGCGGGCCCACCACGCCGGCTTCGACCCGCGGGACCTGGCCGCCGCCGGCGTACGACCGGTCGCCACCGCCGCCGACCTGGCCGCCGCCCGGGAGGCGGTCGGCCGGGTGTACGTGGCCGAGCCTGTCCTCGGCTACATCGTGGACCTGTGCCGGGCCACCCGGGCCACCCCGGCGCTGGAGCTGGGCGCCTCGCCCCGGGGCGCGACGGCCCTGCTCAACACGGCGAAGGCGTGGGCCTGGCTGGCCGGGCGCGACCACGTCACCCCGGACGACGTCAAGGCCACCGCCCGGCCGACGCTGCGGCACCGGCTGCGGCTGCGCCCGGAGGTGGAACTGGAGGGCGTCGGCGTGGACGCGGTGCTGGACACGGTGCTGGCCACCGTGCCGACGCCGCGATGACCTGGCGGGCGGCCGTCCTGCTGCTGGGGGGCGCGCTGACCCTGCCGGTGTGGCCGGACCCGTTCCTCGGGGTCGTCGCGATGACCGGCGCGGTGCTGCTGCTCTGCACCCTGGACTGGGCGCTGGCCGCGCCGCTGCACGCGGTCACCGCCACCCGGGAGGGCGACCGGACCGTCCGGCTCGGCGGCACCGCCACCGTCGCGCTGCGCCTGACCAACGCCTCCGGCCGTACGCTGCGCGCCCAGGTCCGCGACGCCTGGGTGCCCTCGGCGGGGGCCCGCCCGGACCTGCCACCGGAGCGGGTCGTGCCGGTACCGGCGGGCGGCGACGCGCTGCTGCCCAGCCGGCTCACCCCGACCCGGCGCGGCGACCGGCCCGCGGTGGCCCTGGCGGTGCGCTCGCTGGGCCCGCTGGGGCTGGCCTTCCGGCAGCGCGCCGGGCGGCCGGTCACCCCGGCCTGGACCCTGCGGGTGCTGCCGCGCTTCGACTCCCGGCGGCACCTGCCGGAGAAGCTCTCCCGGCTGCGCGTGATCGACGGCATGCAGGTCACCCGGGGACGCGGCCAGGGCACCGAGTTCGACACCCTGCGCGAGTACGTGGTCGGCGACGACGTCCGCTCGATCGACTGGCGGGCCAGCGCCCGGCGCGCCGACGTGCTGGTCCGCACCTGGCGGCCGGAGCGGGACCGCCGGCTGGTCTGCGTGCTGGACACCGGCCGCACCTCGGCGGTACGCGTCGGCGACGAGCCCCGGCTGGACACCGCGATCGACGCGGCGCTGCTGCTCACCGCGCTCGCCGCCCGGGCCGGCGACCGGGTCGACCTGATCGCCGCGGACGCCGCGATCCGGGCCACGGTCACCGGCAGCGGACGCCCCGCCCTGCTCGGCAAGCTGGTGACCACGCTCGCGCCGCTGCAACCGGCGCTGGTGGAGACGGACTTCGAGCTGATCGTCGGGGAGATCCTCCGCCGGGAGCGGCAGCGCAGCCTGGTGGTGCTCTTCACCGCGCTGGAGGCGGGCGCGCTGGGCGAGGGCCTGCTGCCGGTGCTGCCCCGGCTGGCCGCCCGGCACCGGGTGGTGGTGGCCGCCGTGCACGACCCGGTACTCACCCGGCTGACCACCGCCGCGCCGACCCGGCCGGAGGACGCCTACGCGGCGGCGGCGGGCTGGCGGGCGCTGGCCGAGCGGGACCGGGTGCGCGCCGCCCTCGCCCGGTACGGCGTGACCGTGGTGGACGCCCCGGCGGACCGCCTCGCCCCCACGGTCGCCGACACCTATCTCCGCCTCAAGGCCCTCGGCCAACTCTGACCCACCCGGCCCTCCCGGCGTTCCGGGTGGTGTGGGTCAGGTCAGCGACCAGCGGGGTCGGCGGTCGGGGTCGGTCGGTGCCAGGCGCGGACGGGATCGGTGGAGGGCCAGAGTTCGGCCAGCCAGGGGTCGGTGGGCTCGGCGGCGACCGCCCGACGGCCGAGGACCACCACGTACCCGAGGAAGCCCAGCCAGACCATGGCCCCGAGCGCCACGCGCAGCGCGATCGGCACCGGCGCCGGGGTGACGAAGGCCTCCAGCAGCGCGGAGACCGCGAAGAGCCCGACCAGGCCGACGGCGACCAGGATCGCCGAGCGGCCCGCCTCGGCGACGGCCCGGCCCCGGGCCAGGTGCGCCGGCGGGGAGATCCACGCCCACGCCGTCTGCAGGCCCACCCCGGCGGCGACGAAGACCCCGGTCAGCTCCAGCAGGCCGTGCGGAGTGATCAGTCCGAAGAAGACGTCGGCCCGGCCGTAGGAGACCATCACCCCGCCGACCACGCCGACGTTGAGCGCGTTCTGCCAGAGCAGGTAGAACACCGGCACCACCAGCACGCCGGACGCCAGGCACTGGGCGGCTACCCAGGCGTTGTGGGTCCACAGGTGGAAGGCGAAGGTTGGCGCGGAGAACTCGGTGTAGTAGCCGGCGAAGCCCGACTCGACCAGCTCGGCCGCCGCCTGCGGGCCGATGAACGCCGCGGCGGTTTCCGGGTGGCCGGCGACGTACCAGATGAGGAAGCCGCTGAGCAGGCTGAACCCGGTCGCCACCGCGCACCACCACGGCCAGGCGCGGTAGACGGCACCCGGGAAGCCGACGGTGACGAACCGGGCCACCGCGGACCAGGATGCGCCGGGCCGCCCGGTCACCCGGGCCCGGGCGCGCAGCACCAGCTGGGAGAGCCGGCTGACCAGACCCGGGTCGGGTGAGCGGCTGCGCAGCGCGGACAGGTGGGTGGCGGCGCGCTGGTAGAGCGCCACCAGCTCGTCGACCTCGTCGGCGTCCAGCCGACGCCGGTCGCAGAGCTGTTCCAGCCGCCGCCACTCGTGTTGGTGCTCGGCGACGTACGCGTCGAGATCCACTCGTCCTCCCCCGTCCGGCGCTCATAGTGTTCACTGTGCGGGTGAGAGCGCAACCACCGGTGCCCGCCGCGACCGGCGCGGCCGACCGTTCCCCGACGGGCGCCGACGCCGGCCTGGTCAGCGGCGAGGCCGTCCAGTTGGACGTGCGGGCGGCCCGGCTGGGCTCCCGGGTGCTGGCGTTGCTGCTGGACGTCGCGGTCCAGCTGGTGCTGGTGGTGCTGCTCGCGATGGCGCTGGCGGGCCTGTCGCTGAACGCCCTGCCCGGCGTGGACGGCGCCCTGCTGAACGCGCTGGCGACCGTCCTGCTGGTGCTGCTGCTGGTCGGCTACCCGGTGCTCTTCGAACGTTTCAACCACGGCCGCACCCCGGGCAAGCTGGCCGTCGGGCTGCGGGTGGTCAGCGCCGACGGCGGCCCGGTCGGGGTACGGCAGTCGCTGAGCCGGGCGCTGGTCGGGGTCGCGGTGGAGTGGCCCGGTCTGGTGCTGCCGCTGCTGAGCTGGGTCGCCGGCGTGGCGGTGATGCTCACCGACCGGCGCGGCCGGCGGCTGGGCGACCTGGTGGCCGGGACGATGGTGGTGCACACCCGCACCCAGCAGCCCTGGCTGCCGGCACCGATGATCATCCCGCCGCTGACCGGCTGGGCGGTCCGCCTGGACCTGACCCGGCTGGACGACCCGCTGGCCCTGGCCCTGCGCCAGTACCTGACCCGGGCGCACCGGTTCGTCGAGCCGTCGCGGACCCTGCTGGCGCGGGCACTATGGAGCGAGGTGGCCGCGGTGACGACGCCGCCACCGCCGGCCCGCGTACCGGAGCAGCTGCTGCTGGCCGCCGTGCTGGCCGAACGCAACCGCCGTGGGGCGCTGCGGCTGCGGCGGGCCCGCACGCTCACCGCCAGCCTCTGGCCCGAACTGTCACCGGCCCCAGCCACACCCGTCGTACCCGTCGGGGCGACCGCGGACGCCACCCCGGCCGGCCTCCGGCCCGCGGTCCCGGCCCCCCGCCCCGCGCCCGGCCCGCCGGCGCCCCCGGCCTGACGGCCGTCGGACCGGCTGCTGGCACGTTGGCCCGCTCGACCGCACGGCGGCGGCGGGAAACGGTCAGCTGAAGAGCGAGCGGCCCCACCAGTCGGCGGCGTCCCGGACGCCGGGCGGGCAGGCGAAGAGCGCGCTGGAGACGTGCCGCAGGTACTCGTTCATCACGTCGTGGCGGGCGAGCTGGGTCTGGATCGGCACGAACTGCTTGCGCGGATCCCGCTGGTACGCGATGAAGAAGAGTCCGGCGTCGAGGCGACCCAGCCCGTCGGACCCGTCCACAAAGTTGTAGCCCCGGCGCAGCAGCCGGGCGCCGTTGTTGCGGCTCGGGTGGGCGAGCCGCACGTGCGCGACGTCGGCGATCACCGGCTCCCCGTCGTCGCCCTTGGCGTCGAAGTCGGGCTCGTCGAACTCGTCGCGGCGGCCCAGCGGCGCGCCGACGCCCTTGGTCCGCCCGACGATCTGCTCCTGCTCGACCAGCGAGGTGCGGTCCCAGGTCTCTACCTGCATCCGGATCTTCCGGGTGACCAGGTACGACCCGCCGGTCATCCAGTCCGGCCCGTCACCGGGCTGGGCCCAGAGCTGCTCGCGCAGCAGCGCGGCGTCCTCCGCCTTGAGGTTGGCGGTGCCGTCCTTGAAGCCGAAGAGGTTGCGTGGCGTCGCCTGGCCCCGCGAGGTCGACGAGGTACGCCCGAAGCCCAGCTGCGACCAACGGACGCTGACCACGCCCATGCCGATCCGGGCCAGGTTGCGGATGGCGTGCACCGCCACCTGCGGGTCGTTGGCACAGGCCTGGACGCAGAGGTCGCCACCGGAGATCTCCGGGCGCAGCGCGTCCCCGGCGAAGTGCGGCAGGTCGGCCAGGGCGGCGGGGCGGCGATCGGCGATGCCGAACCGGTCCCGGCCCTGCGCGTCCCGAAACAGCGTCGCGCCGAGGCCGATGGTGAGGGTGAGTTGCGACGGCGGCAGACCGAGCGCCTCACCGGTGTCGTCCGGCGGGGCCTCCGGCATGCCGTCGACCGCGCCGATCACCCCGGCGTCCCGGCCGGCGGTCATCCGGGCGGCGGCGGCCGTCCACTCCTGGAGCAGCGCCACCAGCTTGGCCCGGTCCTTGGTGATCACGTCGAAGGCGACGAAGTGCAGCCGGTCCTGCGCGGGGGTGGTGATGCCGGCCTGGTGCTCGCCGTGGAACGGCACCGCGCCGGCCGCCACGTCGCCGGCCACCGCCTGGTCGGCGTCGCGGAGCAGCGCGCCCGCGCCGGCGGCGACGCCGGCCACCCCGGCGACCCCGACCCCGGCGAGGGTGATGGCCCGTCGCCGGGACAGCCCGCCCCGAGGAGCCTCGGCGGACGTGGCGGACGCGCTGCTCTGCTCGCTCATCGGTTCTCCTGTGGGACCGGCCGTCATCGGGCGACGACGGCAGCGACCTTGCTGATCGGCTCGGCGAGGGCGTTGATGCTGTCGGACAGCTCCTTGAGCTGGGCCTTGCTCAGCTCGGTGTGCAGCTTCCAGCCGTCACCGGCCCGGTGCTGCCCGAGCGCCTTCTCGACGTTGGCGAACTCCGTGTCGAGCTGGGTGACCAGCTCGGGCGAGCGCTGCTCCAGGGCCGGGCGCAGCGCGGCGATCGCGGCCTTCGAACCCTCCAGGTTGGCGTTGAAGTCCCAGAGGTCGGTGTGCGAGTAGCGGTCCTCCTCGCCGGTGATCTTGCCGCTGGCGACCTCGTCGAGGAGCTCCTTGGCGCCGTTGGCGAGCTGGAGCGGGTTGAGCTTCTCGGCGTTGGCCTTGGCCACGATCTCCTTGACGTCGGCGAGCAGCCGGTCGGCGATCGGGCCGTCCTTGCTGATGTCGCCGGACTGCCAGAGGTCCTTCTCGATCCGGTGGAAGCCGGTGAACTCCATCCCCTCCTCGATGACCTCCTCGCGGCCGTCGATCTTGGGGTCGAGGTCGCCGAAGATCTCCGCCACCGGCTCGATCCGCTCCCAGTAGGTGCGGGTGACCGGGTAGAGCGCCTTGGCCTTGGCCACGTCGCCGGCCTTGACCGCGGCGACGAACTCCTCGGTCTTGGTCAGCAGGGCGCCGGTCTGGCTGGCCACGTACCGCTGGTAGCTGGCGGTGGCCTGGGCGAGCGCGGCGTCCGGCGCGACGGTCGGGGCGGTGCCGCTGACCTTCAGCGCGCCCCGGATGCCCCGGCCGCTCATCCCGGGCTTGCACGCGGTCTCGTACGTCCCGGCGGGCAGCTCGACGCGCAGCTCGCGGCTGAGCCCCGGGGCGATGTTCTCCACCTCGCCCATCACCCGGTCACCGGCGGCGTACACGTAGAACTCGTTGACCTTGCTGCCGGAGTTGGTGATGGTGAAGGTCGCCTGGCCTGCGTCGAGGGCGGTGACCTCGACCTCGCAGGTGGTGTCGCTGGCCTTGACCTTCACCGCGTTGGCGCCCTTCGCGCCGTCCTGCTCCTTGCCGTCACTGCAGGCGGTCACACCGGTGACGGCCAGCACGCCGGCAGCGGCGAGCACCAGGAAGCGGGTGGTACGCATCAGTTTCTGTCTCCTCGGAGCAGGTGGGTTCAGGCGCGCTGCGGCGCGGAGGCCGGGCGATCGACGTCGGATTCGGCGGGCCCACTGGCCGGGGCGGCGTCCGTGTCCGGGGCGGCTTCGCCGGCCGGGGCGGTCGTGGGCGGAGTCGGCGTCGCGGCCGGCGCGGTCGGCTTGCCGGCGGGCGACGGCTTGCGGAGGAAGAGGAACAACACCGGCACGGCGTAGGCGACCCAGGCGACCATCTCGAGCACGCTCGGGGTGGCGGTGATGTTGAACATCCCGGCGAGCAGGGCGGCGTACCAGGTGTTCGGGTCGAGCACCGAGGTGATGTCGAAGGCCAGGTCGTTCAGGCCGGGCAGGACGCCGGCCTCCTGGAAGTCGTGCACGCCGTACTTGAGGATGCCGGCGGCGACGAGGATGAGCAGCGCGCCGGTCCAGGTGAAGAACCTCGACAGGTTGATCCGCAGCGCGCTGGCGTAGAGCAGGACGCCGATCACCACGGCGGTGACGATCCCGCCGATCAGTGCCAGCAGCGGACCGCTGTCCCCCGCCGCGCCTTGGGCGGCGGAGTAGAAGATCAGGGCGGTCTCCAGCCCCTCCCGGATCACCGCGAGGAAGCTCATGCCGGCGACCGCGAGCGAGCCGACCGCCAGCGCCTCGACGAGCTTGCCCCGCAGCTCGCCGGCGATCATCCGGGCGGCCCTGCGCATCCAGAAGATCATCCAGGTCACGAAGGCCACGGCCGCGACGGAGGTCACCGCCTCGAACAGCTCGCGGTCCTCGGACCGGGCGAGCAGCGAGCTGGAGGTGTACTCGATCAGCCAGCCGAAGAGCACCGACAGCACCACGGCCAGACCGACGCCGGCCCACACCTGGGGCAGCCGGTCCCGGCGCTGCGACTTCACCAGGAAGGCGACCAGGATGCTGACCACCAGGGTCGCTTCCAGGCCCTCACGCAGGCCGATCAGGTACGTGGCGAACATCGATGCTCCGGCTTGATGAGGATTGCCTCACTTAACTTAGGGCAGACTTACCTTCCTCCCGCTCCCATGGTGCCGTCAAGTCGATCGCCACGAGTTCACTTGTCCGTCCCGTGACAGGATCGGCCCGACGTTCACGGACGGGACGAGGCCCCTTGATCACTTCCACCAGCACGCCGGCCGACCCACCGCCGCCAGAGATTTCCGTCCCCACGCCGGCGGCCGGCGACCCCGCACACCGGCGGCGGTCCACCACCGACCAACCCCACGCCACCGGACGCCGACCGTGAGGGGCCTGCTGCCCTGGCTGGCGGTGCTGGCGCTGGTCGTGGTGCTCAGCGAGCTGCGGCTGCGCCCGCTGGCCGCCGCCGTGTCACTGGCCTGGCTGGCCTGGTGCGTCTGGACCTGGATCCGCCCCACCCGCCGCACCCCACGCTGACCCCCGTCACGCCGGGCGCGGCACGACGTCCCGTCCCACCCGAGTTGCGGCGTGTCGCGGTATCCCCATGCCCGGACACAGCAACACGCCGCAACCGGGGCCGGCGGGCGGGGCCGGCGGGCGGACGGCCGCGGCGGGAGCCGGCGCGGAGCGGCGGGGGACTTGACTGTGGGCGTACGCGAAGAGGACCGGGCCGGCCGCGCGGCGGCCGACCCGGTCCTTGAGGCGGAACTCAGTAGCGGTAGTGCTCCGGCTTGAACGGGCCCTCGATGGCGACACCGAGGTAGGAGGCCTGCTCCTTGGTGAGCTGAGTGAGCTTGGCGCCCAGCGCGCCCAGGTGCAGCCGGGCGACCTTCTCGTCCAGGTGCTTCGGCAGCACGTACACGCCGATCGGGTACTCGTCGGTCTTGGTGAACAGCTCGATCTGGGCGATCGTCTGGTTGGCGAACGAGTTCGACATCACGAAGCTCGGGTGGCCGGTGGCGTTGCCCAGGTTCAGCAGGCGGCCCTCGGAGAGCACGATGATGGCGTGGCCGTCGTCGAACTTCCAGAGGTCGACCTGCGGCTTGATGTTCTCCCGGGTGACGTCCGAGCGCTTGGCCAGGCCGGCCATGTCGATCTCGTTGTCGAAGTGGCCGATGTTGCCGACGATGGCCTGGTGCTTCATCCGGGCCATGTGCTCGTTGGTGATGACGTCGAAGCAGCCGGTCGCGGTGATGAAGATGTCGGCCTGCTCGACCACGTCGTCCAGGGTGGCGACCTGGTAGCCGTCCATCGCCGCCTGGAGCGCGCAGATCGGGTCGACCTCGGTCACCACGACCCGGGCACCCTGGCCGCGCAGCGACTCGGCGCAGCCCTTGCCCACGTCGCCGTAGCCCATGACGACCGCCATCTTGCCGCCGATGAGCACGTCGGTGGCCCGGTTGATGCCGTCGATGAGCGAGTGGCGGCAGCCGTACTTGTTGTCGAACTTGCTCTTGGTCACCGAGTCGTTGACGTTGATGGCCGGGAAGAGCAGGGTGCCGGCGCGGTGCATCTCGTAGAGCCGGTGCACGCCGGTGGTGGTCTCCTCGGTCACGCCCTTGATGGCGGAGGCGATCCGGGTCCAGCGCTGGCCGTCCTCGGCGAGCGAGCGGTGCAGCAGCCCGAGGATGACCGCGTACTCCTCGGAGTCGGCGGACTCGACCGGCGGGACGACCCCGGCCTTCTCGAACTCGACGCCCTTGTGCACGAGCAGGGTGGCGTCACCACCGTCGTCGAGGATCATGTTGGGGCCGGCGCCGTCGGGCCAGGCGAGCACCTGCTCGGTGCACCACCAGTACTCCTCCAGGCTCTCGCCCTTCCAGGCGTACACCGGTACGCCGGCCGGAGCCTCGGGGGTGCCGTTCGGGCCGACGACGATCGCGGCGGCGGCGTGGTCCTGGGTGGAGAAGATGTTGCAGGACGCCCAGCGGACCTGCGCGCCGAGCGCGACCAGGGTCTCGATCAGGACGGCCGTCTGGATGGTCATGTGCAGCGAGCCGGTGATCCGGGCGCCGGCGAGCGGCTGGGCGTCGGCGAACTCGCGGCGGATCGCCATCAGGCCGGGCATCTCGTGCTCGGCGAGCCGGATCTCCTTGCGCCCGAACTCGGCGAGCGACAGATCCGCCACCTTGTAGTCGCCCTCGGCGAGGGTGCTCGGCCGCGCGCCACTGGTGGACGCCGGGAGGGTGCTGGTCATGGAAGCTCCTGTCGAACGGGTGTGCTGCGCGACCTTCCACCTTACGCGCATGGTCCAGCCCCGCACGGGCGGCCGCCGAAGACAGCGCACGGGGCGGTCGGTGATGGACAGACTTTCCGTCCACGAGCCGGCCGCCCCGTGCATCCCCCCGGTTTGGTTCCCCGCGCGCTACCGGACCTTCGTCGCGACAACGCTGCGTACCCATAGAGTCACACTGCGCCAGAGGCGAGTCAAGCTATTTCGGAAAAGTCGGACTCGTGTCGCGGACGCGAGGACCGGGAGAGACGCGAGGGCCGGGAGTCAGTTCAACAAGGCGTCAGCGGAGGCCGGCGGTGGCGACGAACGCCTCACCCTCGCCGGTGAAGACCAGCGGGCCCGCGGCGGCCGGCCCGACGGCGGCCTGGCCGGGAGCGAGGGTGACTCGGCCGGTCCCGTCGTCCACCGAGACCCGGCCGGCCCGGCAGAGCACCACCCGGGGCCCCGGCAGCGGCAGCCGCACCTCGGGCGTGGCCGCGTCCACCGTCACCCGGTGCAGTGCGAAGTCCTCGACGGGCACCGGCCAGCAGACCACGCCCGGCGCCACCGGCCGCGCCAGGACCACCGGCTCGGCCAGCACCTCGAAGCGGAGCACCCGCAGCAGCTCGTCGACGTCGACGTGCTTCGGCGTGAGCCCGCCGCGCAGCACGTTGTCGCTGGCCGCCATGATCTCCACCCCGGTGCCGCGCAGGTAGGCGTGCAGGTTGCCGGCCGGCATCCAGATCGCCTCCCCCGGCGCCAGCCGCACGTGGTTGAGCAGCAACGCCACCAGCACCCCCGGGTCGCCCGGGTAGTCGGCCGCCAGCGACCGGGCCAGTTCGGCGTCCGGGCCGGCGACCCGCGCCGCCACCACCGCGTCGACCAGCCCGGCGCGCTGCGCCGCCGGCCAGGCCAACAGCAGACGCACGGCGTCCCGCAGGCCCGTCGGTCCGGTGCGCAACGCCGCCACCACCGGCTCCAGCGCGGGTACGCCGAACGCGGCGAGCACGTCCGCCGAGTCCGCCGGGTCGCGGAACCCGCAGAGCGCCTCCATCGGCGCGATCGCGACCAGCAGTTCCGGCTTGTGGTACGGGTCGACGTAGTTGCGGCGCCCCTGGACGCGCGCGCCGTCGGCGATGTACCCGGCGCGGGCCTGCTCCGGGTCCGGGTGGGCCTGCAGACTCAGCGGCGCGTCGGCGGCGAGGACCTTCAGCAGGAACGGCAGCCGGGTGCCGAACCGGTCGACCACCTGCGCGCCGAGCCAGTGGCCCGGTTCGGCGGCGACCAGGTCGACCAGGCTCGCCCGGTCGCCGTCGCGGTCGACCGTGGCCGGGGCGCCCGGGTGGGCGCCCAGCCACAGCTCCGCCTCCGGCCCGTCGCTGGGCACCGGGCGCCCCTGCAACTCGGCGATGGCCGAGCGGGACCCCCAGGCGTAGTCGCGGATCGGGCCGTACAGCGGTTCCATGCTCAGCCTCCGGCCCGCCCGGCGGCGTCGCCCGGCTCGGTCTCCGACCCCGGTACGGCGGTGTGCGAGGCCGTACCGGTGCCGGCGCGCTCCGCGGCGGCGCTGTAGATGTCCGGCTCCAAATAGATCACCCGGGCGGTCGGCACGGCGGCGCGGATGCGGGCCTCGACGGTGTTGATGCCACGGGCCAGTTCCTCGGCGCTGTGGCGGGCCGACACGCCGATCTTCGCGGCGACCATCAGCTCCTCGGGGCCGAGGTAGAGCGTCTTCATGTGGATGATCCGCTCGACCTCGGGGCCTTCGGTGACCGCCTTCTCGATGGCGGCGAGGTCGTGCGTCTCCGCGCCCTCGCCGAGCAGCAGGCTCTTGGTCTCGATGGCGAGGATGATCGCGATGGCCACCAGCAGCACGCCGATCATCGCGGTGCCGAGGGCGTCCCACACCCCGTCACCGGTGATCAGGGTCATGCTGACACCGAAGAGCGCGAAGACCAGACCGACCAGCGCGCCGAGGTCCTCCAGCAGCACCACCGGCAGCTCGGGCGCCTTGGCCCGGCGGACGAACCTCACCCAGGACTGGTTGCCCCGGACGTGGTTCGACTCCTTGATCGCGGTCCGGAAGGAGAACGACTCCATGATGATCGCGACCACCAGCACGACGACCGGCACCGCCTTGTACTCCTCGATGCCACCCCCCTCGTGCCACTTGTGGTACGCCTCGTAGAGCGCGAAGAGGCCACCGACGCTGAACAGCACGATCGACACGATGAACGCGTAGATGTAGCGCTCCCGGCCGTACCCGAAGGGGTGCTGCGGGGTGGCCTCGCGCTTGGCCCGCTTGCCGCCGAGCAGCAGCAGGCCCTGGTTGCCGGAGTCGGCGACGGAGTGGATCGACTCCGCCAGCATCGACGAGGAACCCGTCAGGAGGAACGCGATGAACTTGGTGACGGCGATGCCCACGTTGGCCAGCAGGGCGGCGACGATCGCCCTCGTCCCGCCGTTCGCGCTCACGCTCCCGCTCCGTTCCGCCGCGCGACACCGGTCGCCGCGCCGCTGAGCAGGACCGTTCGCCCCTTGCGTTCGCTCACTGGTTCGACAGCTCCTTCATCTCCGTGATCGCCGGGACCGCCATCGGGTCCAGGCCGTGGGCCAGGGCCAGGTAGACCGAGGCGAAGTCGGGTACGGCCACCAGCGAGGCGAGCCGCTCCAGCGCGGAGCCGCCCTCGGCGGTCACCACGTCGCAGCGCACCCCGCGCCGCTCGGCGAGGGTCTGCACGGCCTCGGCGCGGCGCTCCTCGACGGCGAGCGGCTCGTCGGTGTCGTCCTCGGCGTTGAGCCCGCCGTCGCGCAGCAGCACCAGCCGCAGCCGGGTCGGGTCGCCCTCGGCCTCGTCCCGGTCGGCGAAGATGTCCCGCGCCGACTCGACCAGGCCGCCGAAGACGCCGTCGAGCAGGCCGACGCGCCCGCGGCCGGCCTCGCCGAGCGCCCCGGTCACCACCGGGTAGCGGGCGTTGGCCGACAGCGTGTCGCCGAAGCGCCGGGCCGCGACGGTGGCCAGCGGGGAGGACCCCCAGACGATCGGGATCGACCCGGCCAGCCCGAGGGCCAGCGACTTCGCCGGGTTGACGAAGGACTCGGCGGTGGGACGGCACCGGTCGGCGTCGGCGTCCAGCCGGGCCGCGGTCTCCGCCAGATCCGCCTCGTTGACCTTCACGAGGCCGAGCGTACGGGCGGCGAGCAGAACCGGCACGGTAAGCGCCCAGAGACTGGCCCGGGCCGGGGCGCGCCGGGGCACCGGGATGAACGGGGCACGGGCCCGCTCGGCGACCGACTGGAGCTGCGAGTCGGGCGCCCCGACAGCGACCAGCCGGGCACCCCGGCGGTGCGCGGCCTCGGCGGCGCCGAGCGCCTCGGGGCTGCGACCGGAGGCGCTGACCGCGATCACCACGTCGGCCGCGCCGACCCAGCCGGGCACGCCGGCGCTGCGGTGCGGGATGACCGGCACCGGGCAGCGCGGCCCGGCGACCGTGGCGAGCACGTCACCGGTACGCCCGGCGGTGCCGATGCCGGCGATGACGACCGCCCGGGGGCGAAGGTCGTCCTCCAGCAGCGACAGGTTGGCCTCGGCGGCCAGGGCGGCCGACTCGCGCACCTGGGCGCCGGCCGAGGCGGTGAAGCGGAGCATGCCGCCCGGGTCCTGCTCGGCGAAGGTGTCCGGGTTGTCCAGCACCGACTCGTCGGCCACCCGCCGGCCGCTGACCCCGGCCGAACCGTCCATCACCGCTGCGCCTCCGGGCCGCCGCGCGCCTCGTCCAGCAGCAGCACCGGTACGTCGTCGCGTACCTCGAAGACGCGACCGCACTCGGTGCAGGTGAGGGTCTGCGCCTGCGCGTCGTAGTCCAGCGGGGCGTGGTGTGTGTCCGGGCAGGCGAGGATCTCGAGCAACTGCGGGTCCAGGGCCACGGTGCGGCTCCTTCCACGTGTGCGGTCTCGCCGGTCGGCGGTGCCGACCGGCGCAGGCGATCTTATCGGCGAACGCGCTCCAGCACCTCGTCGCGCAGCGAGATCATCCGCTCCTCGGTCGGGCCCTCCACGTTGAGCCGCAGCAGCGGCTCGGTGTTGGAGGGGCGCAGGTTGAACCAGGCCCCGTCCGGGAAGCGCAGGGTGAGGCCGTCCAGCTCGTCGACCTCCGCCTCCGGGTACGCGGCGCGCACCTCGGCGATTTTCGCCGCCTGGTCGGCCACCGTGGAGTTGATCTCACCGGAGGCGGCGTACCGCTCGTAGATGCTGGCCAGGATCGACAGCGGCTGGGACTGCTCGCCGAGGGCGGCCAGCGTGTGCATGGCGGCGAGCATGCCGGTGTCGGCGAACCAGAAGTCCCGGAAGTAGTAGTGCGCGGAGTGCTCGCCGCCGAAGACGGCGTTGGTGCGGGCCATCTCGGCCTTGATGAACGAGTGGCCGACCCGGGCCACCACCGGCTGGCCGCCGTGCTCGCGGATGATCTCCGGCACCGCGCGGGAGGTGATCAGGTTGTGGATCACCGTGGAGCCGGGGTGCTTGGCCAGCTCCCGGGCCGCCACCAGGGCGGTGATCGCGGACGGGGAGACCGGCTCGCCGCGCTCGTCGATCACGAAGCAGCGGTCGGCGTCGCCGTCGAAGGCGAGCCCGATGTCGGCAGTGTGCGCCACCACCGCGCGCTGGAGGTCGACCAGGTTCTTCGGGTCGAGCGGGTTCGCCTCGTGGTTGGGGAAGGTGCCGTCCAGCTCGAAGTAGAGCGGCACGATCTCCAGCGGCAGGGCCGGCAGGGCGGCCTCGCCGAGCACGGTGGGCACGGTGTAACCGCCCATCCCGTTACCCGCGTCGACGACCACCTTCAGCGGCCGGATGCTCGACAGGTCGACCAGCTTGCGCAGGTGCGCGGCGTAGTCCGGCAGCAGGTCGCGCCGCTGGGCGGGCGCGGGCGGCTCGCCGGCCACCCGCTCACCGGCGGCGAGCAGCGCCTGCGCCCGGTCCCTGATGTCGGCCAGGCCGCTGTCCTGGCCGATCGGGCGGGCGCCGGAGCGGCACATCTTGATGCCGTTGTACTGCGCCGGGTTGTGGCTGGCGGTGAACATCGCGCCCGGCAGGCCCAGCGCGCCGGAGGCGTAGTAGAGCATGTCGGTGGAGCCCAGCCCCAGCTCGATCACCGTACGGCCCTCGGCGCGCACGCCGGTGGCGAAGGCGCTGGCCAGGGCGGGGCCGGTGGCCCGCATGTCGTGCGCGATCAGCACGGCGTCGCCCGGCTCGGCGGTGTCGTTGAGCACCTGCGTGAAGGCGGCTCCGAGCGCCTCGGCGGTGCGCTCGTCCCACTGGTCCGGCACCGTCCCCCGGACGTCGTACGCCTTCACGATCTGGGACAGGTCAGACACCGGGTTCACTCCTCGACAGCAGGTCCTCAACGAACCTGAGCCTAACGGAGCGGCCGGGTCCGCCCCGTCCTAGCCGGGGAGGCGGGGCATGAAGGTGGTCGCCTCACCGTCGGGCGGGGCGGCCGGCGGCGTGGCGGGTCGCTGCGGCGCGGGCGGCGTGGCGGCGGGCGGGGCCGAGGTCGGCGCGCCGTACACCCCGCCGGACGGGCGGGGGGTGGGCGCGACGGTCGGGTACGCGCCGGCGCCGCCGTACAGGCCGCTGGGGCGCGCGGGGGCGGGCTGCTGGCCGTACCCCTGGGGGGTTGGCGCGGGGGTCGCGCCCGGCACCCCACCGCCGGAGCGGTAGGTGGTCGGACCGGGGTTGCGCGGCAGCGGGACAGCCGGGTACTCGCCGGCGGGCCCGTGGTCCTTACGGTTGTTGCGGATGAGCAGGGCGATCAACCCGGCGCCGATGGCTACCAGGGCGATGCCGAACCACATGATCATGGATCCTCCGGAGGACTCTTCGGCAGCGGCGGTGGCCTGGCCGGTGTTCGGAGCGGCGAGGGCGGCCTGGGTCGGCTCGTCCGTGACGGCGGCCGGGGTCTCGGTCGCGCTCGGAGTGGGCGTCGGGGTGGGCTTGCGGGTCGGCGACGGACTCGCGGCGAGGCGCCCACCGACCCGGGAGGTGTCGGCGCCCCGGCCGATCAACCGGCCGACGGCGGTCGTCGCCTCGCCGACCACCTCCAACCTGCCCGCCGGCGCGCCCGCGACGAACGCGACCCGGTAGCGAACGGTGATGCTCTTCCCCTTGCACAACGTGGCATTCGCCGGCGAGGTACGGCCGGTGGCGACGCTGCCACCGGCGCCGGAGACCGGTACCGGGAACCAGCGACCGCCGATGTTCACCTGTACCCGCACCTGGTCCGGATTCAACCCGGTGAGCCGCAACCCGAGCGAACTGCGCAGCAGCACGCAGCCCTCCGTACGCTTGCGCACCTCCATCGAGACGCCGCCCGGGGAACCGCCCGCGCTGAAGCTGCTCGCCGCACGCACCCCGACCCGGTCGGAGTCGGCGTACGCGGGGGCGACGCCGACGACGAGCAGGCCGCCGAGCAGCGCAGCAGCCGTCACCAGCCGTACGACCTGCCGACGCACGGACATCTCCACCTCACCGTCTCTCCCCCGCTGGAGTCCGGCGTCAGGTTACTACCGGGCCAGGGGGGCCTATCGCCATTGAGCGCTCCAGATGTGTGCCGCATTACCCTGCTGGCCGTTTCCTGGATCACGCCGGCCGCCCTTTCTGTGAGGTTGCGGGTGGGGCTTCAGCGGTGCCTGGGCACGGCGTCGCGAGAGGTCGTCGCGTTGGGTGCGGGCGACGGCGATCCGGGGCGTAGGTCGTCGGAATCGCCGCTGGGATGGGCGATGACGGTGACGGACATAGCCGGTGGGAGCCGCCATGCGGGTCGCCTCGCGGCGGGTGGGGGCGACAGCGGAAGCACGGCGGGCATCCACTGGGGTTCCCCGCTCCGGACCAGTAAGGAGTCAGGTGGAGGCGGCGGCCAGGGCGTCGCGGCAGAGCCGGTCGGCGGTGCGGGTGGTCTCCGGCAGCCGGTAGCGCGGGGTGAGCGCGAGAACCTGGTCGACGGCGTTGTCCAGGCTCATCCGGTGCCCGACGCTGACGAAGACCGGCTTCACGCCGTCCCTGGTCCGCAGCACCCGCCCCACGGTCTCGCCCCCGTCGACCAGCGGCGTGCTGTCACCGCGCCGCCGCCCCGGCTCCGCCGACTCGCCGACCAGCCGCGTCTTGCCCACCCCGATCGCCGGCAGCCCGGTCACCACTCCCAGGTGACAGGCCAGCCCGAACCGGCGTGGGTGGGCCAGCCCGTGCCCGTCGCAGACCAGCAGCTCCGGCTGCACCGTCAGCCCGTCGAGGGCGGCCAGCAACGCCGGCAGCTCCCGGAAGGCGAACAGCCCCGGCACGTACTCGAACGCCGGCCGCCCCACGCTCACCGCCCGGTCCACCACCGTCAGGGTCGCGGCGTCCAGCACCGTGACGGCCGCCGCGAGCAGGTCACCGCTCTCCGCGTACGCGACGTCGAGCCCGGCCACCGTCGCGGGCCGGCGCGGACCGGGCCCGACCAGGTCCGCGAGCGGCCGCAACCGATCCTGTACGGCCACCGCCTCGGCGACCGTCTCCGGCGTGTGCACCTGCACCGGCGCCCCTCTCCGTCCCCGCTGGGCGTCTCTCCGTCCCCGCTGGGCATCGCGATCCGACCCTCGGTCAGGGCCCGCAGCCGGATCAGCCGTTCTCGGCCGCGCCGGGATCGAGGACTGCACCGTCGGTCGTCGCCGCTTACCGGCCCTGCCGTCTTCCGCTCTCGGCCTGCTCGGCTCCGTGTCGCTCCATCCCGCCGCCGTAGACCTTCGGCGGCGTCCGGCTCACTCATGCTCGGGCTTGATCGACTCCGTTTGAGCAATGTTGCGGTGTTCCCGAGCGACGGACACCGCAACATCGCGCAGATGGTGTGGATCATCGACACTCCCGCCGCGTGGCGGGAGCTGGCGACGTCGCTATTCGCCGCTGGCGGCCTTGCCCGGCCGCTCATCCGTGCCGCCGAAGGCGACCGCGAAGGCGACACCGATCGCGACGCCGAAGGCCACCCCGCCAGTATCCGGGAAGAGGGCCAGGCCGATGACGAGGCCCAGCAGGAGGCCGCTCGCCCATGCCGTCGACTGCCGCTTGGACATGCCGGAGTTCGTCATGGCCCGAGCCTATGTGGATCTCACAAACCGCTACCGTGCCCACCCAGCGGACCCCCCGCACCGCTCGTCCAGGTCACTGGCCGACGCGACCGTCGATGCGCTCGCGGAGGAAGTCGGCGTGACCGTTGTGGCGGGCGTACTCCTCGATCATGTGCACCAGCAGCTCGCGCAGCGAGATGGTCAGGTCTCCCCGGTGCCCCTTGACGCCCAGGTCGGCAGCCTCGTCGACGAACCGCTCGGCGTACGCGACCTCCGCACGCCAGGCCGCCCACGCCTCCTCGACCACCTTCGGGTCGGCGACCGCGCCGTCGAAGTCGGCGTCGGGCTCCTCCTCGGTGCACCAGATCCGCGGCGCGTCCTCGCCAGCCATGGTGCGGCGGAACCAGCCCCGCTCCACCTCGGCCATGTGCCGGACCAGGCCGAGCAGCGACATCGTCGACGGCGGCACACTGCGCCGGGCCAGCGCCTCGGCGTCGAGGTCGGCGCACTTGAGTTCCAGGGTCAGCCGGTGGTCACGCAGATAGCCGACCAGGAGACTCCGCTCGTCGTCGAAGCCACCGTCGGAGCGGGGGTCGTCCTCGGGCTTGAGGAACATGTCCGACCAGCCGAAGGAGCGGGTGGGGAGGTCAGCGGGGATGTCGGCGTGCGGGTCCGTCATCTCGCGACCCTGACCTAGCCAGCGAACGACCGCAACGGATTTCTCGTCGACCTTTTCAGTCTCGCCGCCGGAAGTTGTTCAAGCAGCAGCTAACGACGGGTCAGCGGCTGGGTCACCGGCGCTTCGGAGTTGCTCTTCGAACATGATAAAGGTTTTCCGTCTGATGCCCGTGATCAATGCGATCTCAGTCGCCGCCAGACGCCGCCCTTCGGCGCCAGCCGCTTCCTGGATCGCCTGAACCGTCTCGTATAGAGCGAAGATTGGTCCTGTGCCGCTCAGATACCGAGCTCGGAGACTTTCGGTCCGTTGCACGAATTGGTCGGCAGTGAGACTGCTGATCTCGCCACCACGAGCGAAAAGGATCTCGTCAACTATGTCAATCGCCGGCTCCCAACCGCCGGTGTCGGTTGACAGCCGCCATGCCGCCAGCCCGCCTTCAGGCGTCGGCACAAGCTTGACCGGCGATTTGTAATAACTGAAGTAGGCGGGGAGGTTCAGCCCGGGCGCCCTATTCATCCTTCACCCGCCCCAAAGTCCTCCGCAGCGCCACCCAGAAGTGCTGCCGCTCTTGCTTGAGGATCCCGTTACGAAGCGCGGACTCCATCGAGGACATGCCACGTCCATCTTGATCAGCTATGCCCTTCAAGTCCCGCCTTACCTTGTAGAGTGCGTGCTCCCACGTGGCTACCTCGTCCAAGGCAGCAAGATGCAACCGGAACTCTGCCACATGCCCATTCGCCGTGCGCAGCATCATCTGCACGTCTCGGTACCCGCTGGCCTGGGGACTGATGAATCGGTCCTCGAACTCAACGACTCTGACTCCGGGTTCTGATTGCAGTTGGCGCAGTGCCTGGTACAGGTCCTGCAGGCGGGTGAATACAACCTTGGCAGCGGCCAGGTCCGTCAACAGAGAAACATCCGACCCATACTTGATCACCTTGTCCTCAGCGCGCTGCCTGTCCTTCGGACCTGGCCGTGGTTTCGCTGTCGCGCCTTCGCCCGCACGGCTAGCAAGGCGTTCAGCGAGAGCCGTCACCTCAGCCTGGGCCACAACCGCCTCTTGATACAACCAATCGAGGTAGCGCTGACGGTACAGGGGATCCGACTTCCGACTGAGATCGAACCCTGGTTGGACTGCCAGGTCGTCGATGCCGGTGAAGGAGTCACTTATGTCGCGCTGCTCCTCCGTCAACGGAGTGGCTTCGACCGACCCGTCGTCGGCGGCAAACACCCCGGCACCGCGCTCGGCAATGTCGTCGAGCACTGACCCCAGGACGTCGATGGCCTGGTGATGGGCTGCGAGGTGATGCAGCGTCAGCGGACGCGCCGTCAGCGAGTTCGCGAGCTCCGGCGTGGTCAGGATCATCCGTGCCAGGTCGGGATGCTGCATCAACTGTCTGACCAGCGTCTCGGCGAGCATCGGCTCGCCGTACGGGGGTGTCTGCCAGGTTTCGTCGAGCATGCGAGCAACCCGCGGATCGGCGAGCAACCGTGCCACGTCGTGGGCCGCCGACTCGTCGAGGTGCGGCGCCAGCCGCCGGAGCGTCGGACCGTCGAACTGGGCGGCGACCTCGGCAGGGGTGACGCCCGCTTCGAACACCGCGTCGAGATCGGCGCTCGCCACGACGACGTCACCAGCCGGCAGCCCGGCAGCCTGGCGCTCGCGGTACGCCAGTTGACGTGCTCGCCGCAGTTCTTCCGCTTCGCCGGGCGGCTCATCGGCCTCCGACGGAGGGTCGGGCGCGGCAGGTGTCCCGCCGTTTGCCGGAGGAACGTTTCCGGGGGAAGCTGCGCCCGGGCCGTCGAGCAGGTGGAGGCGGTTCAGGTACGGGTCGCCGTACCCGGCCTCGTCCTCGGGCGTCGACGGATAGTCAGGCAGATCGGGGAGGACCTGAATCGTCCCCGGGCCAGCCCACCCAACGGCATCGGCCGGCCGTCACCGCCGAGCACGAGGGCGTCGACGCTGATGACGTTGTCCGGGTCGGCGACACCTCCGTGGCGGTAGAGGGGTTGGTCGTGGACCGCGCCGCTCTGCGGGTCGAGGTAGAGGATGGTGCCGTTCTGGTTGAGGGCGACCCAGGCGTGCGACCCGCCGTTCTCCCACTCGGTGATGAGGAACGCGTAGCTGCCGTGGCCGATCTTCAGCTGGACCTGCAGGTTGTCGAAGCCACGGTCGACCGCGTCGCGCAGGGTCGAACTGTCCGTCGCCGCTTCCCGACGGCCCACCAGCTTCTGGAAACGCCCGCCGGTGACCTGCTCCACCCGCCGCGGGCCATTCTTCTCGCCCATGATCGGACACTGGATGTCACCCGCGGCGTAGCCGTCGAAGGTACGCGGCGCGGAAACCCGCGGCCGGCCGTGTACCCAGGTCTCGAAGAGCGACAGCGTGCAGTCGAGGCAGTTGATGCCGCGCGTGGGGTCGGCCTGCGGCCCGCCGTCGTTGGCGAGCGCGAACCACCCGCCCTGCCGGGGATCGGGGGTCCGCACGGCGCTGCCGTCGGAGTGGCGGGGCATCTGCCGTTCGAGGTCGGTCTGGTGCAGTGCCAGCGGCGGGCGCAGCCCACCCCACTGCCCGTACCGGCGGGAACGGTCGATCGGCGGCGGGTCGTCGTAGGCACCGGTCAGCGCCGACCGGTCGCTCGTCTCGACCGCACCGAGGGCCAGATCGGCGACATCATCGTTGATCCGCTGGAAGTCGGCCGGGTTGTCGATGAACACCTCGTCCGGCACGACCCTGCCGGCCAGGATGTCATCGGCCAGATCCTGCTCGTCGAACGCGTCACGCTGGTCCTGGTTCGCTAGCCGCTGGAACCAGTCCGCCGTTTCGACGCGGCCCTCGCGCTGCAGCTCGATCGCACGACGGGCGGACCGGCGTGCCCGTTCCTCGTGGGTTCGAGCCACATCCTTTCGGCGGCTGGCCGCGTCGAACCGCCGCTTGTCCTCGTACCAGGCTCGCTGCGACTCGAAATAGCCCTGGTAGCGGCGTCGCTCAAGGGCTTCCCGCTCGGCCGCCCACTTCGCGGCGTACCACTCGGGCGTCCTCGGACGCGGCCGTTCGGTGGACGGTGCCGGTGGAACGGGCGAGGGTTGCGCCTCGGGAAGTGGTGAGGTCGCCGGGGCCAGCGCCTCCAGCGACGCGAACCGGTTCGGGGTGGCGACGTCACCGTCCTGCTCCGGTGTCCCGGGACCCTGCCGAGGCGGCGCTTCCGCACCCGCCGGGGTGGGCCGCTGCACGGGCGGCGCGGTGACGGCCGGAGGGCTGCCGTGGGCGGCGGCCACCGGCGGGGGCGCCGACGCAGACCCGTTCGCATTGGCCGGAGGGACGCTGGTCGCCGCGCTGCCGACCGCCCCGGCGCCGGTCGACGTCATGGTGCCGGACGAGGTCACGGTGGCGGACGTCGTCACAGTGCTGGGTGTCGTCACGGTGCCGGACGTCGTCACGGTCGCGGGCGACGTCATCGTGGCGGAAGTCGTCACGGGGCCGGTGGTCACAGGGGCGGACGTCGCCGGGTTGGCAGCCGTCGGTGTGGTGGTGGAGTGAGCCGCGGTGGCAGGCACCTCGCCAACCTGTGGCGAGAGCGGACGTTCGGCGGTGACCGACGAGAGCGTGGGGCTGCCCGACGACGGCCCGTGCCCCGCCTGAGTCGATGCGGCGGCGTCCACGGTGACGGCCGCTGACGCCCCGCGATCCGGTGCCGATCCGACCTCCACAGCCGGGACTGCGTCCCCCTTGCCGACCGCCGCTGGCCCCCGGTCCGGCTGCGGTGCGGGCGGAGCGGCATCCGCGAGCGAGGCGGCGAGCGTGGCGCCCGTTCCGGAGCCGCCGGACAACGCCGAAGCGCCCGCCTCGGAAGACGATCCGTCGCGGGGCGAGGGGAGGTCGCCCGCAGCCACCGCCGGCGACCCGAGGGGCAGCTCCATGGGCGGGAGCGGCGCGGCGAGCGCACTCAACTGCCCGTCGACGCGGGCGCGCACCGCCGCGTCGACCTGGCCGGTGGCCGAACCGGTGGCGCCGGAGACGGCCGCCCGCGCGGCGTCCTCCAGCGACATGACGCCCTGCCCGGTGGCCAGACCCGCCGCGCCCTCGGCGAGGGTCTCGCCGGTCATCTCCCGGCCGAAGTGTTCGACGATCCGCGCCCCGCGACCGTGGGCCTGCCGGCCGAGCCCCGCCAGCGGCGCCACCGCGCCGCCGGCGAGCCCACCGACCGCCGACGCGCCGAGATCGGCTAGGTCCACGCCGTCGCGACGTCCGGTGGAGTTCTGGTACGCCTGCGTGGCGAGGCTGATCCCGGACTCCTCCGCCGCCTCCTCCAGCCCGCCCCTGGCCGCGCGCTTGCCCAGCCCGCGCATGCCGCCCCGGGCCACCTCCTTGGCGGCCCGCTCCCCGGCCTCCTTGAGGCCCTGCTTCAGTTCCTTCTTCGCGAGTTGGGCCAGCAGCCGCTTGAAGATCTGCTGGATCACCAGTCGGCTGGCGGTGGTCGCCGCCCCCACGGCGGGTGACGCGGCACCGGCGGTCACCACGCTGGCCACGGCGATCGCCAGCAGCTCGACGACGAGGATGCCCAACTCGATCCAGACCTCGAGCTTGGCGCCCTCGATGTCGCAGCCGCACTCCTCGACCAGCCGGCCGAGGTCGTTGCTGACCGCGAGCAGGACGAGCAGGGGCGCCTCGTCGCCTTCGGCAACCCGCCGCCAGGCGGTGTCGAACGCTTCGGCCACCAGGCCGATGCCGCCGTACCCGCTGCGCACCTCGGCCGCGGCGGCGATCGCGTCGTCGCGTGGCCCGGCGAGCGCCGCGGCGACGCCGTACCACTGGTCGGCGACGTGCCAGACGGCGCGTTCGTCCCCCTCGGGCCACTCCACCCCGATGACCCAGTCGAGTGCCTCGTAGACCCAGCCCGGCAGGTCCCAGGGGCTGTAGTCGAGTGGGTGCGGGATCGGGCTGGGCAGCAGGCTCACGGCTCGGTCCTCCGCAGGTCAGCGCCGGTAGTCGTGCTGGCCGGACACTCCGTCGAGTCGCCGGCCGCTGGCGGCGTCGGTCTCCACTGTGGCCTCTACGGACGACACGACGTCGGCACCGAGCCCGGCCAGCGCCTGGCCGACTCCCTCCCAGGCACGCAGCAGCGTCTGCTCGTAGCCGCGGTAGCTCTTCTCGAACGCGGCGCCGATGTCGTCGCGACCCCACGGACGCTGCGCGCTCGCCGCCGCGATGCGACCGCCGACCTGCTCACATCGGGCGCCGACCGCCTCGCCGGCGAGGTGGAGGTCGGTCCCGCCGCGCCGGGCCCGGTCCGGGTCGAGCCAGAGCTGCCCTTCAGCCACGCCGTTCCCCTTCGCCCCCGAACGCCGCGTCGGCCCGGCCGAGCAGCGCGCCGAAGTCGCCGCTGCGGAGGAAGTCCACCGAGCCGGATCCCGCCGGCAGGTAGCCGGCAACCAGTTCCTGGGTGGCGGCGACGGCGGCAGCGGTGGCCCGGTGGACCGTCGTGGTGATCTTCCGGCTCAGCGCTCTCGCGTCCCGGGCCTGGTAGACGGCCGGACTCAGCTCCACGGCGATCAACTCGCCCCGGGCTCCCACGGTGGCGGTCACCTGGCCGTCGTCGGAGCGTTCGGTGATCCGCAGCTCCGCCAGCCTGGTCTGCAGTTCGTCCAAACCGGACCGTAGCCGCCGGTACTGCCCGTACACCTCGTCGAACCGCGCCCGGAGCGCGCGATTGGCCTCCCGGTCGACACTTTCGGCCAACGCCACCCTCCCCCGGTCACGTTCAGTCAGGCGAACCATACCGGGTGCCACGAAGTCGTGGGGGTCCGGTAGTTTTCAGCTCGTGATCGATCGCCAGCAGGCCGAGCAGCTCGCCATGGTATGGGCCCGCCGCGACTCACAGCGCCTGGGTCACGAGTGCCGTCCGAGGATCGACGAGTTCGACCTGGGGTACGTGATCCGTTCCGTCGTTACCCCCGACGTCGACACCGTGCCGGGTGACCTGCCCACGACGGTGGTGGACAAGGAGACCGGCGAGGTCTCCACCTGGCCGCGGGTGCCGGTCGCCGCCGTCGAGCAGATGTACCGCCGCAGTCGCCCCGCCGGCGGCCCGGCGCCGCGTACGGTCGACCCGGCCAGCCAGCTGCTCCGCGAGATCCGGCGGCTGCCGACGCCGGCCACGGTCGCCCACCTCACCGTCGAGGGCCGCACGTACCTCGGCCACGGCGTCAAGGGAGACGTCGAGCTGCACCACCACCCGCTGGTCCGCGCGTACCTGGACGACCTGCCGGCCGGGCACCTGGTACGGGGCGGCGACCGCCACGCCGAGCTGATCGTCGTCTCCGACGTCCTCCACGAGTACGACCACCGCCGCGCCGCCGCGGGCGAGGCCCCGCTGACGATGCGGGAGGCGGAGCTGCTTCTCTTCGAATCCCCGTTCCAGATTTTCCGCGTAAGGGAACCGGGAGACCCGGCCGCCGGTCCGGCCGAACGCGCATGCGATTCCTGCCTGAACTTTCTGGTGCACTTCGCGGTGATCGGGTGGTCGGATCTGGCGTACACCCGGGAGTTGCGACCGGAGACTCGTACCTCACCGGAGCCGGGCCGCTTCCCAGCTGAGGTGGCGAGTGCACTTGTGGATGGCGGTTGGCGGCCCGGCCGCGGCGACGCGGACATCGCCCGGATCGCGATCCTCGAGACCCAGGAGCGAGTCAGTGGCCATCCGGACCTTCCGGCTGCTCAGGAAGCGCTCACGCGGTTTCCGGGCATGACGTCCGGCCGTCGCGGCCCGGGACGGGAGGTGTGGATTTCCTGGTTCGGCATCGATCCACTCCATGCGGCGCACACCGCCGACACCCTCGCCGACTTCGGTACGGTCCTCGGCGTGCGCTTGTTCCCGATCGGCTCCGAACGGCAGGACAGCATCCTCGCGGTGGACGAGCACGGCCGGATCTTCGCCCTGGACCAGGCCGGTGAGTGGTTCCTCGGCGACGACATCGACGCCGCGCTCACCACGCTCCTGCTCGGGCTGGCCCCGGCCCGGGTCCGCGACGACGGCACCTGGTGAGCGGCGGTTCTATGCCGCCTGAGCGATATACCTGAGGGGCATAAATATGCCTGACAGGCATACCGCGCAACGAGGTGACCGCCCCCCACGCCGACACGCCCGGCCAGCACCGCACCAGCCACGCCGGCTGACACCGGCTACAACGCCATGCCGGTCAGCACCATCACCCTCGGCTCGGTGTAGTCCTCCATCGCGCTGCGCAGCCCCTCGCGCCCCACGCCACTCCCCTTGACGCCCCCGTAGGGCATCTGGTCCGCGCGATACGACGGCACGTCCCCGACGATCACCCCGCCGACCTCCAGCACCCGCGCCGCCTCGAACGCCACGTCCAGGCGGTGGGTGAACACCCCCGCCTGCAACCCGTACGCGGAATCGTTGACGGCGGCGAACGCGGCGCGGTCGTCGGTGACCCGCGCGACCACCAGGACCGGCCCGAAGACCTCCTCCGTGCAGACCTTCGCGGAGGACGGAACCCCGGAGAGGACGGTGGGCGGGTAGGTGGCGCCGTCGCGCCGGCCGCCCACCTCGATGGTGGCGCCGGCCATGACCGCCTCGTCCACCCACGCCTCGACCCGCTGCGCCGCCTCCTCAGATACCAGCGGCCCGACGTCGGTCAACCCGGAGGCAGGATCGCCCACCCGCAGTTCCTGCACCGACGCGACCAGCCGGGGCAGGAAGCCGTCGTAGAGCCACTCGTGCACGAAGACCCGCTGCACGGCGATGCACGACTGCCCGGCCTGGTAGTTGGAGAACATGGCGATCCGGTGCGCCGCGAACGTCAGGTCCTCGTCGGCGGCCCAGTCCTCGCAGATCACCGCCGCCGCGTTGCCGCCCAGCTCCAGCGTCACGTGCTTCTCCGGCACAGACCGGCGGATCGCCGCGCCCACCGGGCCGGAGCCGGTGAACGACACCACCGGCAGCCGCGGGTCGGCCACCAGCTCGGCGGCCCGCTCGTTGGGCAGCGGCAGCACCGAGAACATGCCCTCAGGCAGCTCGGTCTCGGCCAGGATCTCCCCCAGCAGCAGCGCCGACAGCGGCGTCGCCGGGGCCGGCTTCACGATGATCGGCGCGCCCACCGCGATCGCCGGGGCGACCTTGTGCGCCACCAGGTTCAGCGGGAAGTTGAACGGCGCGATCCCCAGCACCGGGCCACGCGGCACCCGGCGTACCAGGGCGATCCTCCCGGTCGCCGCCGGGTCGGTGTCCAGGCGCTGCAACTCGCCGGAGAAGCGCCGCGCCTCCTCCGCCGCCCAGCGGAACGTCGACACCGCGCGCCCCACCTCGGCCCGCGCCCACTTGACCGGCTTGCCGTTCTCGGCGGTGATCAGCGCCGCGACCTCCTCGGCCCGCTCCGCCAGCCGCCGGGAGACGTGGTCCAGGGCCGCCGCCCGCACGTGCGCGGGCAGGGCCGCGGCCTGCGCCGCCACGCCGGCCGCCGCCGCGACGGCGGCCTCGACCTGGTCAGCCGTGGCGAGCGTGGTACGCCCCACCGTCCGGCCGTCGTACGGGTGGGTGACGGTCAGCTCGCCCTCACCGTGAACGGGGCGACCGGCGACATAGAAGGCTCTCGGCTCCACGTCGGCAGCGTAGACGACGACCGCCCACACGGAAACAGTCGCCACGGGCCTTGTCTGCCGCGAATTCAGTAGCGAAGATGGCAACGAGATTCCGATTACCTCCGCGACAGACTCCCGGCCACCCCTGGAGAGACATCCTCATGAGCGACCAGCAGCAGCTGCGCAACTTCGTCAACGGCCAGTACGTCGAACCGGCGGACGGCGGATACGCCGACCTGATCGACCCGTGCACCGGTGAAGTCTTCGCCCAGGCCCCCGTCTCCGGCGCGGCGGACGTGGACGCGGCGATGAAGGCCGCCGCCACCGCCTTCGAGAGCTGGCGGGACACCACCCCCGGCGAGCGGCAGAAGGCGATGCTCAAGCTCGCCGACGCCGTCGAGGCTCGCGCCGCCGAGCTGGTCGACGCCGAGGTGCGCAACACCGGCAAGCCGCGCCAGCTCACCGCCGACGAGGAACTGCCGCCGGCGGTGGACCAGTTCCGCTTCTTCGCCGGCGCCGCCCGCCTGCTCGAAGGCCGCTCGGCCGGCGAGTACATGGCCGGGCACACCTCGTACGTGCGGCGTGAGCCGATCGGCGTCTGCGCCCAGGTGACCCCCTGGAACTACCCGCTGATGATGGCGGTCTGGAAGATCGCCCCGGCGCTCGCCGCCGGCAACACGGTGGTGCTCAAGCCCTCCGACACCACGCCGGTGTCGACGCTGCTGCTGGCCGAGATCGCCGCGGAGTTCTTCCCGCCGGGCGTGTTCAACGTGGTCTGCGGCGACCGGGACACCGGTCGTACCCTCGTCTCGCACCCGACCCCGCAGCTGGTGTCGATCACCGGCTCGACCCGCGCGGGCATGGAGGTCGCCTCCGCCGCCGCGCCGGACCTCAAGCGGACCCACCTGGAGCTGGGCGGCAAGGCCCCGGTGGTGCTCTTCGACGACGCGGACGTCGCGGCGGCGGCCGAGGCGATCGCGGTCGGCGGTTACTTCAACGCCGGCCAGGACTGCACCGCCGCCACCCGGGTGCTCGCCGGCCCCCGCGTGTACGACGACTTCGTCGCGGCGCTGGCCGAGCAGGCCCGCAACACGAAGACCGGCGCGCCGGACGACGAGGACGTGCTCTACGGCCCGCTGAACAACGCCAACCAGCTGGCCCGGGTCAGCGGCTTCGTCGACCGGCTGCCGGACCACGCCAGCGTGGAGACCGGCGGCTCCCGGCTCGGCGAGCGCGGCTACTTCTACGCCCCGACCGTCGTCTCCGGGGTACGGCAGGCCGACGAGATCATCCAGGACGAGGTGTTCGGCCCGGTCATCACCGTGCAGCGCTTCTCCGACGAGGACGAGGCGGTGCGCTGGGCCAACGGCGTCGACTACGGCCTGTCCGCCTCGGTCTGGACGAAGGACCACGGCCGGGCGATGCGGATGACCCGCCGGCTCGACTTCGGCTGCGTCTGGGTGAACACCCACATCCCGTTCGTCTCGGAGATGCCGCACGGCGGCTTCAAGCACTCCGGGCACGGCAAGGACCTCTCGGTCTACAGCCTGGAGGACTACACCCGGATCAAGCACGTCATGCACAACATCGAGGGCTGACCAATGTCGTCCGAGGAACTGCACAAGCGGCGCGGCGCGGCGGTGGCCCGGGGCGTCGGCAGCACCATCTCGTCCTACGTGGACCACGCCGGCGGCGGCACCATCACCGACGTCGAGGGCCGGCAGTGGATCGACTTCGCGGCGGGCATCGCGGTCGCCAACGTGGGCAACTCCGCGCCCCGCGTGGTCGAGGCGGTGAAGGCGCAGGTCGAGCGCTTCACCCACACCTGCTTCATGGTCGCGCCGTACGAGTCGTACGTGGCGGTCTGCGAGCAACTCAACGCGATCACCCCGGGGGACTTCGAGAAGCGCTCGGCGCTGTTCAACTCCGGCGCCGAGGCGGTGGAGAACGCCGTGAAGATCGCCCGGCACGCGACCGGGCGGCCGGCGGTGGTGGTCTTCGACCACGCGTACCACGGTCGGACCAACCTGACCATGGCGCTGACCGCGAAGAACATGCCGTACAAGCACCGGTTCGGGCCGTTCGCCGGGGAGATCTACCGGGTGCCGATGTCGTACCCGCTGCGCGACGGGGGTCTCTCCGGCGCCGAGGCGGCGGCCCGGGCCATCGAGCTGGTGGAGAAGCAGGTCGGCGCGGAGAACGTGGCCGCGCTGCTGATCGAGCCGATCCAGGGCGAGGGCGGTTTCGTCGTACCCGCGGCGGGGTTCCTGCCGGCGCTGCGCGAGTGGGCGACGGCGGCCGGGGTGGTCTTCGTCGCCGACGAGATCCAGACCGGGTTCTGCCGGACGGGGCAGTGGTTCGCCTGCGAGCACGAGGAGGTCGTGCCGGATCTGATCACCCTGGCCAAGGGCATCGCCGGCGGGCTGCCGCTGGCGGCGGTGACCGGCCGGGCGGAGCTGATGGACGCGGTGCACGTGGGTGGCCTCGGCGGCACCTACGGCGGCAACCCGATCGCCTGCGCGGCGGCGCTGGCCAGCATCGAGACCATGCGGGAGCTGGACCTGACCTGCGCGGCGCAGCGGATCGAGACGGTGCTGGCGGCGCGGCTGCGCACCATCGCCGAGCGTGACCCGCGCATCGCCGAGGTACGCGGCCGGGGCGCGATGCTCGCCGTGGAGCTGGTGCAGCCGGGCACCCTGGTCCCGGACCCGGCCGCCACGGCGGCGATCTCGGCGGCCTGCCACGCCGCCGGGCTGCTCACCCTGACCTGCGGCACGTACGGCAACGTGCTGCGCTTCCTGCCGCCGCTGGTCATCTCCGACGACGAGCTGGCCCGGGGTCTGGACATCCTGGACGCCGCCTTCGGCTGAGCCCCGTCGGTCAGAAAGCGCCACGGGTGTCGACGACACCCGTGGCGCTTTTTCGTGTCACGGGTCCACCGGACGCCCAATCCTGTCCTATAGTCCTACTGTCGTAGGACAATGGAAGGGCGACTGGGTGATCGAGTTCGTGCTGGACGGCAGGTCCAAGGTGAACACGTACGTGCAGCTGGTCCAGCAGGTCAAACAGTCCCTGCGGGTGGGCCTGCTGACGCCCGGTGACCAGCTGCCGAAGGTCCGCGACGTCGCCCAGTCCCTGGCCATCAACCCGAACACGGTGCTGAAGGCGTACCGGGAGCTGGAGATCGAGGGCCTGGTCGAGGGTCGCCCGGGGGTGGGCACCTTCGTCCGGCGCACGCTCGCCGGCACGTCCCTGCCCAACCAGGCCGAGCTGCGCGAGGAGCTGGTGGCGTGGCTGCACCGCGCCCGCGCGGCCGGACTGACCCCCGAGGACGTGACCGCCCTCGTCGAGACCACCATGCGGGCCGCCCTCACCGCTGACCCCGAAGGCACGAAGACCGCCCCGGCACGATGAGAGGACACCAGATGGAGATCGCCCTGGAGGCCCAGGGGTTGGGCAAACGCTACGGGAAGACCTGGGCGCTGCGGGACTGCTCGCTGCACCTGCCGGCCGGGCGGATCGCCGCCCTCGTCGGGCCCAACGGCGCCGGCAAGAGCACCCTGCTGCACCTGGCGGTGGGGCTGCTCCGACCCGACGCCGGCGCCGTACGGATCTTCGGCGAGTCGCCGTACGACAACCCGGAGCAGCTGCCCGAGATGGGGTTCGTCGCCCAGGACACCCCGCTCTACCGCGACTTCACCGCCGCCGAGCTGGTCGACCTCGGTGGCCGGCTGAACCGGCGTTGGGACGCCGCGCTGGCCCGCAACCGGCTGGCCCAGCTCGGCATCCCGCCCGACCTGCGGGTCGGCAAGCTCTCCGGCGGGCAACGCGCGCAGGTCGCGCTGGCGCTCGCGCTGGCGAAACGGCCCCGGCTGCTGCTGCTCGACGAGCCGGTCGCCAGCCTCGACCCGCTGGCCCGACGCGGGTTCCTCCAGTCGCTGATGGGCAGCGTCGCCGAGTCGGAGACCACCGTGCTGCTCTCCTCGCACCTGCTGGCCGACCTGGAACGGGTCTGCGACTACCTGATCGTGCTCAACGCCGCCCAGGTGCAGCTCGCCGACTCGGTCGACGACCTGGTGGCCGCGCACCGGCAGCTGGTCGGCCCACGGTACGACGACGGGCCGATCGGCGGCGTCGCCGAGGTGGTCCGGGCCAGTCACACCGACCGGCAGTCCACGCTGCTGGTCCGCACCGACGGTCCGGTCACCGATCCTGCCTGGACGGTACGCGAGGTCGGCCTGGAGGACGTCGTCCTGGCCTACCTCGCCGACGGCGCCGCGCAGACCAGTCACAGCGAGTGGGGAGTGCCGGCATGATCTGGCTGACCTGGCGGCAACACCGCAAGCAGGCGTTCTTCACCCTGCTGGGGTTCGCGGCGCTCGCCGCCCTGATGGTGCCGATCGGCCTGTCGATGCGGCACACCTTCGCCGACCTCGGGCTGGCGGACTGCGCACGCCAGCTCGCCGGCACCGACGTGGCGGCGGCGACCCGGGAGACCTGCGACGCGGGCTTCCGCCGCTTCACCAACCGGTACGGCAGCCTGAACCTGGTGGCCGTGCTGCTGCTCACCCTGCCGGTGCTGGTCGGCCTGTTCTGGGGCGCCCCGCTGGTCGCCCGCGAGGTGGAGCACGGCACGCACCGGTTCGTCTGGACCCAGGGCGTCGGCCGGACCCGCTGGGCGCTGGTGAAGTTCGGGCTGGTCGGCGCGGCCGTGGTGGTCCTCGCGGTCTGCTACGGGCTGGGCATGTCGTGGTGGGTCGAACCGCTCACCCAGGCCGCGTACGAGGGTCGGCTCGGCGTGATCGTGTTCGACCTGCAGGGCATCGCCCCGATCGGATACACCCTCTTCGCCGTGGCGCTGGGCATCTTCGCCGGCACCGTGTGGAAGCGGATGCTGCCCGCCATGGGCATCACGCTGGCCGGGTTCATCGGCGTACGGGCGGCGGTGGCGGTCCTGGCCCGCCCGCACTACCAGCCCGCCCGCACCCTCACCTTCCCGATCGAGGGGGCCACGGAGGCCGCCATGGCCCGCGGCGACTGGATCCTCAGCCAGGGCATCCGCAACCCCGACGGGACGATGATGGCGGAGGACACCCGGATCATGTGCCCGCCCGGCGCCGCGGAGGCGAAGGGCCGGGCGTGCGGTGCCGAGCTGGGCCTCCAGCCGGGCGCGTACAACTGGCAGCTGTACCAGCCGGCGGACCGGTTCTGGCTGTTCCAGGGCATCGAGACCGGCATCTTCGTCGCCCTCGCCGCGCTCCTGCTCTACCTCGCGGTACGCCGCCTCCGCCGCATCGCCTGACCGCCGCCCGGGCTCCCGGTGGAACACCATGGGTGTCGCACCTTCCGCGTGACACCCATGGTGTTCCACTCATCCGGCCCGCTTCGCACCAGCGGGCCGGCGGGTCAGCGGAGCAGTTCGACCGTGTTGCGGCGGACCAGGTTCTTGCCGGGCTCCCGGATCGCATCCATCGCCGCGGCGTTGAGCAGCACGCAACTGCCCGACGGGCCGGTCACCGTCACCGTCACCACCTTGCTGTTGTCCAGGTTGGTCACCCGCAGCCGGGTACCCACCGGGAACTGGCCGCTGGTCGCGGCGGGCGCCCCGCCCTCGGCCGAGAAGGTGATCGCACCGGCACAGACGCTCGCCGCAGGCGCGCCACCCGGCTGCGCCGGGGGCTGCGCGCTGCCCGGCTGGGTCTGACCGCCGGGCTGGGCCGCTCCCCCGGGCTGCGCGGCGGCCCCGTCCAGGCGCTCCACCAGGTTGCGCCGGATCACGTTCTTGCCCGGTTCCCGGACCAGCTCCATCGCGGCGGCGTTGAGCAGGACGCAACTTCCGGACGGGCCGGTCACCGTCACGGTCGCCGCCTTGTTGTTGTCCAGGTTGGTCACCCGCAGCCGGGTGCCCACCGGGAACTGCCCGCTGGTCGCGGCGGGTGCCCCGCCCTCGGCCGAGAACGTCACCGAGCCCTGGCAGGCGCTCTGCCGGGCGGGGGTGGTGTCGGCGAAGCCGAACCCGGTCCCGACCGCCACCACCGCCGCGGCGACCACCGCCACCCCTGCCGCCAACACGTGCTTGCGCTGCACCTTTGTCTCCCGTCGTCCGGTGATCTCCGTACGCCGCCTGGTACGGCGTGGGAGCGCTGCGCGGTTCAGCGGTTCTGGCAGGAGAGTTTCCGGAAGGGCGATTCGGTGACGCGGTGCCACCGGCACCGACACCGACGGTCATGAAGCCGTCGTTCTGCGGAGAGGGGCCTGGGCAACCGGTATTGGCGAACAGGGGTGGGCTGCGTCACGATGGGCGCGAGGAGGTCGCCGATGGCCGACCCGTGGCTCGCCCTGGAATTCGGTGCCGATCCGGCCGAGCGGATCGCGCAGGTCGGTGCCGCCCACGAAGCGTTCCTCACCGCCGGTGACCTGCCGCCCCGGGTCCGCGACGTGGTCGCCGAGTCCTGGCGGCGGTCGGCCGGCGCACTGCTCGACCCGGAGGCCACCGCCCCGGTCGACCTCGCCGACGACGCGCTGGAGAGCTACCGCGCCGGCCACGCCCTCGCCCGGGTGCTGCCGCTCTTCCGCGACCTGCTCGGCGGCATCGCCGACGACGGTGCGCACCTGATGGCGGTCTGCGACGCGGGCGGGCGGCTGCTCTGGGTGGAGGGGCATCCGGGGGTGCTCCGGCACGCCGAACGGATGAACTTCGTCCCCGGCGCCCGCTGGGACGAGGCACACGCCGGCACCAACGCCCCCGGCACCGCCCTCGCCGTCGACCACAGCGTGCAGATCTTCGCCACCGAGCACTTCGTCCGCCCGGTGCAGCGCTGGACCTGCGCCGCGGCACCCATCCACGACCCCACCGGGCGGCTGCTCGGCGCCATCGACATCACCGGTGGCGACCACCTCGCCACCCCGCAGAGCCTCGCCCTGGTCCGGGCCACCGCGCGGGCCGCCGAGGCGTTCCTGGCCAGCGCCGCGCCGGCCGAACCCGACGTCATCTCGGTGGCCGCCCTCGGCCGGGACGAGGCCGAGCTGCGCGTCGGCGGGCGGCGCGTCCGGCTCGGCCGCCGACACAGCGAACTGCTGGTGCTGCTGCTCGACCACCCGGAGGGGCGCACCGGCGAACAGCTCGGCCTCGACCTCTACGGCGACGACCGGCTGCACCCGGTCACGCTGCGCGCCGAGCTGTCCCGGCTGCGCCGGGCGCTCGGCCCCGAACTGCTCGACTCCCGCCCGTACCGGCTGCGCGGCACCGTGCGCGCCGACTTCCGTACCGTCGGCGAGCTGCTGGAACGCGGCGACGCGGCGGGCGCGCTCCGGGCGTACCCGGGGTCGCTGCTGCCCGCCTCGGACGCGCCGGGAGTGGCCCGGCTGCGCCGGCTGGTCGACGGGCAGCTGCGCGCGGCCGTGCTGGCCGCCGGCGACCCGGCGCTCCTCGCGGCCTGGACCGCGACGCCCGCCGGCGCCGACGACCTCACCGCCTGGCAGGCCCTGGCACGGGCGTTGCCGCCGGGCGCGCCGCGCCGGCCGCTCGCTCTGGCCCGCATCGGCCAGCTCTGCGCCGAGTACGACCTTCAGCGCGCAACGTCGCTGCAACGTCGCGGAAACTAGCGTCCCGCCATCACCCCTGACGGACGGCGGAGGAACCCGATGACGCGCTACGACGCCCCCACCCACTGGCAGTCCCGCTACGACCACTTCATCGGCGGCGAGTACGTCAAGCCGCACGGCGGGCAGTACTTCGAGAACCCCACCCCGGTCACCGGTCAGACCTTCTGCGAGGTGGCCCGGGGCACCGCCGAGGACGTCGAGAAGGCGCTCGACGCCGCGCACGGCGCCGCCGACGCCTGGGGACGCACCTCGGTCGCCGAACGGTCGCTGATCCTCAACCGGATCGCCGACCGGATGCAGGAGAACCTGGAATCCCTCGCCATCGCCGAGACCTGGGAGAACGGCAAGCCGGTACGGGAGACGCTGGCCGCCGACATCCCGCTGGCGATCGACCACTTCCGCTACTTCGCCGGCGCGATCCGCGCCCAGGAGGGCAGCCTCGGCGAGATCGACGACGACACCGTGGCGTACCACTTCCACGAGCCGCTCGGCGTGGTCGGGCAGATCATCCCGTGGAACTTCCCGATCCTGATGGCGACCTGGAAGCTGGCCCCGGCGCTGGCCGCCGGCAACGCGGTGGTGCTCAAGCCGGCCGAGCAGACCCCGGCGTCCATCCACTACTGGCTCTCGCTCGTCGCCGACCTGCTCCCGCCGGGCGTGCTCAACATCGTCAACGGCTTCGGCGTCGAGGCGGGCAAGCCGCTGGCGTCCTCGCCCCGGGTGGCGAAGGTGGCGTTCACCGGCGAGACCACCACCGGGCGGCTGATCATGCAGTACGCCAGCGAGAACATCAAACCCGTCACCCTGGAACTGGGCGGCAAGAGCCCGAACATCTTCTTCGACGACGTCAGCGCCGCCCACGACGACTTCCACGACAAGGCGCTCGAGGGCTTCACCATGTTCGCCCTCAACCAGGGCGAGGTCTGCACCTGCCCGTCCCGGGCGCTGATCCAGCAGGGCCACTACTCGGACTTCCTGGCCGCGGCGGTCGAGCGGACCGGCCGGATCGTGCAGGGCCACCCGCTGGACACCGACACGATGGTCGGCGCGCAGGCCTCCAACGACCAACTGGAGAAGATCCTGTCCTACCTGGACATCGGCCGCCAGGAGGGCGCTCGCGTCCTGACCGGCGGCGCCCGGGCGGATCTGGGCGGGGAGCTGTCGGGCGGGTACTACGTCCAGCCGACGATCTTCGAGGGCGACAACTCGATGCGGATCTTCCAGGAGGAGATCTTCGGCCCGGTGGTCTCGGTGACCTCCTTCGCCGACCTGGACGACGCCGTGAAGATCGCCAACGACACCCTGTACGGGCTGGGCGCGGGCGTCTGGACCCGGGACATGAACACCGCGTACCGGGCCGGGCGGTCGATCCAGGCCGGGCGGGTCTGGACGAACTGCTACCACGCGTACCCGGCACACGCCGCGTTCGGCGGGTACAAGCAGTCCGGCATCGGGCGGGAGAACCACAAGATGATGCTGGAGCACTACCAGCAGACCAAGAACCTGCTGGTCAGCTACTCCACCAAGAAACTCGGCTTCTTCTGATGGCCGCCCGTGGAGACGCTGTGGTGCCCGGTCCCCCGGGCGCCACGGCGCCGCCCGTTACCGTCACTCCCGCGGCGGCCGAGCTGATCCGGTCGCTGCGAGAGCGGCACGGGGCCCTGATGTTCCACCAGTCCGGCGGCTGCTGCGACGGCAGCGCCCCGATGTGCTACCCGGCCGGCGAGTTCCGCACCGGCGGCTCGGACGTCCTGCTGGCGGCACTCGAGGTGGACGGCGTGCCCGAACCGGTCGAGTTCTGGATGTCGACGTCCCAGTGGGAGCTGTGGAAACACACCCGGTTGACGGTCGACGTGGTGCCCGGCCGGGGCAGCGGGTTCTCCCTGGAGGCGCCGGACGGCGTCCGCTTCCTCATCCGCTCCCGGCTCGCCGCCTGACGCAGCAGCCGCGATCTTGCACTTTGCGCCCCGGCATCCCGGACATAGAAGACAGCCTGTGGGCACAAAGTGCAAGATCGCGCAGAGGAGGATCACGAGAGGGCGGCGCGGATGGTGGCGACTATGTGGGCGGGGCGGCGGTAGAGGTCGCGGTCGGTGAAGTAGCGCATGCGCCAGCCGTTGGCGTCGAGCCAATTGAGGCGGTCGCGGTCGTACCGCATCCGGTCGCGGTCCAGGTGGGATAGTCCGTCGTATTCGATGCCCACGCGGCGCTGGCGGTAGCCCAGGTCCAGTCGGTACCGAGGGATGCCGTCCCGGTCCAACACCCACAGCTGAGGTTCGGGCGCCGGCAGCCGGCTGTCGATCAGCACCAATCGTAGTTGGCTCTCCTGCCGACACTCCGGCCGGCCGTCGGCGAGCGGCACCAACTCCCGGGCCTGGCGGACACCGCGCAGGGCCCGATGAGCCGCAACCTCGGCCAACAGCTCGTCCCGGGTCACCGTTCCGGAGCGAACGGCAGCGTCTAGCACCGGCAGGGCGCCCATCCGGCGGACGGTGCGCGCGAGGTCCACGGCACATCGGACCGGCGGGACGCACGGCAGATCACCGACGAGAACGGGCTCGACCGGAAGTACCGAGTGGTGCACGACCAGCCCAGGGAGTCGCGGTTTGGGCACCGCGGCGGGAAGCTGGACGTGAACCTGATCTTCTCGCAGCACTCCGAACCCGTGCCGCCGCGCCGCGGTCTGCCGCGCCAGCATGGCCTCCTCGGGCAGGCACAGCATGAGCGCCCGCAGCTCGTCCTCGTCATCGCACGGCTGGTCGGCGTAGACGCCTCGCCGCACCCGGCGCAGTTCCTCCCTGCCGACCCGCGTCCGAAGCCGCTTGACGGTGATCTGACGAGTCAACGACTCCACGCGCCACAGTTGAACCCCCATGCGGGCAGAATCCCCCAACCCCGCCCCTCCCCGCCCACCCCAAACCCCACCCTGTGGACAACCAACCCCCCTGTGGAAAACCCCTCCCCTCCTCTCCCGCCCTCGCCCCGCCCCACCCCTCCCGCGATCTTGCACTTATGGCCCTCGATGTGCGCCTTATGACCGAAAAGTCAGGGCAGAAAGTGCAAGATCGCGGGCGGGGTGGGGCGGGGGCGGGGGCGGGGGGGTGGGGTGGGCGCCGGTCAGCGGTCGTCCAGCAGCGGCTGTCGCGGATCCCAGGGCGGTCCGCCGGCCGCGTCCCGGCGGCGTCGGGCGATGGCCGACAACGCCTCCAGGACCACCCGGTTGCCCAGGTACGCGGTGATGTCGGCGTGGTCGTACGGCGGGGCGACCTCGACCACGTCCACCCCGACCACGGGCAGTTCGTAGCAGACCCGGCGGACGGCGTCGAGCAGTTGCCGCGAGGTGAGGCCGCCCGGCTCGGGGGTGCCGGTGCCCGGTGCCATGCCCGGGTCGACCACGTCCACGTCGACGGAGAGGAACACCCCCTCGCACTCGTCGGTCGCGATCGTGAAGGCCTCCGACAGGCAGGTGTCGAGGCCGCGCGACACCAGCTCGGTCATCTCGTAGGAGCGCATCCGCTGGGCGGCCATCCACGCCAGGGTGGGCGGGTCGGGCCAGTAGCCGCGCAGGCCGATCTGGAGGAACCGGTCGCCGCGTACCGCGCCGGACTCGATGAGCCGGCGCATCGGCTGGCCGTGCCCGTGCAGCGAGCCGAACTCGATGTGTCCGGTGTCTGCGTGCGCGTCGAAGTGCACCAGCGACACCCGGCCGAGCCCGTGCTGCCGGGCGACCCCGGTGGCGTCGGGCAGGGCGATGGAGTGGTCACCGCCGAGGACGATCGGGATCGCCCCGGCGGCGGCGACGGCGTACACGGCGGCCTCCAGCGACGCCAGCGACCGCTCGATGTCGCCGGCGAACATCTCCACGTCGCCGGCGTCGTAGACGCGCAGGTCGCGCAGCCCGTCGACGCGCATCGCCAGGGACGGGCGGGAGCCGTCGTGCGGCAGGTAGCAGGCCTGCCGGATGGCGGACGGGCCGAAGCGGGTGCCGGGCCGGTGCGAGGTGCCGCCGTCGAAGGGCGCACCGACGATGACGACGTCGGCGTCGGCGTACGACGCGGGGTCGTCCAGGGTGCAGCGGTCCACCCCGAGGAAGGTGACGTCGGGGCCGTACATCGGGCCGTAGCGGTTCATCGCTCCTGGATCCCCCACGGCGAGCCGTACCCGGTGAGCAGGTCGAGGAAGGGGCGGGGCGGCAGCGCCTCGGGGCCGATCACCCCGGTCCCCGACCACGCGCCGGTGGCGAGCAGTTCCAGGGCCACCACCGGGTTCACCGCGGTCTGCCAGACGACGGCCTGGTGGCCGTACTCCCGCATGGACCACTCGTTGTCGACCACGTGGTAGAGGTAGACCTCACGCGGCCGCCCGTCCTTGCCGGTGCCGGTGACCCAGGTGCCGGCGCAGGTCTTGCCGCGCATCCGGTCGCCCAGGGTGGCCGGGTCGGGCAGGCTGGCGGCCACCACGTCCCGGGGCGACACCTCGACACCCCGGACGGAGACCGGAGCGGTCGAGTCGAGGCCGACCTTGTGCAGGGCCTTCAGCACCTCGATGAACTCGTCGCCCAGGCCGTACTTGAAGGTGACCCGCTTCGCCTTCACCCAGCGCGGGATGAGCAGCACCTCCTCGTGCTCGACGTTGACGCACTCGACCGGGCCGATCCCCTCCGGGAAGTCGAAGACCTCCGGCTCGCTGAACGGCTCGGTGGTGTACCAGCCCCGGCCGGCCTCCCAGATCACCGGCGGGTTCAGGCACTCCTCGATGGTGGTCCAGATGGAGAACGACGGCGCGAAGTCGTAGCCGTCGACGGTGAGGTTCGCGCCGTCGCGGACGCCGATCTCGTCGATCTCGTCGAACAGCTCGTCGGCGGCGTACCGGGCGAAGACGTCCGACAGGCCCGGCTCGATGCCGATGCCGCAGAGCGCCAGCCGGCCGGCCGCCGCCCACCGGTCGGCGACGGCGAACTGGTCGTCGCCGAGCTTCACCCCGGTCTCGGCATAGGGGCGGGACGGGTGCGGGTGGGACAGCGACATGGCCATGTCGAGGTAGTCGGCCCCGGCGGCGAAGGCGCCGTCGAAGATCGGCATGACGAAGCGCGGGTCGACCGCGTTGAGCACGTGGGTGATCCGGTGCTCCCGGCAGAGCGCGGCGACCGCGTCGGCGGCGGAGGCGTCCACCTTGGCGGCGACGAACCGGTCACCGTGCCCGGCCACGGCACGCTCGGCGCGGCCGAGGTCGTAGTCGGCGACGACCATGGTCTCGAAGAAGGAACGGCGGGCGGCGATGGCGACAGCGGCGGAGCCGACGCCACCGGCGCCGACGAGCAGGATGCGCATCAGGAATCAAACCCCAAACCAAGACGATCGAGAGTACGGAGCCAGACGTTGCGCCGACCCTCGCGCGCGTCGGCGCGGGCGAGCGACCAGCGGGTGAGGTTGATGCCGGCGGCCCGGACGGGCTCCGGCGGGAACGGCAGCGGCGTGCTGCGGACCAGGTCGAGCCGGGTCAGCGGGGTTTCCTCGCCGCTCAGCAGGTCGAGCATCACCCGCGCGCCGAACCGGGTGGCGCCGACGCCGAGCCCGGTGTAGCCGGCCGCGTACGCCAGCCGGCCGTCGTAGGCGGTGCCGAAGAACGGGCAGAACCGGGTGCAGGTGTCGATCACCCCGCCCCAGCGGTGGCTGAAGCGCAAGCCCTCCAGCTGCGGGAACGTGGTGAAGAAGTGGTCGGCGAGGGCGGTGAAGGTGGCCGGCCGCTGCTCCAGCTCCGGGGCGACCCGGTTGCCGTAGTGGTAGACCGCGTCGTAGCCGCCGAAGAGGATCCGCTGATCGCCGGTGATCCGGTAGTAGTGGAACTGGTTGCCGGTGTCCGCCAGCCCCTGCCGGTTGCGCCAGCCGATCGCGTCCCGCTGCGCGGTGGTCAGTGGCTCGGTCATCAGGGCGTAGTCGTAGACCGGCACCAGCCAGGCGCGCAGCCGGCGCAGCAGTGGCGGGAAGGCGTTGGTGGCGAGCACCACCTGCCGGGCCCGCACCGCCCCCGGCGCCGCGCCCGGCCCGCCGGCGATCGCCGCCCGCAGCGCCGCGCCGTCGCGGCGCAGCCCGGTCACCCGGGTGTGCTCGTGGATCCGCACCCCCTCGTCGAGGCAGGCGCGGCGCAGGCCCCAGGCCAGCTTCGCCGGGTCCAGCACGGCCACCCGGTCGCGGTCCCACAGCCCACCGAGGTACGTCGGCGAGTCCACCTCGGCCCGCACCTCGTCGCGGTCGAGCAGCCGCACGTCGTGGCCGTACCGGCGGGCCAGTTCGGCGTCCTCGGCCAGCCCGGCGAGCTGGTACGGCTCGACCGCCACCGCCAGCTCGCCGGTGCGCTCGAACTCGCAGTCGATCCCGTACGCCTCGACGGTCGCCGCGATCGCGGCCAGGTTCTCCCGGCCGAGCCGCTCCAGCTCGTCGATCTCGCCGGGGAAGCGGTCCACGCCGTTGGCCAACCCGTGGGTCAGCGAAGCGGCGCAGAACCCGCCGTTGCGCCCGGACGCCGCCCAGCCGCAGGTGCCCGCCTCGACCAGCAGCACGTCCCGGGCAGGGTCGTCGCGCTTGGCGAGCAGTGCCGCCCACAGGCCGCTGTAGCCGCCGCCGACGACCAGCAGGTCGGCGGTGTGCGTACCGTCCAGCGGCGGCAGCGGGTCGGGTCGTTCCGGGCGGTCGAGCCAGTAGGGCACGGACGCCGCCTCGGCGAGCGCCCGGCCGGTATGCGGGAGGATCATGACGGGCTCTTCGCCCGCCGGCCGGCCGCCGGGGCGGCCGCGAGGTGGCTGCGCCTGGCCTTTCGTCCGCGCAGCGAGCTGGCCCCGACCAGCAGCAGCGCGATCACGAACATCGCCGTGCCGATCACGTTGACCTGCGGCGGGATGCCGCGCTGGGCGGCGCCCCAGACGTACATCGGGAAGGTGACCGTGGTGCCGGCGTTGAAGTTCGTGATGATGAAGTCGTCGAAGCTGAGCGAGAAGGCGAGCAGCGCGGCGGCCACGATGCCGGGCAGCACCAGCGGCAGGGTGATCCGCCGGAACGTCTGCCACTCGCTGGCGTAGAGGTCCATCGCGGCCTCCTCCAGCCGCCGGTCCATCCCGGCCAGCCGCGCCTTGACCGTCACCACCACGAACGACACGCAGAACATGACGTGCGCGATGACGATGGTCCAGAAGCCCTGCGGCACGCCGGCGGAGACGAAGAGGGCGAGCAGCGAGGTGCCCATCACCAGCTCCGGGGTGGCCATCGGCAGGAAGATCAGCAGGTTGATCCCGGTCCGGCCGCGGAACCGGTGCCGGACCAGGGCGAACGCCATCAGGGTGCCGATCACGGTGGCGACGACGGTGGCGATGAAGCCGATCTGCACGCTGCGGATCACCGCATCGCACATCTCGGAGGTGGCGCAGGGCTGCCGCCAGTTGTCCAGGGTGAACTCGTGGAAGTCGTACGACAGCCGGCTGGACGGGCGGTTGAAGGAGAGGCCGGCCACCACCAGGATCGGCAGGGAGAGGTAGCCGAGCACCAGCAGGGCCACGCCCATCACCCAGCGGTCGGCCAGCCAACGGGACAGCCTCATTTACACCACCTCGTCCGTGCCGGCGCGGCGCAGGTAGACGAAGACCACCGCGAGGATCGCCGCCATCAGCAGGAACGACAGCGCCGCGCCCTGCGGGTAGTCCAGCCGGACCAGGAACGCCGAGTCGATGACGTTGCCGATCATGTATTCGTTCGGGGTGCCGAGCAGTTCCGCGTTGATGTAGTCACCGGTGGCCGGGATGAAGAAGAGCAGCGTGCCGGCGATCAGGCCGGGCATCGACAGCGGCAGGGTGACCCGGCGGAACGCCTGCACCGGGCTGGCGTACAGGTCGCTCGCCGCCTCCAGCAGCCGGTGGTCCAGCCGCTCCAGGCTGGCGTACAGCGGCAGCACCAGGAACGGCAGGAAGTTGTAGGTCAGGCCGAGGATCACCGCGACCGGGGTGGCGAGCAGCCGGCCGTCGGGCGCGAGCAGGTGCAGGTCGCGCAGCAGGCCCACCAGCGCGCCGTTGTCCGACAGGATGGTCTTCCAGGCCAGGGTGCGCACCAGGAAACTGGTGAACATCGGGGCGACCACGCAGACCAGCAGCAGGTTCTTCCACCGGCCGGCCTTCTGCGCGATCGCGTACGCCAGCGGGTAGCCCATCAGCAGGGCCAGCACCAGCGCGATCCCGGCGTAGCCGAAGGAGCGGGCGAACTGCGGCCAGTACGCCTGCAATGCGTCCGGGTAGTTGCCGAACGCCCAGGTCAGCGCGTACCCGGTGGAGAGCGAGCCGCTGGGGTCGTAGAGGCTGGCCGCGGCCAGTTGCAGCAGCGGCAGGCCGAAGAAGACGAACAGCCAGGCCGCGCCGGGCAGCAGCAGCAGGTACGGCAGCAGCCGGTGCCGGCCCCGCCGGGGCGGTGGCGGCGCGGCGGCCGCCGGCCCCGACGGGGTCGGAACGTGGGCCAGCGCGGTCATGAGGCCGCACCCACCGGCTCGTCGAGCAGTGGGGTGGTGCTGTCGTCCTGGCCGGGCTCGCGGGGCAGCAGGAAGGCGTGCCGGGGGTGCCAGTGCGCCACCACCCGGGTGCCGACCGGCAGCTGGCCGCCGGCGCCGCTGTTCGCCGCGAACGCGGAGATCTCGCTCCCCCAGCCGGTGCGGACGAGGTACTGGGTGCTGACCCCCACGTAGGAGGCGTCGGTGACCACACCCTCGAGGTGCTGGTGCCCGTCGGGCACCTGGTCGGCGGAGCCGACCAGGTGCAGCTTCTCCGGGCGTACCCCCAGGTAGACCGCGCCCCGGTCGGCGCGGGCGCGATCGGCGGGCACCGAGAAGCGGGAGCCGTGGGCGGTGACCGGCACCGCGGTGCCGGCGGTGCCCGCGGCCTCGGCGGCCAGCAGGTTGGACTGGCCGAGGAAGTTCGCCACGAACGCGGTGGCCGGGAACTCGTAGATGTCGGCCGGTGCGCCGAGCTGCTCGATCCGGCCGGCGTTCATCACCGCGACCGTGTCGGCCATGGTCATGGCCTCCTCCTGGTCGTGGGTGACGTGCACGAAGGTGATCCCGACCTCGGTCTGGATCCGCTTCAGCTCGATCTGCATCTGCCGCCGCAGCTTCAGGTCGAGTGCGCCCAGCGGCTCGTCGAGCAGCAGCACCTGCGGGCGGTTGATCAGCGCGCGGGCCAGGGCGACCCGCTGCTGCTGCCCGCCGGAGAGCTGCGCGGGGCGCCGGTTGCCGTAGTCGTCGAGCTGCACCAGCGACAGCATCCGCATGACCTCGTCGTCGACCGAGCGGATGCCGCGCCGGCGCAGCCCGAACGCCACGTTCTCGAAGATGTTCAGGTGCGGGAAGAGCGCGTAGCTCTGGAACACGGTGTTCACCGGCCGCTTGTACGGCCGCAACCGGGCGATGTCCCGGTCGCCGAGCAGGACCTGCCCGCTGGTCGGTTCCTCCAGTCCGGCGATCATCCGCAGGGTGGTGGTCTTGCCGCAGCCGGACGCCCCGAGCAGGGCGAAGAACGAGCCCTGCGGGATGGTCAGGCTGAGGTCGTCCACCGCGGTGAAGACGCCGAACCGCTTGGTGAGGTTGGCCAGCCTCAGGTCGCCGGCCGGTGACTCGTGTCCCATCGTCTTCACGCCCCGATGACCTGCTGGAACTTCGTTTCGTACTCCTTCTCCTGCTTCTCGTCCAAGGCCATGAAGACCTTGGACTTCGACAGCAGTGCCTCGTCCGGGAAGATCAGCGGGTTGGCCGCCAGCTCCGGGTCGATCTTCTCCATCTCGGCCTGCGCGCCCTTGACCGGGCAGATGTAGTTGACGTACGCGGCGAGCTGCGCCGCGACGGCCGGCTCGTAGTAGTAGTTGATCAGCGCTTCGGCGTTCGCCTTGTGGGTGGCCTTGTTCGGCACCATCATGTTGTCGCTGAACAGCATCACGCCCGACTCGGGCGAGACGAACTTGATCTTCTCGTCCTCGCCGGTGAGCTGGATGACGTCACCGGACCAGCCGATGCAGGCGGCGATGTCGCCCTTGGCGAGGTCCGGGGCGTAGTCGTTGCCGGTGAACTTGCGGATCTGCCCGGAGTCGACGGCCTTCTTGAGCTTGTTGAGCGCGTCGTCGAACTGGGCCCCAGTGAAGTTGGCCGGGTCGTGCCCGTTGGACTGCAGCAGCAGACCCATGGTGTCGCGCATCTCGGACAGCGCGGTCACCTTGCCCTTCAGATCGGGGCGGGTCAGCAGCTCGTCGACGGTGCGGAGCTCCTTGGTGACGTTGCCGTTGTAGGCCAGGCCGGCCAGGCCGGACTGCCACGGGATGGCGATCCGGTTGTCCGGGTCGAAGGACCGGTTGATCAGCGACGGCAGCAGGTTGGCCGCCACGTTCGGGATCTTCGCCGGGTCGAGCTTCTGGATCCAGCCGAGCCGGATCATCCGGGCGGCCATCCAGTCGGTGAGGACGATGATGTCCCGGTCGGTGCTCTGGCAGCTGGCCAGCTGGTTCTGCACCTTGCCGAAGAACTCGTTGTTGTCGTTGATGTCCTCGGTGTAGGTGACCTGGATGCCGGCCCTCTGGACGAACGCGTCGAGGCTGGGCCGCTTCGACTCGTCCTTCTCGTCCACGTCCATGTACTGCGGCCAGTTGGCGAAGGCCAGCTTCTTCTCCGTCGCGGAGAGGTCCTCGCTCTTGCAGCCCTCCTCGGTCTGGGTCGCGGCCTTGGTGCCGCAGCCGGCGAGCGCGCCGCCCGCGGCGAGCAGGGCGGCCGAGGAGAGGGTGCCGGTGAGTAGTCCACGCCGGGTGAAGGGCTTCAGGGGAGTTCGCATGTGACGACTCCTAGGGGGTCGTCCGTCGGCGGCGGGGACGGGGGTGACGCGCCGGCGGGAGGGGTCAGGTGCCTGGGACGACTGATCCTGACATGAGGTGACCGACCCCACAAGGGATTCCGTTGCGGGAATAGCAATGGACGACGAAATACGCCACACTGCCCGATGGCACTAGGCTCACCCGGGGGAACGGACATGGGGAGTGGTCGATGACGAACCGGCAGCAGGAGAACGGCAACGGCGGGCGGCGGGTGGCGGTCCGTGACGGCGCCAGCCACGCCCTGCTCGACGACGTGGCGAAGCAGATCATCGAGCAACTCCAGGAGGACGGCCGCCGGCCGTACGCGACCATCGGCAAGGCCGTCGGGCTCTCCGAGGCGGCGGTGCGGCAGCGGGTGCAGCGGCTGCTCGACGCCGGGGTGATGCAGATCGTCGCCGTCACCGACCCGCTCCAGCTCGGGTTCCCCCGCCAGGCCATGATCGGCCTGCGTACCGACGGCGACCTGGAGGCGGTGGCCGACCGGCTCGCCGAGTTCGAGGAGATCGACTACGTGGTGATCACCGCCGGCTCGTTCGACCTGCTGGCCGAGGTGGTCTGCCGCAACGACGCCCACCTGCTGGAGATCCTGCAGAAGCTGCGCGCCGTCCCCGGGGTGCTGGCGACCGAGGCGTTCGTCTACCTCAAGCTGCGCAAGCAGACCTACAGCTGGGGTACCGCCTGACCCCCAACGGTGGGCACGGTGGCGTGGCCGGCCGGTGGCCGCGCCACGCCCCGATCGCCCGTGGCGCGGTCAGCCAACCCGCGCGAAACCACCCAGGGTCCCGAAGACCCGAGTGAGACCACCCGCGGTCAGAAGACCTGGGCGAAGCAGCCCACGGCGACGGCCAGGGAGAGCACCGCCACCGACACGGTCAGGAACGGCTTGGAAAGGCGCATCAGAATCCTCCGTGCGGTAGGTGACGAGCTCAGACGGCGTGCCGAATGAGCCATTCGTCGGAGTTGTAGCTGCCTCTCGCCGGGTCCGGCACCGTGGTCGCCTGCTCCTCGACCATGTCCTCGGGGCGGATTCGCTCCGGGAGCTTGCCGAACCGGGCCTTGCGTACCGCTGCTGCGCGGTCGGGGCCGGCCTGCGCGGGTCGCATCGCATCGCCTCCTCGGCGGCTTGGTGAGACTCTCCTCGGGAGCACCCGGAGTGGAAGGGTGACAGATACGAGCATATGCTCGCATTTGCCGAGCCGCCAGGACGGCGCCCCGTCGGTGACCGGCCGCGCAGCAAGGCGCAGCCGCGCCTACCGGGAAAGGGAAGCCGGGAGGAGAAATTGGTCGCTATGCAGACAGACCTCGACGATCCCTGCAACTGTCTCGCATTACGCAAAGCGGCCCGGTATCTCACCGCGACCTACGACAAGGCCCTCGGCCCGGTCGGTCTGCGTGCGACGCAGCTCTCCATCCTGCGGACGCTCCACGCTCAGGGCGAGCTGACGATCACCAGCCTCGCCGAGCAGATCTTCATGGACCGGACGACGATGGCCACCAACCTCAAGCCGCTCGTGCGGGAGGGCCTGGTCACCGTCGAGCCATCGACCGCCGACCGCCGGGCACGGGTCGTCTCGATCACGCCGGACGGCCTCGCCCGCGTCGACGCGGCCCTACCGCTCTGGCGAGCCGCGCAAGCCCGCTTCGAGGACACATTCGGCGTCGACGAGGCGGCCCGACTGCGCGCGTCGCTCCGGGCCGTCCTCGACACCGGCTTCCAGCCCTGGGCCGAGTGAGCCTCGCCGGGCAGGTCGCCCTTCGTGCGGAATCCATTGCGCGTTCGCCATACGGGCGCTGAATCCGTCGCTGTAGCGCATCTACGCCACTGATAGCACTTGCCTTTACCGGGACGGCTGTGCGATAACCGTGGGCAGAGCGGCCGGTGTCACCCCCTGACCGGCCCGAGACCCGATGGGGCTGACATGGCCAACGCCACCGACCACCTCTGGATGCACTTCACCCGGATGGCCAGCTACTCCGCCGGCGAGGTGCCGACCATCGTCCGCGGCGAGGGCGCGTACGTCTGGGACTCCCAGGGCCGCCGGTACCTGGACGGACTCGCCGGGCTCTTCGTCGTCAACGCCGGCCACGGGCGTACCGAGCTGGCCGAGGCGGCCGCCAAGCAGGCCGGCGAGCTGGCCTACTTCCCGCTCTGGTCGTACGCCCACCCGAAGGCCGTCGAGCTGGCGGAGAAGATCGCCTCGCTCACCCCGGGCGACCTGAACCGGGTCTTCTTCACCACCGGCGGCTCCGAGGCCGTCGAGGCGGCGTGGAAGCTGGCCCGGGCGTACTTCAAGCGCACCGGCCAGCCGAACAAGCACAAGGTGGTCAGCCGGTACATCGCCTACCACGGCACCTCGATGGGCGCGCTGTCGATCACCGGCCTGCCCGGCATCAAGAGTGACTTCGAGCCGCTGGTGCCCGGCGGCATCAAGGTGCCGAACACCAACTTCTACCGCGCCCCGGAGCACGGCGACTCGCCCGAGGCGTTCGGCCGCTGGGCCGCCGAGGAGATCCGCCGCGCCATCGAGCGCGAGGGGCCGGACACCGTCGCCGCGGTCTTCCTGGAGCCGGTGCAGAACTCCGGCGGCTGCTTCCCGCCGCCGCCCGGCTACTTCGAGCGGGTCCGGGAGATCTGCGACGCGTACGACGTGCTGCTCGTCTCCGACGAGGTGATCTGCTCGTGGGGCCGGCTCGGCGAGTACTTCGGCGCCGTCCGGTACGGCTACCAGCCCGACATCATCACCACCGCCAAGGGCATCACCTCCGGGTACGCCCCGCTCGGCGCGATGATCGCCAGCGAGCGGCTGATGGAGCCGTTCCTCACCGAGACCGGCATGTTCGCCCACGGGGTGACCTTCGGCGGCCACCCGGTCTCCTGCGCGGTGGCCCTGGCCAACCTGGAGGTCTTCGCCCGCGAGGACCTCATCGGGCACGTCCGGGCCAACGAGGGCGCCTTCCGGTCCACCCTGGAGAAGCTCAACGACCTGCCCATCGTCGGCGACGTCCGGGGCGACGGCTACTTCTACGGCATCGAGCTGGTCAAGGACAAGGCGACCCGGGAGACCTTCGACGAGGCAGAGTCCGAGCGGCTGCTGCGGGGCTACCTCTCCACCGCGCTCTTCCAGGCCGGGCTCTACTGCCGCGCCGACGACCGGGGCGATCCCGTGGTGCAGCTCGCCCCGCCGCTGATCGCCGATCAACAGCAGTTCGACGAGATCGAGCAGATCCTGCGCGCCGTGCTGACCGAGGCATGGAACCGCCTCTGAGCGGCGGGCCCGGGCTGGGCGGGGCCGGTTCCCGGGACACCGGGAGCCGGCCCCGCACCGCACCGGCCACCGCCGACACCGCGAGCACCCAGGCGGCCGCACCGGCCAGCGGCGGGACCGGGAGCAGCGCGGCCGTCGGCGGCACCGACCGCACCCGGGTACGCCGGCTGCCCGAGCTCGCGGTCCACGACCCGGGCCACCCTGCACGCCGTCCTCGACGCCGGCCGGGTCGGTCACCTGGCCATCGCCGACGGGCGTCAGCCGTACGCGCTGCCGGTGGCCTACGCCCGCGACGGCGAGCGGGTGCTGCTGCACGGCTCGACCGGCAGCCGGCTGTTCCGGCACCTCGCGGCGGGCGCGCCGGCCTGCCTGACGGTGACCCTGCTCGACGGTCTCGTGCTGGCCCGCAGCGCCTTCGCCTCCTCGATGAACTACCGGTGCGCGATGGTGCTCGGCGAGCTGAGCGTGGTCGACGGCGACGACCGGCTGGCCGCCCTGGAACGCATCTCCGAGCAGCTGCTGCCCGGCCGCTGGGCGGCGATCCGGTCGCCGTCGGCGAAGGAGCTGGCCGCCACGCTGGTGCTCGCCCTGCGGCTGGACGAGTGCTCGGTGAAGGTCAGCGCCGGCCCGCCCGACGACCCCGACGACGACCTCGACCGGCCGGTCTGGGCCGGGGTGGTGCCGGTGCTGGAGACGCTCGGCACCCCACAGCCCGACCCACGGCTGCGCCACGACCTGCCCCCACCGGAGTGGTGATGCGCTACCAGGAGCTGTCCCACTGGCTGTCCACGGTGGACGAGCCGCTGGACCCGCGCCCGTCGCTGCCCGGCGACGCCGACGCCGACGTGGTGATCGTCGGCGCCGGCTACACCGGGCTGTGGACGGCGTACCACCTCGCGACCGCCGACCCGTCGCTGCGGATCACCGTGCTGGAGGCCGAGATCGCCGGGTACGGCGCCTCGGGGCGCAACGGCGGCTGGTGCTCCGCGCTCTTCCCCACCTCGCTGCCCGCGCTGGCCCGCCGGCACGGCCGGGACCGGGCGCTGGCCATGCAGCGGGCCATGCAGCAGACCGTGCGCGAGGTCGGCCGGGTGGTCGCCGCCGAGGGCATCGACTGCGACTGGCACCGGGGCGGGACGGTGGTGCTGGCCCGGTCGCAGGCCCAGCTCGGCCGGGCCCGGGCCGAGGTGGCCACGGCCCGCGAGCACGGTCTCGACCCCGACGACCTGGTGCTGCTCGACGCCCCCGAGGCGTCCGCCCGGTGCGCGGCCGAGGGGGTGCTCGGGGCGACGTACACCCCGCACTGCGCGGTGGTGCACCCGGCGAAGCTGGTCCGTGGGCTGGCCCGGGCGGTCGAGCGCCACGGGGTACGCCTGCACGAACGCACCCCGGTCACCGCGATCCGGGCCGGCGCCGCGGTCACCCCGTACGGCACGGTCCGGGCGCCGGTGGTGGTCCGGGCCACCGAGGGGTACACGCCGGGGCTGCCCGGGCAGCGGCGCGCCATCGCCCCGGTCTACTCGCTGATGGTGGCCACCGAGCCGCTGCCCGCGCAGACCTGGGACCGGATCGGGCTGGCCGAGCGGGAGACGTTCTCCGACCACCGGCACGTCATCATCTACGGCCAGCGCACCGCCGACGACCGGTTGGCCTTCGGCGGGCGGGGCGCGCCCTACCACTTCGGCTCCCGGGTCTCCCCCGCGTACGACCGGGAGCCGGCGGTCTTCCGCGCGCTGCGCCGGGTGCTGGGCGAACTCTTCCCCGTGCTCGGCCCCGAGGTGCCGGTCACCCACACCTGGGGCGGCCCGCTCGGGGTGGCCCGGGACTGGTCCGCCTCGGTGGGGCTGGACCGCGCGACGGGTCTCGGCTGGGCCGGCGGCTACGTCGGCGACGGGGTCGGCACCAGCAACCTGGCCGGCCGTACCCTCGCCGACCTGATCCGCGGCGTGGACAGCGACCTGACGACGCTCCCCTGGGTCAACCACCGCTCCCCGAAGTGGGAACCGGAGCCCCTACGCTGGCTGGCGGTCAACGCCAGCCTCAAGCTGATGTTCTCAGCGGACGCCGCCGAGGCCCGCAAGGGCCGCCCCTCCCGCCGCGCCGCCGCCTTCTCCCGCCTCCTCGGCCACTGACCCTCCCCCGGCCCGCGTCCCGGCTCGGTGATCAAGAGGTTTGCGTCATCCAAGGTCCTGATCCTGACGCAAACTTCTTGATCATCGTGGGCAGGCGGGCGCCGCCGGGGGCCGGGCGGGAGGGGGGTGGGGGTTAGTGGTTGGGGGGGATTACGCGGAGGTGGCCTCGGCGGCCGGTGTGGGGGGAGGGGTAAGCGGTCTGGTCGTCCTCGGGAGGGCGGGGGGTCACGGGGCGGGCGGCCTCGCGGACGGCCTCGGCCAGGGCCACCAGGTCGTCGGTGGTGGGCGGCGGCGGCTCGAACTCGCCCTCGTGCCGGACCACGTCCCAGCCCCGGGGAGCGGTCAGGCTCCGGGCGTGCGGCTCACAGAGGTCGTACGTGTGCGGCTCGGCGAAGGCTGCCAACGGGCCCACCACCGCGGTCGACTCGTTGTAGACATAGGTCAATGTGGCGACCGCTTGCCGGGGGCAGCCGTTACGGGAGCAGCGCCGTGGTGACCTCACGGCGGCAGGGTATCCCCATTACCGGGTCCGGCGCACCGGTTCGCGTTGCGACACGCCCGTCACGGTGATCACAATTCGCGCCCGCTCGACCCCGCCGCGCCAGGAGTGCGGCGCTGCCGCAGGCCAGGCCGGCCCGGGAGCTACCCTGTGCCTCATGACGAGCCCGGAACACCGCCGCCCCGGCTCCGGCCGGCGCACCCACCGCGACCGCCACGGTCGTGGCCTGCGGGGGCGGCTGGTGCCGGCGACCGTCCCGCTGGCCCGCACCAAGGCCGAGGTCTTCGACGACCTGGTGCTGGACACCGTCGAGACGCTGGAGCGCCGCTTCGCCAAGGAGCTGGCCGGTGTCGAGTTCGCCGTCGAGGACGTCCCGCCGGACCTGAACGTATACGACTCGGACGTGCTCGAGGACGGCGAGGTGCCGCTGGCCCGGCTGCTGCCGGGGCGCCCCGGCCGGCAGGAGGTGCCGCCCCGCATCGTGCTCTACCGCCGGCCGCTGGAGTTCCGCGCGATGGACCGCGAGGACCTGGCCGATCTGGTGCACGACGTGATCATCGAGCAGGTGGCGAACCTGCTCGGGGTCGACCCGGACGAGCTGGCCTGACCCCCCTCTCGGTCGGGCCGCCCCCGCGGCACCGACCCAAGGCGTGAGCCGGGCGGCCCCCACCGCCCCGGCCCCACACGTCAGCTCAGGCGACTCGCCGCTTGAGCTTGCGCCGCTCCCGCTCGGAGAGCCCACCCCAGATCCCGAACCGCTCGTCGTGACCGAGAGCGTATTCGAGGCATTCCGTCTTGACCTCGCACCGCGAGCAGATCCGCTTCGCCTCGCGGGTCGAGCCGCCCTTCTCGGGAAAGAACGCTTCCGGATCGGTCTGCGAGCAGAGCGCCCGCTCCTGCCACTCCGGCGCGTTTCCGAGCAGGTCGGCCACCTCAAGCTGGCCGTCCATCAGATGCCTCCTTGTCGCGCACCGGCGTCATCGCCGCTGCAACCCCCCACGCGAAAGGCGTGCTTGTCCGTACGGTCCCCATTTGTTGCGTTCCGTGCGAACAACCCCATTCAAATTACACGCGTGTAATGCGTGCGCCGTCAAGCTGAACTTGATAATGGAGTCGCCCTCCCGACACCGTTCGAGCGACCACTTCGGTCGCCCGCCTCGCAACCTGCCCTATCGATTCAGACCCCGGCCGAGTAACGCCCTCTCCGGCGAGTTGCCCGAGATTTCTGCCGTGGCGTGCCCATCGTGGACGCCGCCGGGGTACGCCGGCGGAGGCTCCGGTGGACCAGCCATCAAGATCGAGTTCTTGGTGGGGCACAGGTTAACGCGGTTCGGCCACGGCCGCCCGTCGAGCAGAAAATGCCGACAGCGCCCCGTCCACGATGTGGACGGGGCGCGACGGTTCGGACGCGGAGCGGTGATCAGCCCACCCCCGGCGGAGCGCTGCTCGGCCAGACGAACTCGGCGACGGCGCCGCCGGTGACGGAGATCGCGCCGGCGGGCGTCCGCTCGTCCCACCAAACGGTATAGAGGCCGGCCGGCAGGTCCGGGTACACGGCGCTGTGGAACACCCCGTCCCGGACGACCCGCTCCCGCACGGCCGAATGGGTACGCGGCCCGTCGGGCCGGTCGGCCCGGCTGATCTCGATCTCCCGCCCGTGCAGCCGACGGCCGGTGTGGACGATCAGCGCGCCGGTGTCCGCGCCCAGATCGAGCAGGACGGTGCCGCTCTCCGTCGGCCCGTACCGGTGGTCGTGCCCGTGCATGACGTCCTCCCTCCGCTCAGGACTTCGCCACCGGCGGATTGTTGAACCCGTCGTACGGCGTACCGAGGAAGGGGAAGCCGGCCAGGAAGGGCGCGGTCACGTCGGCGGCGCTCAGCCCCGGGGTGACCGCGCCGGCTGCCGCGTCGGGGGTGAATGCCTTGTCCACCAGCGGCACGGTGACCCCGGCGATGGCCCGCAGCGCGATGCTCACCACGTCGTCGCCGACCCGCCGACCGTTGGGGAAGCCGGCCAGGTCGCCGCCGAGCACGCCGAACCGGTCCGGCTTGGCGGTCGGCTTGATCGCGGTGTTCAGCCGCAGCATGTCGGCCTGCACGTCGCCGGTGTTGTTGGTGAAGCCGTCGATCAGCCCGGCCGGGATGCCGGTGAGCAGGATCGCCGCCAGGTCCGCCCGGGGCTTCTTGGCCTTGTTCAGCGCGTCCAGTTTGGGGAAGACGCCCGGATAGAGGGCCGGCAGCAGGGCGGCCAGCTCCGGCTGCTCGACGAAGCGGGCGAACCGCTTGTCCTCCGACGGCGGCAGGGTGTTCCACAGGTCCTTCTTGGACATCGGCACGATGACCTCGTTGAACAACGGGTTGCCCAGCCGTGACACCTGGGTCCACGGGCCGGTGGCGGTGTCCGCGGCGGCCCGGTCACCAAGCACCCGCACCTGCTGCCGCGAGGCCGACGTCCACACCCCGATCACCGAGGCGCGGTCGGCGGCGCCGTACCGGTTGGCCTTGCGGCGCACCTTGCTCAGCGGCACCTGCACCGCGATGCTGTGCACGTTCATCCGGTCCACGGCGTTGACCGGCTCGCCCTCGGCCTTGAAGAGCTTCTTGCCGGCGACGTGCAACTGCTGGAACGGCCGCAGCGTACCCAGGTCGAAGATGGCGCCGAGGTCGACGAAGAAGCCGTCCGCGCGCTGCCCGGCGAAGACCCGCTCCCCGGTGGAGAGGCTGTACGTCGCCTGGCGGGCCAGCTGGGCGTAGTTCGGGGTGGAGAGCGGCCCGACGTTGCATGGCGGGCAGGGCAGCTTGTTTGCGAGCACGTGCTCCCGGCCGTCGGCCACCCGGGTCAGCTTGTAGAACTGGCGCCGATTCCAGTTCTCGCTGTCCAGCGACTCGATCGGGCCGGTGTTGTAGAGAAAGCTGTTCGGATTCGTGATCTCGGTGCTGAATTCGAACCGGTAGGTCACGTCGGGACGGCCGTCACCGTCGTTGTCGATGTGAATCTCGTACCGCACGTCGTCGCCGAACTCGAAGAAGTTCGGTCCGCCGGAGGGGAGCTGCAACGGCACGTAGTTGGCGATCAGCGTGACCGAGTCGGGCCGGTCGGGGCTGACGAACGCGTACAGGTCGGAGCTGTCGGCGACCGGGTCCTTGCTTATCTCCGGTGCTTCGCGATGGGAGGACATGGCGGACCAACCTTTGCGGGATCAGGAGTGAGATGAGGGTGGCCGGGCGCCGAGAGCCCGCGCCGGGCCGTGCGGGGAGGGCGGGGCGCGCGGTACGCCCGCGGGTCAGCGCCGCCCGGCGGCGCGCCGCAACCGGTCCGCCAGCCCGCGGTCGCGTACCTCGATCCGGGACGTGCCGACGAAGACGTCCATCGTCCCGGTGGCGGCGTCGCGCAGGTGGACCACGATCGGGTCGTCCTTCGCGCCGGCGGCCGACGGGGCGTTCTGCGCGGCCGACAGGCCCGGCACGGTGAGGGCGGCGGCGCCCAGCGTGGCGCTCGCCGCGGCGGTCAACGTCTGCCGGCGGGTCAGTCGCGGCCAGGGCCGCTTCCGCTCGTCACTCGTCATGGGGAACCTTTCCTCCGGCGGCGCGTACGCGCCCGCGATGGCTCGCGAGGGGCTGCCGACGGCGGCCCTCGCCTCAACCGCCGCCGGCGACCAGTGGTACGGCCGGTGCCGGGGAAAGGTTCGACGCTACGCGGGGTGGTGACCGTACGCGGTCGTCCGCTTGCGCGCCGGTCGACCGGCGGCCGCCGCGATGGCCCGCAACTGCTCCTCGGTACGCGCCGAACCGTTGCCGGAGCCGGCCATCCGGGAGATCGTCTCCTCCATCAGCGTGCCGCCCAGGTCGTTGCAGCCGCCCTGGAGCATGGCCACCGTGCCGGCGTCGCCCAGCTTCACCCAGGAGCACTGGATGTTGTCGATCCGGCCGTGCAGCAGCAGCCGGGCCATCGCGTGCACCGCCCGGTTCTCCCGCCAGGTGGGCCCCGGCCGGGCGATGCCGGCGAGGTAGATCGGCGCGTTGGTGTGCACGAACGGCAGCGCCACGAACTCGGTGAACCCGCCGGTGCGGTCCTGCACCCCGGCCAGCACCCGGAAGTGCGCCAACCACTGCCCGGGGTGGTCCACGTGGCCGTACATCATCGTGGAGCTGGACCGGATGCCCAGCTCGTGGGCCGTGCTGACCACGTCGACCCAGGCGGCGGCCGGCAGCTTGCCCTTGGTGAGCACCCAGCGCACGTCGTCGTCGAGGATCTCCGCGGCGGTGCCCGGGATGGTGTCCAGCCCGGCCTCGCGCAGCCGGGTCAGCCACTCCCGCACCGGCACGCCGGCCTTGGCGGCGGCGGTGACGATCTCCATCGGGGAGAAGGCGTGCACGTGCATCCCCGGCACCCGTGCCTTGATCGCCCGGACCAGGTCGGCGTAGCCGGTCACCGGCATCTTCGGGTCGATCCCGCCCTGGAGGCAGACCTCGGTGGCCCCGGCCGCCCAGGCCTCCTCGGCCCGGTCGGCGACCTGCTCCACCGAGAGCCGGAACGCGTCGGCGTCCCGTTCCCGCTGGGCGAAGGCGCAGAACCGGCAGCCCACGTAGCAGACGTTGCTGAAGTTGATGTTGCGGTTGACCACGTAGGTGACGTCGTCGCCGACGGCGTCGCGCCGGACGTCGTCGGCGAGCCGGCACAGCTCGTCCAGCGCCGGACCGTCCGCGCCGAAGAGGGCCAGCGCCAGCTCGGCGTGCCGGGGCTCCAGCAGCGCCGCCGGGTCGTCGGCGGCCAGCCGCAGCCCGGCCCGTACGTCGGCGTCGCCGCCGGGGGCGGCCCCCGCGGTCACCTTGCCGGCGACCTCCGACCAGTCGCCGTAGACGCTGTCGAAGTCGCCCCGCCGGTCCCCGGTACGCCCGGCGGTGTCGATGGTGACGTGCAGGTCGGTCCGCCCGCCGTACGTCTCGTCGGGCTCCTGCCACGGCCGACCCACCGGCCGGGCGGACTCGACGGCGAGCCCCGTCTCCGGGTCGGCCAGCGCGTTGACGTGCGGCAGCAGCCGGTGGTCGAGCCAGGGGTCACCGGCCCGGACGTACTCGGGGTAGACGGTCAGCCGCTCACGCAGGGTGAAGCCGGACTTCTCGGTGTGCCGGGCCAGCTCGTCGAGCTGCGGCCAGGGCCGCTCCGGGTTGACGTGGTCCGGGGTCAGCGGCGACACCCCGCCCCAGTCGTCGATGCCGGCGCGCAGCAGCAGGTCGTACTCGCCCTCGATCAGGTTGGGCGGGGCCTGGATCCGGGCCTTGGGGCCGAGCAGCAGCCGGGCCACCGCCACCGTGGCGGCCAGGTCGTGCAGCTCGGCGTCGGGCATGCCGCGCATCGCGGTGTCCGGCTTGGCGCGGAAGTTCTGCACGATCACCTCCTGGAGGTGGCCGTACTCCCGGTGCGCCCGGCGGATCGCGAAGATCGCGTCGACCCGCTCGGCCGGGGTCTCGCCGATGCCGATCAGGATGCCGGTGGTGAACGGCACCCCGACCCGGCCGGCGTCGTCGAGCACCCGGAGCCGCACCGCGGGTTCCTTGTCGGGCGAGCCGAAGTGCGGGCCACCCGGCTCGGACCAGAGCCGGGTCGCGGTGGTCTCCAGCATCATCCCCATGCTCGGCGCCACCGGCTTGAGCCGTTGCAGCTCCGACCAGGACAGCACGCCCGGGTTGAGGTGGGGCAGCAGGCCGGTCTCCTCCAGCACCGCCACCGCGCAGGCCCGCAGGTAGTCCAGGGTGGAGTCGTAGCCGCGCTCGTCCAACCACTCGCGGGCCGCCGGCCAGCGCTCCTCCGGCCGGTCACCGAGGGTGAACAGGGCCTCCTTGCAGCCCAGCGCCGCGCCCTGCCGGGCGATCGCCAGCACCTCGTCCTGCTCCAGGAAGGCGGCCGGCAGCCGGTGCGGCACCGTGGCGAAGGTGCAGTAGTGGCAGCGGTCCCGGCAGAGCCGGGTCAGCGGGATGAAGACCTTCTTCGAGTACGTCACCACGCCCGGCCGGCCGGCGTCGCGCAGCCCGGCGTCGCGGATCTCCCCGGCGATGCGGAGCAGTTCGTCGAGCTCGGCGCCCCGGGCCGCCAGCAGCGCGGTCGCCTCCGCGACGTCCAGGGCGCGGCCGGTGGCCGCCCGGCGCAGCGCGCGCTGCACGCTCGCCTCGGTCGGGGCGGGATCGGTGCGGTCAGCCATCCGCTCAGCCTATGCGCTGGCTCGGACGGCCGGACGGGCACGGAACACGGTGTGAGATCAACCCCGTGCCGCGCCGGTCGGTTGCCGGCGGATGCGTCCCGGGCGCAGCACGTCGAGCGTGATACCTCAGAGTCACCTCTGAGGATCACGCTCACCGCGGTGGTGCTTCGCTGAGCCGACCCGCCCCGACGACAGCGGAAGGGCCGCTCGGCTCAGCGTGGGGAGTTCGGGTCGTCCCGGTGGAAGCGCTGGGTCCGGTCGACGTCCTCGGCACCGGGCGGCCCGGCCGGCCCGCCCACCTCGCCGGGCTGGCGCGGGATGGTCTGGGTGGGGTCGGCCGACGGCGGCTGGCCGAACGGCGGAGCGGTGTTCGGGCCGGCGAACGGCGGCGCGGACTGCGGCGTGCCGAACGGCGGCGCCGACTGCGGAGCGGCGCCGAACGGCGGGGCCGAGGACGGGCCCGGCTGGCCGTACTGGCCGTACTGGCCGTACTGGCCGGCGGATGGGTAACCGGCGGGCGGCTGACCGGTGGGCGGGTAGGCGGTGCCGGGGTGGCCGCCGGGCTGGCCCGGGGGCGGGTAACCCGCGGAGGGGTAGCCGCCCTGGCCGGACTGCTGCGGCCAACCGGGCTGCGGCTGGCCGTACACGCCGGGCTGCGGCTTGGGGCGGGGGACGTGGTAGAACGCCCGCCAGACCCGGTAGACGACGAACGCGGCGAGGGCGAAGAGCGCGAACCAGGCGGCCCGGGTCAGCAGGCCGAGCAGGGCGTCCAGCACCTCCGCGTCGGCGAGCCGGTTGACCAGCCAGATCAGGAAGGTCAGCGTGCCGAAGAGCACGCCGAAGGCGTACTCGCCGACCGCGACCTGGGTGATCTGCTTCGCCCGCGGCAGGACCGGCGAGACGTGCGTGGCGAGCAGCACGGCCAGCAGCGGCAGGACGGTCGCCTCGATGCCGACGAACGAGAAGAAGGTGCTGCCGGCCCGGCTCGAGAAGGTGCTGTACTCCGAGGCCGGCGCGAGCAGCCGGATCAGTCCGACGAAGAGCAGCACGGCGTTCGCGCCGAGCAGCACGAACGCGGCGAGTTCGCGCAGTGGACCGGTGAGCTGGCGGGCCTGCGTCGCGTCTTTCGGCGCCGGCTCGGCGGGGCTGGTCACGAGTTCTCCCTCGGGCGAAACGGACAGATGCCGACGTGAGCCTAGTCTCCCGGGTCACCGACGGACCGCAGGCGTCGCGTACGCCAGGATGGACGTCATGCGCATTGTGGTTCTGACCGGCGGGATCGGGGGCGCTCGGTTCCTGCTCGGCGTCCGGGCGTACGCCCGCGAGGTGGGCGCCGAGGTGACCGCCGTGGTCAACGTCGGCGACGACCTGCTCCTGCACGGGCTCAAGGTCTGCCCGGACCTGGACAGCGTCATGTACACCCTGGGCGGCGGGGCCGACCCGGAACGCGGCTGGGGACGGGTCGGCGAGACCTGGACGGTCAAGGCGGAGCTGGCCGCGTACGGCGCGGAGCCGACCTGGTTCGGGCTCGGCGACAAGGACATCGCCACCCACCTGGTGCGGACCACCATGCTCAACGCCGGGTACCCGCTCTCCGCGGTGACCGAGGCGCTGGCCAGCCGCTGGCAGCCCGGCGTACGCCTGCTGCCGGCGACCGACGACCGGCTGGAGACCCACGTGGTGGTCGACGGCGAGGAGGGGCAGCGGGCGATCCACTTCCAGGAGTGGTGGGTGCGCTACCGGGCGGACATCCCCACCCACCGGTTCGTCTTCGTCGGCGCGGAGAGCGCCAAGCCGGCGCCGGGGGTGCTGGAGGCGATCGCCGGCGCGGACGCCGTGCTGGTCGCGCCGAGCAACCCGGTGGTGAGCGTCGCCCCGGTGCTCGCCGTGCCGGGGCTGCGCGACGCGGTCGCCCAGGGTCCGGCCCGGGTGGTCGGGGTCTCCCCGATCATCGGCGGCGCTCCGGTGCGCGGCATGGCCGACCGGTGCCTGTCGGTGCTGGGTGTGGAGTGCAGCGCCGCCGGGGTGGGCCGGCTCTACGGCGGGCGGAGCGAGGGCGGCCTGCTCGACGGCTGGCTGGTCGCGCCGGAGGACGAGGGCACCTCGGTGCCGGGGGTGGCGGTCCGGTCCGCGCCGCTGTGGATGACCGACGAGGCGGCGACCGCGCAGCTGGTGCGGGCCGCGTTGGAGCTGGTGTGAGACTGGAGATCCTGCCGGTGCTGGGCATCGGCGACGTGACCGAGGGCGACGACCTGGCCGCGCTGATCGCGACCGCCGCGCCGTGGCTGCGCGACGGGGACGTGCTGGTGGTCACCAGCAAGATCGTCTCGAAGGCGGAGGGTCGGCTGGTCGACGTGCCGGCGGACGGGCCGGAACGGCTCGCCGCGCGCGACGAGGTGCTGGCCGCCGAGACCGCCCGGGTGGTGGCGACCCGTGGCGCGACCCGGATCGTCCAGACCCACCACGGCTTCGTGCTGGCCTCCGCCGGGATCGACGCCTCCAACGTCGACAAGACCCGGCTGGTGCTGCTGCCCAAGGACCCGGACGCCTCGGCCCGGGCGCTGCGCGCCGCCCTGGCCGAGCGGTACGGCCTCGACGTGGCGGTGATCGTCAGCGACACCATGGGTCGGCCCTGGCGCAACGGGCTCACCGACGTGGCGCTCGGGGTGGCCGGCATGTCCGCCATCCGCGACCACCGGGGCGAGGTCGACCCGTACGGCAACGAGCTGCAGCTGACCCAGATGGCCGTGGTGGACGAGCTGGCCGGCGCCGGCGAGTTGATCAAGGGTAAGTGCGACCAGGTCCCGGTCGCGGTGGTGCGCGGGTACCTGGGTGCCGGCCGCACCGACGACGGCGCGGGCGCGAGCGTCCTGGTCCGGGACGCGACGATGGACCTCTTCTCCCTCGGCACCGCCGAGGCGCGGGCGGCCGGCCTCCGGTCCGCCGCGACCCTCGCCGACGGCACCGGTCCGACGCCGGCCGACCCGGAGGCGGTCCGGCGGGCCGTCGCCGCGGTCGCCGACGTGGTCGCGCCCGGCACCGCCTTCACCCACGTCACCGACCAGGAGGTACGCGCCGGCCTGGTCGCCACCGTCCCGGGCTGGCCGGCGGGGGCCACCGGGCTGATCCTCGGCGCGGCACCCACCCCGGTCGACCGGCCGGACCTGGTGCGCTTCGGCGCGGACCTGCACCGGCTGCGCGCCGCGCTGGCCGCCGAGGGGGTGCCCTCGGCGCTGCTGCCGCCACCGGCGGGCAGCACGGCCAGCGCCTGCCTGGCGATCTGACGTCGGGCCGGGTCAGGCCTCCAGCATGGCCCGCTGACGCCGGGTCAGGCCTCCAGCATGGCCCGCTGACGCCGGGTCAGGCGTCCAGCATGGCCCGGCCCAGCGGGGTCAGGGTGTGCAGCACCGTGTTGCGGTCCCGCTGGCTGACCAGCAGCCCGGCGTTGCGCAGCACGGCGGTGTGCTGGCTGGCGGCGGCCGGCGAGATGTGCAGCCGCCGGGCCACCTCGCCGGTGGTGCAGCCGTCGTCGCTGACCTCCAGCACCGCGGCCCGGGTCCGGCCGAGCAGCGCGGCGAGCGCCTCCCGCCCGGCCCCCTCGCGGTTCGGGCCGGCGCCCTCGCCGGGCGCCGGGACCAGACCGCCCAGCCGGTCCACCGGATAGACCAGCACCGGGGGCAGCGCCGGGTCGAGCAGGGCCACCGGGGTACGCGCGCAGAAGAACGAGGGCACCAGCAGCAGCCCGCGCCCGTCCAGGTGCAGCTCCCGGCGGTCCGGGTAGTCCAGCACCTCCAACCGCCCGGAGTCCCAGCGCATGGTGGGGCGCAGGCTGGCCAGCAGCCCCTCCGCCCCGCCGTCGAGCAGGGCACGGGCGCGCCGGTTACGGTCGGCCTCCACCGCCGCCTGGATCCGCCCCCAGTACGGCTCGAGCGCCACCGACCGGTACTGCGTCATCGAGTCGGTGAGCAGTTGCAGCACCTCCGGCTCGCCGCGGGCCAGCGCGGCGGCGGAGGAGGGCAGCGAGTTCGCCCCCGCCAGCACGGTCAGGTCCCGGTTCAGCAGGTCGATCGGGGTGGCCCGGACCGCGTCCAGCCCCGCCTCGAACCCCGCCACGCTCTGGTACGGGGTGAGGAAGTCGGGGAAGTAGCCGCGCGGCGGGTTCAGCGCGAAGAGCAACCGGAGCTGGTGGGAGGTGACGTCGCGGCGCAGCTCGCGGGCGACGCCCCGGCGCCAGTGCGCCATCAGCGGGTCCCGGGTACGGCCCTGCAGCAGGTGCAGACTCAGCACCAGCTCCCAGATCGGGTCGGCCGCGGGGGCCACCCTGGTCCGGAGAATGTCCTCCTGAGAGAAGTGGATCGTCAGCATGGAAGCGCTCCTGAGGGCGGACAGGGGGATTGCCCACCGACCCTCTGCACTCTACCCGCCCGGCACTTACCTCCACTTTTAAGCGTGAGCTGAAAAACCTCGACGCCCCCGACCGCCGGTTGGCATGCTCCTACTGCCCGGTCCGGCGTGCGAAGGGGTCCACCAGCCACCCGACCGGGACGCCTGGGGGCGGTGGGCGCGTCCGGGAGACACCACGAGGGTCTGCGGCCCTGGTCCGCAGAGGTGTCCCCCGGGCGCTCCGCGCCGAAGGGGCCGGTCAGCCGATCCAGAGCGCGACCCGGTGGTCCTCGTCGGTGACGTAGAAGCAGCTCCCGTCCAGCTCGGCCAGACCCTCCACGTGGTGGAACGGCGCCAGGTCGGCCACCAGCTCCCCGGCGACCAGATGCTCCTCGGCCCCCGGCCGCCACCGGAAGCGGACGTGCCGGGAGGTCACCCCACCCCCCATCGGATGGTCGTCCAGCAGCACCGAGCCCTTGCCCAGCGCGTCGATCGAGCCGACCACCGCCGCGTAGCCGCCGTCGGCGGTCGGGGCGATCGCACGGAAGCCGACCAGCGCGCCCGGCGGCGTCACCCCGGTCAGCGCGTACGCCCGGCCGGCCACCGGCCAGTCGCCGTCCCCGGCGAACATCTCCGGCACCCCGGCCAGCTCGACCAGGATCGGCTCACCGGCGGCGGTCACCGGGAACCGGAGGCCGAGCAGCACGGTGCCGTCCGGAGTGAATGTCGCGGCCTCCACGTTCAGCGGCAGGTCGTCCTCGGCGAGCCGGCTCACCCAGCTCTTCGCCCGGGCGGTGCCCCGGGCCAGCGTCTCGACGATGAACCGGCGGCGGACCCGCTCGCCGGGCGGCAGCGGGGTGAAGGGCGCCTTCGCCAACGCGTCGTTGACCACCCGGTGCACCCGGAACCGGTTGCGCACCACCCGCACCGGCAGGGTCCCCGCCGCCGCGTCGTCCTCGCGGAACCGGGCCACGAACGCCCGGCGCGGGCGCAGCGGGCCGGCCTTCGAGCCGAAGTGCGAGCCGAAGACGTACACCCAGCCGTCGTGGTGGGCCAGCGCCTCGCCGTCCTCGGTGCGCCCGTTCTCGACGCCGGCGTCGGCGGGCACGTGCCGGGCGACCCACTCGCCGTCGGAGCGTTCCAGCAGCAGGGCCAGGCAGCGCTCCACCGGGCCCTCGTCCAGCACCGTCCAGAACCCGCGCCGGGCGCCGTGCGCGCGCAGCAGCGCCGGGGAACGGACCGGCAGCAGGTCACTGGCCTCGTTGCCGGCCACGACGAACTCGACGAGTCGCAGGGTCACCGGGCCAGGGTACGGAGCCGACGCTCGTAGAGTGTCGGGATGCCCGACGTCTCCACCCCGACCGACCCCGCCCGCCCCCCGTCCCCGTCCGCCGGCGAGGCGGCGCTGCACGCCGACGCGGTGGCGCTGCTGAGCGGGTGGACGGCGACCAGTCCCGCCGCCGCCGAGGCGCGGGACCGCACCCTGGAGCTGCTGACCGCCGGGCCGGTGGCGATGGGCCGCAGTCACCGACCCGGGCACGTCACCACCAGCGCCCTGGTGCTGGACGCCACCGGCGACCGGGTGCTGCTCTGCCTGCACGGCAAGTTCCGCCGGTGGGTGCAGCTCGGCGGGCACTGCGAGCCGGCCGACCGTACCCTCGCCGCGGCCGCGCTGCGCGAGGCGACCGAGGAGTCGGGTATCGCCGGGCTGGTCGTCGACCCGGTGCCGATCGACGTGGACATCCACCCGGTCGCCTGCCAGGGCGGCTCCCTGCACCACGACGTACGCTTCGCGGTCTTCGCGCCGCCCGGCGCGGTGGAACGGGTCAGCGACGAGTCCGAGGCGCTGGGCTGGTTCCCGCCGGACCGGCTGCCCGAGCCGCTGGCCGGCGGGACGGTCCAGCTCGTCGCGCCGGCCCTGGCCGCGCTGCGCCGCCGCGCCTGAGGAGGCGACCGGCGGCGAGGCGGGTCAGATCAGGCCCTCCTCGCCCCGCTCCTTGAGCGCGTCGACCAGCACCTTGACGTCCTGGGCGCGGTCGCGCGGGCAGACCAGCACCGCGTCCGGGGTGTCCACCACGATCAGGTCCCGTACCCCGAGCGCGGCGACCAGCCGGCCGGACTGCGGCACCACCACCAGGTCGGCGCAGTCGTGCAGCAGCACTCCCGGCTTGGCGTCGGTGCCCAGCACCACGTTGCCGGCCGGGTCGGCGGGGAGCACGTCACCGAGGGTGTGGAAGTCGCCGACGTCGTTCCAGCCGAAGTCGCCGGGCACCGTCGCGACCCGACCGGCGGTCGCCGCGCCCTCCATCACCGCGTAGTCGACGGAGATCTTCGGCAGCGTCGGCCAGACCGTGCCCAGGATGTCGTCCTGCTCGGGGGTGCCCCAGGCGGCGGCGATGGCGCTCACCCCGGCGTGCAGGGCCGGCTGCTGGCGGGCCAGTTCGGCGAGGAAGACGTCCACCCGCCAGACGAACATGCTGGCGTTCCAGAGGTGCCGCCCCGAGCGCAGGTACGCCTCGGCGACCGGCGCGGCCGGCTTCTCCTTGAACTCGGTGACCGGGCGCAGTGGACCGTCGCCGGTCGGCTCGCCGGTCTCCAGGTAGCCGTACCCGGTCTCGGCACGGGTCGGGGTGATGCCCACCGTCATCAGCAGACCCCGCTCCGCGCCGCGTACCGCCGCGCGCACCGTCTCCACCCAGGCGTCGGCGTCCCGGATCAGGTGGTCGGCCGCGAAGGAGCCCATCACCGCCTCCGGGTCCCGCTGCGCGATCACCGCGGCGGCCAGCGCGATCGCCGCGCAGGAGTCCCGCGGCGAGGGCTCCACCAGGATGTTCTCCTCGGGCACTCCGGCGAGCTGCCGGGCCACCGCCGCCGCGTGCGCCGCGCCGGTGACGACCAGGATGTGCTCCGGTGTGGTCAGCGGCGCCAGCCGGTTGACGGTCGCCTGGAGCAGCGAGGCGCTGGTGCCGGTGAGGGGGTGGAGGAACTTGGGGTGCCCCGCGCGGGACAGCGGCCACAGTCTCGTGCCGCTGCCTCCCGCCGGGATGACGGCGTAGAGCATCAGCACATCATGCCCGAACCGTTTCGGGGCGGACGAGGGGTCGTTCGCCGGGTCGTCGCACGCTCAGGCCCGGGCCCGGCTCCACGCCGCGATGTGCACCTCGGCGCTGGAGCCCCAGGTGAACTCCTTGGCCCGGTCGAAACCGGCCTTGGCCAGGGAGAGCCGGCGCTGCTCGTCGTCGAGGAGGGCGGCCAGGTCGGTGGCGATCTGGTCCGGGTCCTCGCTGGTGTAGGCGACCGCGTCGCCCCCCACCTCGGGCAGCGAGAGGCGCGGGGTGGTGAGCACCGGGGCCGCGCACGCCATCGCCTCCAGGATCGGCAGCCCGAACCCCTCGCCGTACGACGGGTAGGCGGCCACCAGCGCGCCGCCGAGGAAGCCGGGCAGGTCGGCGTAGCGCAGGTAGCCCGGGCGCAGCAGGCGCAGGTGCGACGGCACCTCGGCCACCGCGCGGTCGATGTCGTCGTCGTGCCCCTGGCCGCCGGCCACCACCAGGGCCGGCGGGTTGTCCCGGTCGCCCACCGCGCGGGCCCAGCCGCGGATCAGGTTGGGGACGTTCTTGCGCGGCTCCTTGGCGCCGAGGAAGGCGACGTAGCTGCTGTTGCCCAGCCCCAGCCGGGCCCGGACCCGGGCCTTCTCCTCCTCGCTGGGCGCGTGGAAGGCCGCGTGGTCGACGCCGTGGTAGGCGACGTCGATCCGGGTGGGGTCGGCGTCGAGCAGCCGGATCAGCTCGTCCCGGGTGGCCTTGCTCGGCACGATCACCCGGTTGGCCCGGCGCAGCGAGGTCTTGATCGCGCTGCGGAAGAACGTCCGCCGGGACTTGTCGTAGTGCTCCGGCTCGGTGAAGAAGGTCGCGTCGTGCACGGTCACGGTGACCGGGCAGCCGGCCCGCAGCGGGCAGGTGTAGAAGGGCGAGTGCAGCACCTCCGCGCCGACCTGCTGGGCGAGCAGCGGCAGGCCGGTCTGCTCCCAGGCGAGGCGGGCCGGCCGGTGCGCGACGGCCGCCGGGGCGGGGATGACCTCCGCGCCCGGCAGCATCCGGGTGTAGCGCTCCAGGTCGGTGCGGAGGCTGACCACGACCAGGTCCACCCCCGAACCGCACACGGTGCCGAGGGCGCCGAGGAGGCCGTCGACGTATCTACCGACGCCGCCACGGTCGGCGGGGACACTCGTGGCGTCGATGAGCACGCGGGGCGGGCGACCGGCGGTCACGGGGCGACTCCTTGAACTGGCGGGTCTGTGGGGAACAACACTCCGGGCAAGCCTACGCCGGAGCCCGGTCCGGACGCTGACTGCGACCCGACGGTACGCCGACTTGTCATCGTCATCGAGTACGGGTCTCGGCGGCGTATCGTTCGCGCCGATGGCCGAGAACATTGCCCGGGTCTTCGCCGACGCGATCGCGACCGACCCCGCCCGCCCCCTGCTGACCTGGTACGACGACGCCACCGGCGAACGCACCGAACTGTCCGGCGCGACCCTGGCGAACTGGGTGGCCAAGACCGCCAACCTGCTCGTCGACGAGCTCGCCCTCTCCCCCGGCGATGCCGCCGCGGTGCTGCTCCCGCCGCACTGGCAGACCGCCGCGGTGCTGCTGGGCTGCTGGTCGGCGGGGGTGACGGTGGCCGACACGCCGGGCGACGTGGACGTGCTCTTCGCCGCCGCCGACCGGGTCGCCGAGGCGGCCGCCTGGTCGGCCGGGGACCGGTACGCCCTGGCGCTCGCCCCGTTCGCCGCCCCGCTGCGCGAGGTGCCGGCCGGTTTCGCCGACTACGTGGTCGAGGTACGCACCCACGGCGACCACTTCACGCCGTACTCGCAGGGTGGCCCGGGCGACGCGGCGCTGCTGGGCCCGGCGGCCGACCGCGCGACGGAGCTGTGCATCGCCCCCGGCGACCGCCTCCTGGTCGACGCCGCCCAGCACCCCGACCCGGTCGACTGGCTGCTCGCCCCGCTGGTGCGGGGCGCCAGCATCGTCCTCTGCGGCAACCTCGACGCCACCCGGCTCGACGGCCGGGTGGCGTCCGAGAAGGTGACCCGGATCCTCGCCTGAGCCGGGCCCCGCGACCCGCGCCGACGGGTACGGAGCGGGTCAGGCGGGGGTGGGGGTGTCGTGGTCGCTGGCCCGGCGCTGGGCGAAGGTGGCGAAGGCGGTCAGCGACTCGGGGTTGACCAGGGCGCCCTTGGCGGCGGCCGAGTCCACCGGGGTGCCGGTGAGGATCTTCTTGACCGGCACCTCCAGCTTCTTGGCCGACAGCGTGCGCGGCACGGCGCGGACCTGGTGGATCTCGTCCGGAACGTGCCGGGGTGACAGGGCGGTGCGCAGCTCGCGGCAGATCTTCCGGCGCAGCGCGTCGTCCAGCTCCAGACCCTCGGCGAGGACCACGAAGAGCAGCAGCTCGCCCGCGCCGCCCTCGTCGTCCTCCAGGTGCACGACCACCGAGTCGACGACCTCGTCCAGCCCCTCGACCACCGAGTAGAACTCGGCGGTGCCGAGCCGCACGCCGCCCCGGTTCAGGGTGGCGTCCGAGCGACCGGTGATGACGCAGCCGCCCCGGTCGTTGATCGTGATCCAGTCGCCGTGCCGCCACACCCCGGGGTAGACCTCGAAGTACGCCTCCCGGTAGCGGCGGCCGTCCGGGTCGTTCCAGAAGCCCACCGGCATGCTCGGCATCGGCGCGGTGATCACCAGCTCGCCCAGCTCGCCGATGACCGGGGTGCCGTCGGCGGAGCGAGCCTCCACCCGCGCGCCGAGGGCCCGGCAGGTGATCTCACCGGCGTACACCGGCAGCAGCGGCACCCCGCCGACGAACCCGGTGCAGACGTCCGTGCCGCCGGAGAGGGACTGGAGCTGAAGGCGCTCGCCGACCGTCTCGTACACCCAGGTGAAGCCCTCGGCGGGCAGCGGCGCGCCGGTCGAGCCGACCCCGCGCAGCGCGGCGAGGTCGGCGATCTCCCGGGGCACCAGGCCGGCCTTGCGGCAGGCCAGCAGGAACGGCGCCGACGTGCCGAAGTACGTCGTCCGGGTCTCCTCGGCCAGCCGCCAGAGCGCACCCAGGTCGGGGTGGCCCGGGTTGCCGTCGAAGAGCACGATCGTCGCGCCCACCGCCGGGGCGGAGACCAGGAAGTTCCACATCATCCAGCCGGTGGTGGTGAACCAGAAGAACCGGTCGGCCGGGCCCAGGTCGTGGTGCAGGGCGAGCATCTTCAGGTGCTCCAGCAGGATGCCCCCGTGCCCGTGCACGATCGGCTTGGGCAGGCCCGTGGTGCCGGAGGAGTAGAGCACGTAGAGCGGGTGGTCGAACGGCACCGGGGTGAAGGTCAGCGGCTCGTCGGTCGCGGCGGCCAGCTCGTCCCAGCCCAGCGCGCCCTCTGGTGGGGCGCCCGCCGGGTCGAGGTAGGCGATACCGACGGTGTGCTCCAGCGAGGGCAGGGCGGCCCGGATGGCGGCCACCTCGCCGCGCCGGTCGACCGGCTTGTCGCCGTACCGGTAGCCGTCCACGGCCACCAGCACCTTCGGCTCGATCTGCTGCCAGCGGTCGGTGACGCTGCGGGTGCCGAACTCCGGCGCGCAGGAGGAGAAGATCGCGCCGAGGCTGCTGGTGGCCAGCAGCAGCACGTACGTCTCCGGGATGTTCGGGGCGTACGCGGCCACCCGGTCCCCGGCGACCACGCCGAGCCGGCGCAGCCCGGCCGCCACCCGGCGGACCTGCTCGCGCAGCTGCGCGGCGGTCAGCGTGACCGGCGCCCGGGTCTGGCCGTGCGCGATCACCACCGGGTCGTCGTCCGCGCGGCCCGGCATCCGCAGCACGTTCTCGGCGTAGTTGAGCGTCGCTCCAGGGAACCAGCGGGTGCCCGGCATCGCCGGGTCGGTCAGGGTCGCCGTCGGCGGGGTGTGCGCGACGACCTCGAAGTGGTCCCAGATCGAGCGCCAGAACGCGGCCAGGTCCTCCACCGACCAACGCCAGAGCGCGTCGTAGTCGGCGAAGTCCAGCCCGCGGTGCTCACGCAGCCAGCGCAGGTAGTTCCCGATCCGCGACCGCTGGAGTACGTCCGCCGGCGGCGTCCACAGCACGTCACCCACTGCTCCACCCTCCCTCGGGCCCCGCACCACACTGTGAATGGGCCGTGGCGCCATCTTGCCCTACCTCGAAGCGTCATTCTCCGCACCCGGCCCCGGTCAGGGGGCGTGGCCGGCCCACACGCCGGACCGGCCACCTGTGTGGGTCCCGCCGCGACGGGCCGGGCGGGCCGCCTCAGCCGGCCCGGTGCGCCTGGATGGCCCGGCGCCGGGCCAGCCGGTGCGCCCGGCGGATCTCCGCCTCCCGGAACCGGCGCTCGTCCTCCAGGGTCTCCGGCAGCACCGGCCGGACCGCCCGGGGCGCGCCGCCCACGTCGACACCGACGAAGACCAGGTACGCGGTGGCCACCCGGACCGGCTCGTCCTCGGCCGAGTCCCAACGCTCGGCGACCACCCGGACGCCCACCTCCATCGAGGTCTGCCCGGTCCAGTTCACCTGGGCGTGCGCGTGCACCAGGTCGCCCACCCGGACCGCCTCGGAGAAGACGATCTCGTCGATGGCCGCGGTGACGGCGGTGCCCCCGCTGTGCCGCGCCGCGGCGGCCCCGGCCACGTCGTCGACGAACTTCATCAGCACCCCGCCGTGCACCGTCCCGTAGAGGTTGACGTCGACGGCGGTCATGATGCGACTCAACGTGACCCGGGAGTACGAGGTGGGCTTGCCCGGCGGGGCGGCGGAGGGGTGCTCGGTCATGGCGGAAACGGTACGGTGCGCGGATGCGACATCTCTGGAGCTTCCTCGCCGGGTTGGTGGTGGCGCCCATCACCTGGGTGCTGATCACTCTCGGGCAGGACGGGTCGGGTCGGACCGTGAACCGCTGGGTGGAGATCGGTACGTACAGCACGCCCAACCTGATCGAGCCGGCCGTCTACCTCGGCGTCGCCGGCATCCTGCTCGGTCTGCTCGGCACCCTGCGCATCTCGCCGCTCGGCCCCCTCGTCGCCGGGCTGCTGCTGGTCATCCCGTACGTGGGGATGTTCATCGCCCCGTTCACCGTGCTCGACAAGATTCCGGACAACTGGAAGGTGCTCGGGGACCCGCTGCCGCTGGACCAGCCGGTGCGGAACGGCACGCTGTTCCTGATCGGCCTGCTGCTGCTGATGGCGACCTTCAGCGTGCAGCGGTGGCGACAGTGGCCGGCGGCGCCCTCGACCGGGGCGGAGCTGACCCCGGCCGACGACACACCGCCGGAGAACACCTTCACGCTCGGCGACTGGCCGCCGTCCGGGGCGCGGAGCGAGCAGGACACCGCCCCGCTCACCCTCGGCTACCCGGACGTGGGCACCCCCACCGAGCCGCTGCCCCGGCGCAGCGGCACGGAGTCGCCGTGGACCGCGCCGCCCCGCTACGGGTCCGCGAGCGACAGCACCGACAACCGTTGACGGCCGCGGGCGGGCCGGAGAACCGGCCCGCCCGCCCGACGCGTCGTCGTCAGCCCTTGAGGAGCTGACGGGCCATCACGATGCGTTGCACCTGGTTGGTGCCCTCGTAGATCTGGGTGAACACCGAGCGCACAGCCGCTGAGCTGGGAAAACTCGCTGAACTGCCCTACAGAAATCGGGTCACGGCGAGTGAGGGCGCGTCGCAGCAACGACTAGCAGCGTCCAATGCTGCGCGATGGAACGTCGAATGGCCTCATCGGCTGCCACCGGAAGACCGGGTAGGGCATACGGGGGTGGTGCCTGCGCCGGGGACTGATCACTTACGGACTCGGGCCGAAGCTCGTCTGGCGAAGTGCTGGCCGAGCTTCGCCGTGAGCTGCAAACGTTCACTCAGAGGCACCTCGCTGGACTTGGCACTGTTGAAGTCATCGCCGACGTACCGCGGAACGATGTGCCAGTGCAGGTGGAAGATGTCTTGAGCGGGAGGCCCAAGGTTAAGCCGCACTGTCGTCCCGCTCGCGCCGAACGCCGCCTTCACCGCCTGTGTCGTCACTTGGAGCGCGGCCAGCATGGGGACCGCCTTCTCGGGAGGCACGTCAGCGATGCCGCCGAAGTGACCGGCCGGAACGAGCAGCATGTGACCTCGGTTGTTCGGCCGCTGGTGAAGTGCTGGGAAGACAACGAACTCGTTGTTGACGGCAAGGCAGACGCCGGGATCGGTAACGCCGGCCGTCACCGAGCAAAACACGCACGACAGATTCAAGATCGCATCTCCCGGATTCGAGCCCCACGCTTCATGGCCCATCCTCCCCGATGGCGGGTGCGACCTACGCTGCGTGGCCGGGCCGGTCGGCCCGGCCACACCTGCTCTGAGCTGCGAAAACAGCCCCGAATCAGCCCTTCAGAAGCTGCCGGGCCATGACGATGCGCTGCACCTGGTTCGTTCCTTCATAGATCTGGGTGATCTTGGCGTCCCGCATCATCCGCTCGACCGGGTAGTCGCGGGTGTAGCCGTAGCCGCCGAGCAGCTGCACCGCGTCGGTGGTGATCTCCATGGCGGCGTCGGAGGCGAAGCACTTGGCCGCCGCGCCGAAGTAGGTCAGGTCGGCGTCGCCGCGCTCGGACTTGCCGGCGGCGGCGTACGTCAGCTGCCGGGCCGCCTCCAGCTTCATGCCCATGTCGGCGAGCATGAACTGGATGCCCTGGAACTCCGCGATCGCCTTGCCGAACTGCTTGCGCTCGGCCACGTATCCCTTGGCGTAGTCGAGCGCGCCCTGGGCGATGCCGACGGCCTGCGCGGCGATGGTGACCCGGGTGTGGTCCAGGGTCTGCATCGCGGTGGCGAAGCCGGTGCCCTCGGCGCCGATCATGCGGTCGGCCGGGATCCGGACGTTGTCCAGGTAGACCTCGCGGGTCGGGGAGCCCTTGATGCCGAGCTTCTTCTCCGGCGCGCCGAAGCTGACGCCGGCGTCGGCCTTCTCCACCACGAAGGCGGAGATGCCCCGGGAGCGGGCTGTGGGATCGGTCACAGCGAAGACGGTGTAGTACTCCGACACGCCCGCGTTGGTGATCCACCGCTTCACGCCGTTGAGCACCCAGTGGTCGCCGTCGCGCACCGCCCGGGTGGTCATCGACGCGGCGTCGCTGCCCGCCTCCGGCTCGGAGAGGCAGTACGAGAACATCGCATCGCCCGACGCGACCCGGGTCAGGTACTTCTGCTTCAGCGCCTCGGAGCCGGCCAGGATCAGCGGCATGGTGCCGAGCTTGTTCACCGCCGGGATCAGCGAGGACGAGCCGCAGGCCCGCGCCACCTCCTCGATCACGATGGCCGTGGCCAGCGCGTCCGCGCCGGCGCCGCCGTACTCGACGGGGATGTGCGGGGCGTGGAAGTCCGCGGCCCGCAACGCGTCGTAGGACGCCTTGGGGAACTCACCGGTCTCGTCCGCCTCGGCGGCGTTGGGGGCCACCTTCGCGGCACAGACCTCACGGACCGCCTCCCGGATCGCCTCGTGCTCCTCCGGCAACCGGTAGACGTCGAACGACTGCTCTGCGGCCATGTCGGCCCTCCCCTTTCACCGCTATCATGCGCAGTCTGTGGCGTTTTGAAGGTCCGCCGACTGCCGCAGAGTGAAGGATAGCCATCGGGTCCGGCCGGACCTTACCGGCGGGTAGGCTCGCGCACGACCAGCGTCGACACGGCACGACTATCCTCACACAAGACGACAAAGTTCCCTCGGCGCCGGCCATGGCGCCCCAGCCGAACGCGACGCAGCGACGCGCCGCCAGTGCGAGCGGAGAAGACAGGCGTGACGATCCCGTACCCGAACATCCAGCCGGTGCCGGCCATCACCCCGGTGACGCCGCCCTCGGGTGCCCCGCGACCGCGGGTGACCTTCCTCGGGACCGGTTACCTCGGCGCGACGTACGCCATCTGCTACGCCGAGCTGGGTTACGAGGTCCTCGGCTTCGACGTCGACGCCGACAAGATCGCCAAGCTGAACGCGGGCGAGGTCCCGATCCACGAGCCGGGCCTGGACGAGCTGCTCCGGCGCAACCTCGCCGCCGGTCGGCTGCGGTTCAGCACCGACATCGGCGAGGTCGCCGACTTCGGCGACGTGCACTTCATCTGCGTGGGCACCCCGCAGCGCGCCGACGGGATGGGCGCCGACCTGTCGTACGTCGAGGCGTCGGTGACCAGCCTGGCCCAGCACCTGACCCGCAAGGCGCTGATCGTCGGCAAGTCCACCGTGCCGGTCGGCACCGCCGAGTGGGTGGAGCAGCTCGTCGGCAAGCACACCCCCACCGACCTGGGCGTCGAGGTGGCCTGGAGCCCCGAGTTCCTCCAGGAGGGCTTCGCCGTCGACGACGTGCTGCGCCCCAACCGGATCGTGGTCGGCGTCAAGACCGAGTGGGCCAACGGCATGCTCTACGCCGCCCACAAGGGCGTCTTCGACCTGGCCGCCACCGAGGACCGCGAGGTGCCCCTGGTGGTCACCGACTTCGCCACCGCCGAGCTGGTCAAGGTCGCCGCGAACGCCTTCCTGGCCACCAAGATCTCCTTCATCAACGCGATGGCCGAGGTCTGCGAGGCCTCCGGCGGCGACGTCACCCAGCTGGCCCGGGCGATCGGGTACGACCCGCGCATCGGCAACCGGTTCCTCCAGGCCGGGCTCGGCTTCGGCGGCGCCTGCCTGCCCAAGGACATCCGCGCCTTCCAGGCCCGGGCGCAGGAGCTGGGTGCCGGCGAGGCGCTGCGCTTCCTGCACGAGGTGGACCTGATCAACCTCCGCCGCCGTACCCGGGTCCTCCAGCTCGCCGCCGACCTGCTCGGCCGTCGCTCCGGCCCGGCCGGCCCGGACTTCTCCGGCACCCGGATCGCCGTGCTGGGCGCCACCTTCAAGCCCAACACCGACGACGTCCGCGACGCCCCGGCGCTCGCCGTCGCCGCGCTGCTGGCCAAGTCCGGCGCGGACGTGCACGTGTACGACCCGCAGGGCACCGAGAACGCCCGCCGGGTGGCCCCCGAGCTGACCTACGAGGCCAGCATGAACGACGCGGTGACCGGCGCCGACCTGGTCTGCGTGCTCACCGAGTGGGCCGACTTCCGCAACGCCGACCCGCTCGTCCTCGGCGAGCTGGCCGCCGGGCGCAAGGTGGTCGACGGACGCAACTGCCTCGACTCCACACTGTGGACCCAGGCCGGCTGGGAATACCGCGGCATGGGCCGCCCCTGACGGGTACGCGCCGACGCGCCGGCCGGGAAGCACCGCTTCCCGGCCGGCGCTCGTCGTTGGGCCGAATCGCCAGCGGCAGGTGTCGAAATCCGCGCCGGGGCAGGGCATGCTCGACACTGGAGGTCCACAGTGCGGGCCGGCCGGGTGGAGGGGTGTCGTGGAGAGCTTTCAGTGCTCCTCGTGCGGGCGGCAGATTCAGCCGGCCGCCCGTTGCCCGCACTGCGGCGCCGAGCAGCCGCAGTGGCGGGAACACCTGGCCGAGATCGAGCGGTCCATCGCGGAGATGAAGGCGCGCGAGGCGGCCATCCTCGCCGAGCAGCGGCAGATCGCCGCCAAGATGCAGGCGGCCCTCTTCCAGCGCGACATCCTCGCCCACGCCGGTGAGGAGCGGACCAGGCAGGCCACCCGCCCGCGCCGGGTGCTGCGCCGCAAGCCCGGCCGCCGACCCCCGACCGCCGCCACCGGCGCCCCGCCCCGGGTGCCCCGGCAGGGCGCCGCGCCGCCCGGGTCCGACGACGGTCCGCCGCCGCCACCGCGCGCCACCGCCACCTGGCTGGACGCCGACGATCCGGAGCACCCGCCGGAGGCGTCCTCCCGCGAGGTGCAGAACATCCCGCTCGGGCTCGGCGCGCTGCTGCTGGCCGTGGCCGCGGTGGTCTTCGCCGCCGTCGCCACCAGCTCGATGGACGCCCTCGCCCGGCTGGGCATCCTGCTGGTCGCCACCGTGCTGCTGCTGCTCGCCCCGCCCGTGCTCGCCCGGCGCGGGCTCACCTCGACCGCCGAGACGATCGCCGCGGTCGGCCTGCTGCTGGTGCCGCTGGCCGGGTACGCGCTGTGGGCGGTGGACCGGATCGGCGCCGGCGGTGCCTCCGGCGCGGTCTTCTCCGGGGTGATCTTCGCGGTCACCGCCGCCGTCGCCCTCGGGTACGCCCGGGGCACCGGCCTGCGCGCGCCCCGCTTCGCCGCCGTGCTCGCCGCCCAACCGGTGGTGCCGCTGCTGGCGTACGACCGGATCACCGGCCCCGGCGGGTGGGCGTTCGCGCTGACCGTCGTCGCCGTGCTCGACCTCTTGCTGGCCCGCTCGTCGCTGCTGCTGGAACGCCCGGTCCGCCGTGACCTGCCGGTCGACCCGCCGCCCGCGCCGACCGCGCCCCGGCAGCGCACCGCCACCGAGGGCCGGCCCGAGGCGGCGCCCGAGGAGGCCGGCGAGGTGCTCGGCGAGTCGGCCGCCCCGGCACCGGCCGAGGTCGTCCGGCCGGTGCCCTGGCTGCCCCAGGTGACCTGGCTGCTGCACGGCGCGGCGGTGGCGCTCGCCCTGGCGTACGCGGTCACCGCGCTGCTGCGGGCGGCCACCGTACCGGCGGCCACGGTGGCCGGTGCGGCGCTGCTGCTGGCCGCGGCGGTGGCCCTGGCCGGCGCGCTGGTGCTGCGGCGACCGCCGCTGCCCGACGTGGCCGCCGGCATCATGACGCTGGCCGTCATCGGGGCGCTGGGCCGGATCGCCTCGGTCGCCTACCCCGGTCGGGCGCTGCTGCTGATCGCCGCCGTCATCACGCTCACCGGGCTGGCCGTGCGGGCCGTACCGGAGGCGGCCCGGCGCGGGCCGCAGTTCGCCGCCGCTGCCGCGCTCACGGTCAGCGGGGTGGTCGTCGCCGGCGGCGCCCTGCGCGCCGGCCTGGCCCCGGCCCGCGCGGCCCTGCCGGCCTGGAACGCCGACCTGACCCGGTTCCCCGGCGAACTGGCGGCGGCGGTCGGCCCGGCGGCCTGGCAGTTGGCCGCCAGCGCCCTGCTGCTGACCGTGGCGGCGGTGCTCGCCCTGCCTCCCGAGATCCGCCGCGAGTTCGCCGTGGTCGGCGCGGGGCTGACCGCGCTCGCCGTGCCGGCCTCCCTCGGCCTCGGCTGGGCGGCCGCACCGTGGCCGATGGTGCTGACCGCGGTCGGCATCGGGGTGCTCGGCCTCTCCGCCGCCACCACCCGCGCCGCGCTGGTGCACGCCGTCACCGCGACGGTGGTGGGCGTGATCGGCGCCGGGGCCGCGCTGAGCCGGCCCGCGCTGACCGCGGCGGCGCTGGTCACCCTCGTCGTGGCCGGGGTGCTGGTCGCGCTCGCGCCCCGGGTGCGGATCACCCCGGCGGCGGCCGACACGCTCTCCGGCTGGGCGGCCGGTGGGGCGTCGTTCGCGCTGCCGGGCGCGGTGGCCGCCTTCGTCGCCGCCACCGAACCGGCCGTCCCGGCACCCACCCCGGCGGTGCTGCGGGAGCTGACCGTCCCGATCCTGGCCGCCGCCTTCCTCGCCGTCTGCGTCACGCTGGGCTACGCGGCCATGGTGCAGGTCTCCCAGCGACACATCGCGCTGCCGCACGCGGCCGGCACGGCGCTCGGCGCGCTCGCGGTCGTCGCCGCCGCCTTCGGCGCCCCCGGCACCACCGCCGCCGACGCCTGGGTGGGCGGGCTGCTGCTGGTCGCCACCGTGCTGCTCCTGCTCGCCCCGCGGATCGACGCGGGCCGCCGGTCCGACCTCGCCCTCGACGGCTCCGACCTGGCCGCCGCGGCGGTCACCGCCGCGCTGATCGCCACGCTGGCCCGGATCGCGGCGGTGATCTCCGCCGGCGGGCAGCTCGCCATGGCCGCCGCGCTGGTGCTGCTGGTCGCCGTCGCGGCCCGGGCGATGCCGGAGGAGTGGCGCCGCGGGCCGGTGCTCGGGATCGCCGTCGGCGGCACCCTGATCGGCCTGCTGGCCGGCTGGTCGGCCCTGCGCGGCGGGGTCGGCGTGCTCGCCACGCCCGGCCCGATCTGGGCCGGTGACCTCACCGGCTGGCCGGCCGCGCCCACCGGCGGCGCCACCTGGCAGGCCCCGGTGGCGCTGGCGATGCTCGGAACGGCGGCCGGGATCCTGCTTCCGCCGCCCTGGAAGTACGACATCGCCGGCGCGGCGGTCGTGCTCGCCACCATCGGGGCGCCCGCCGCGTTCGACCTGCCCTGGTGGTCGCCGGTGCTGGTCGGGACGATGGTCGCCACGGTCCTCGGGATGGCGGCGGTGGCCTCGGCCGACCCGCGCGCGGGGCTCTCCCGGGCGGTCGCGGCCGGTGCGGTGGCGCTGCACGCCGCGGCGGCCGGGCTGGTCCGGCCGTGGACCACCGCGCTGGCGCTGGGCGCCATCGCGCTGATCGGCCTGGTCGTCGCGGCGCTGGCCCGGGGGCTCGCCCCGTCGCTGACGGAGGACGTGGAGACCGAGGGGATGCCGCCGCACCTGGTGCGGATCGGCGGCGCGGCGGCCGGGGCGGCCCTGCTGGCGCTGCCGGGCGCGGTCGCCGCGCTGGCCGCCGAGTTCGGTCACTCGGCCCAGGTGGTGCTGACCGGCGCGCTGGCGGCGTCCAGCATCGGGCTGGCCGGGGTCGCCGCGGTCCGCCGCCAGGTGCCGCAGTATCTGCCGTACGCGAGCGCGGCGATCGTCGGCGGCGCGACCGTCAGCGCGCTGGCCGCGATCTTCGCCCACCTCCCCTCCGGCGTGTACGCCGCCGCGGCGGCGCTGCTCGGGGTGCTCGCCGAGCTGGTCCGGGCGGCCACCGTCCCGCCGGTCGGCTCGGCCCAGCCGGTACGCCGGTGGGCCGTGCTGCTGGACGGCGCGCTGCGCCGGCTGCCGGACGACGGCACCCGACGCCGCTGGCGCATCAGCCCGGCCGTCGGGGCCTTCGCCGCGGCGGCGCTGCCGACGGCGCTGGCCCTGGCCTCGCTCGCGCCGCTGCTCTACATCGCCCTGGTGGAGCCGCACCGGATGCTCTCCCGGATCTGGCAGGGGCCGCCGCCGGAGCTGCTCACCCCGCCCCCGGAGACGGTGGACCCGACCCACGTGCTGACCGCGCTGCTGCTCACCGCGACCGCGGCGCTGGCGGCCACCGGGCTCAGCGGCGGGCGGCGCGCGCGGGCCGTACCGGTGGTCCTGCCGGGGCTGGCGGTGACCCTGCTGATCACCCCGGTGGCGCTCGGCCACGCCTGGCCCGAGAGCGCCCTGGCGGCACTGGCCGTCTTCACCATCTCGATGCTCGGGCTCGCGCTGACGCCGCCGCCGCCGCTGGCCGAGCCGGCCCGGTCGCTGCGGGTGACCCGGGTGCTGGTCTTCGCGATCGGGCTGGCCGGCGGCGGCGCCGGGCTGGCCGGCAGCCTCGGCACCCAGGGCCTGACCCTGTTCACGCTGGGCGGGGCGGTGGGCGTCGGCAGCGTCGCGGCACTCTACGGCGCCACCCAGCGGGCACGCATCCTCGGCTGGCTCTTCGCCTCGCTGATGGCGCAGCTCTTCGTGCTCACCGCCGGGCTGGTCGCCGGGCTCGCCGCCGTCTGGTCGGCGTTCGGGGTGCTGGCGGTCGGCGCGGCGTTGCAGGTGTTCGCGGCGACCCTGCCGAGGCTGCGCCGCCCGGAGGCGCAGCCCGAGGCGGCCACCGTGGAGTGGACCGGATACGCGGCCGCGCTGATCGCCCTGGCGCTGGCCTACGACTCGCCCCGACACATCGCCGCCCTGCTGGCCGCCTGGGGTGCCGTGCTCGGGATCGCCGCGAGCCGGCCGGGGCGCCGCCCGCTGGAACGGCAGATCCTGTTCTGGGCGGTGGTCGCCTGCGAGATCACCGCCTGGTGGATCCTGATGCGGGTCGCCGCCGTGGCGCTGCCGGAGGCGTACACCCTGCCGTTCGCGGCGCTCGCCCTGCTGGTGGGGGTGCTGGAGCTGCGGCACCGGCCGGACCTGTCGAGCTGGGTGGCGTACGGGCCGGCGCTGGTCACCGCGTTCGTGCCGACCCTGGCGATCGTGCTGGCGACCGAGTCCAGCATGCTGCGGCAGGTGCTGCTGCTGCTCGGCGCGGTGGCGGTGCTGATCTTCGGCACCACGAGCCGGCAGCAGGCACCGGTGATCGTCGGCGCCACGGTGACGGCGATCGCCGCGGTGCACGCGCTGTTCAGCCTCGGCCCGTGGCTGGTGCTGATCCCGGTCGGCGTGGTGCTGCTGGTGCTGGGCGCGAGCAACGAGCGCCGCCGCCGCGCCCAGGAGCGGTTGCAGACCGCGCTGCGCGGCATGAGATAAATCGGAGGGTCCCTGTGGCGTGAGTGCCGTGTTGCGCAGAGCGTGCCGGGGGTCGGATCACGAACTGCTTGCTCAGGCCGGTGCGGGGGGGCCTCGTCGCGGCCGGGGTCATACCGGGGTCGCTCGCCGGGCGGCGCCGGGCGGCGCGGTCGATCCCCGACGTGATCAGGGGTCGCCACTACCAGCGGTGACGCCAACTCCGGCCCCTGGGATCACCGACGGTGAGCGACGTCGTCGGGTGGAGGGGTCAGCCGAGGGAGGCGCGGAGGGCGGCGTCCTTCTCGGCCACCATCTCCTCCAGGCTGGCCTGGAAGGCGGTCATCCGCTTCAGCAGCGCCGGGTCCGAGGCGGCCAGGATGCGGACGGCGAGCAGGCCCGCGTTGCGGGCGTTGCCGATCGACACGGTGGCCACCGGCACCCCGGCCGGCATCTGCACGATGGAGAGCAGGGAGTCCATCCCGTCGAGGTACTTCAGCGGCACCGGCACGCCGATCACCGGCAACGGGGTCACCGAGGCGACCATGCCGGGCAGGTGGGCCGCGCCGCCCGCCCCGGCGATGATCACCTTGACGCCACGATCGGCGGCGGAGCGGCCGTACTCGATCATCTTCACCGGGGTGCGGTGGGCGGAGACGACGCCCACCTCGTAGGGGACCCCGAACTCGTCCAGCGCCTCGGCGGCGGCCTTCATGACCGGCCAGTCCGAGTCGCTGCCCATGATCAGCCCGACGGTGCTCACACGCGGCTTCCCTTCGTTCGCGGCTGCGGGGCTCGCAAGCTCACTCCTCGCGCTCACTGTCCCTCGCGCAGCCAACGGGCGGCCCGCGCGGCCCGCGCCCGTACATTGTCCAGGTCGTTGCCGAGCACCGTGACGTGCCCGATCTTGCGGCCCGGCCGCACCTGCTTGCCGTACAGGTGGACCTTGGCGCCCGGCTCGGCGGCGAAGAGGTGGTGCAGCCGCTCGTCGATGGAGATGCCGCCCGGCTCGCCGCCGAGCACGTTCGCCATCACCACCACCGGGGCGGTCAGCGAGGTGTCCCCCATCGGGTAGTCGAGCACGGCCCGCAGGTGCTGCTCGAACTGCGAGGTGCGGGCGCCCTCGATGGTCCAGTGCCCCGAGTTGTGCGGCCGCATGGCCAGCTCGTTGACGACCAGGCCGGCGTCGGTCTGGAACAGCTCCACCGCCAGCAGGCCGACCACGCCGAGCGCGGTGGCCAGGTCGATGGCGAGCTGCTGGGCGGCGAGCGCGAGCTCCTCCGGCAGGTCGGGCGCGGGGGCGAGCACCTCGACGCAGATCCCGTCCCGCTGCACGGTCTCCACCACCGGGTACGCGGCGACCTGCCCGAACGGCGAGCGAGCCACCTGCACGGCCAGCTCCCGACGCAGCGCCACCCGATCCTCGACGATCAGCGAGGTGCCGCCGGCGAGCAGCGTCGCGGCCAGCTCGGCGGCCCCGGTCGGGTCGTCGACCATCCAGACGCCCCGGCCGTCGTAGCCGCCGCGGGCGGCCTTCAGCACCACCGGCCAGCCGTTCTCCTCGCCGAAGGCGACCAGGTCGGCGGGCTCGGCGACCGGCCGCCAGGCCGGGTTCGGAGCGCCCAGCGCATCGAGGCGCTCCCGCATGATCCGCTTGTCCTGGGCGTGGAGCAGCGCGTCGGCGGGCGGGAAGAGCTTCACGCCCTCGGCGGCGAGGGCGCGGATGTGCTCGGTGGGCACGTGCTCGTGGTCGAAGGTGACCACGTCGCAGCCCTTGGCGAAGGTGCGCAGCGCGGAGAGGTCGGTGTGGTCGCCGTACTGGACGTCGGAGGCGACCAGGGCGGCGCCGTCGTCCGGGGCGAGCGCCAGCACGCGCAGTGACTGGCCGAGGGCGATGGCGGCCTGGTGGGTCATCCGGGCCAGCTGGCCTCCGCCCACCATGCCGACGACGGGCAGACCGGTACGGGAATCCATAGCGCCGCCAGCCTATCCGGGCCGCCGGCGATCACCGCGGCGAGGGGCGCCGGCCCGCCGGATCAACTCCGGGCGTCAGCCGAGCTGGGCGACCAGGTCGTCGACCGAGGTCACCGGCCGCTGGCAGACGAAACCCCGGCAGACGTACGCGGTGGGCCGCCCGTCGATCAGCGGCCGGTCCGCGAGCAGCGGCACCCCCGGCTGGTCGGGCCGGCCGGCCACCACGACCGCGCCGGGCGGGGCGTGCCGCACGGCGGCGGCCACCAGCGGGTCACCCACCGCGTCGTCGGTCGCCACCGCGATCTCGTACGGCCCGGAGAGCAGCGCCTCCCCCATCGTCGCCGCGTAGCCGGTGAAGCGGGCGTGCCGCCCGACGATAGGCGCGACGGTGGCCAGCGCCGCCTCGGCGGCCTCCCGGTAGCGGTTCTCCCCGGTCAGCGCCGCGTACGCCACCAGCGCCGCCACGATCGCCGAGCGCCCCGACGGGGTGGCGTTGTCGGTCGGGTCGGCCGGCCGGGCGACCAGCTGCTCGGCGTCGTCGGCGGTGTCGTAGAAGCCGCCGCCCGGGGCGGCGAACCGGGCCAGGGCCACGTCGAGCAGCCCGCCGGCCAGCTCCAGCCAGCGCCCCTCGCCGGTGAGCTGGTGCATCGCGCAGAACGCCTCGGCCACGCAGCCGTAGTCCTCCAACACGCCGGCCGGCTCGCCGACCACCTTGTCCCGGGACGCCCGGCGCAGCCGCCCGTCAACGATGTGCACGGCGGCCAGGTGCTCGGCGGCGTCGCGCATCGCGCCATCCGCGACGGTGGTGACGCCTTCCATCAGGTTGGCGTCCTCGTCGTCGGGCGAGGCGTAGAGGGCGGCGACCCGGAGGAACTCGGCGATCGCGGTGATCGCCAGGCCGTTCCAGGCGGCCACCACCTTGTCGTCGCGGGCCGGTTGCGGGCGGGTGTCCCGGGCGACGAGCAGCCGACCGACGACGTCCCGCCAGCGGGCCCGAATCTCCGGGTCGGCGTCGTCGACGTCCCGGGCCAGCCGCAGCACGCTCGTGCCGTGCTCGAAGGTGCCCTTTTCGGTCACCTCGAAGAGGTCGGCTGCCCAGCGGCCGTCCTCCTCGCCGAGCGCCTCGACGAGCTGGGCCGGGGTCCAGGCGTAGGTCAACCCCTCGACGCCCTCGGTGTCGGCGTCCAGCGCGGAGGCGAAGCCCTCCCCCGCCCGGTGCAGCTCGTCGGCGAGGAACCGGGCGGTGTCCCGGGCCACCCGCCGGGCCATCCGGTCACCGGTGAGCCGCCAGAGCTGGGCGTAGCACCGCAGCAGCAGGGCGTTGTCGTAGAGCATCTTCTCGAAGTGCGGCACGGTCCAGTGCGCGTCCACGGAATAGCGGGCGAAGCCGCCGGCGAGCTGGTCGTGGATGCCGCCCCGGGCCATCGCCTCGGCGGTGTGCCGGGCGATCTCCAGGCTGCGCGCCGAGCCGGTGCGCTGGTGGTGCCGGAGCAGGAAGAGCAGGTTCATGTGCGGCGGGAACTTCGGCGCCCCGCCGAAGCCGCCGTTCGTCGCGTCGTACTCGCGGGAGAGCTGGTCGGCGGCGGAGTCCAGCAGCTCGGCGGTGAGCGGGGCGGTCGGGCCGCCGACGGCCTGGGCGCCGCCGATCGCCTCGACCACGGCGGCGCCCTGGCGCAGCACCGCCTCACGCTGGTCGCGCCACGCCGTGGCGACCGACTCCAGCAGCCGGACGAAGTTCGCCCGGGGGAAGTACGTGCCGCAGAAGAACGGGGTGCCGTCGGGGGTGGCGAAGACCGTCATCGGCCAGCCGCCCTGCCCGGTCATCGCCTGGGTGGCGGTCATGTAGACCGCGTCGACGTCCGGCCGCTCCTCCCGGTCCACCTTGATCGCCACGAAGTCGTCGTTGACCAGCGCGCCGACCTGCTCGTTCTCGAACGACTCGTGGGCCATCACGTGACACCAGTAGACTAGCAGAAGCATAAGTGGCAGGACGAATACCCAACTGAAATCAGTAGGGGAACGTCCCGCCTCTTAGCCTCTGCCATCGCCTCCTCTCCCCACGGCCACCAGTCCACAGGATTGGTGGCGTGCTGGAGTAGGTAGGGCGACTGGGAGCTTGCCAGTCGGTTCATGTGGCCGATCCTGCCACAGGAGGAGTGAAGTGAGCGCGTCACTGCCCGAAGAGTCGGGACCGAATGACCTTGAGCTGCGGGGCACCCCTCCCGGGCTGCTGCCGTTCGCCGACCTGCTGGCGGACCACCCGGACGCCGTCCTCGTAGGTGCCTACTCTCGGATCTCCGACGACTGGCGCAAGAACAACACGAAGAAGGCCAAGGCGTCCGCCTGGGCGGCCGGCAAGGGCGTGGCGAACCAGCATCGGCGCAACGACAAGAACGCCGCCCGGCACGGGCTGATCATCGTGCATCGCTACACCGACAACGACCTGACCGCGTCGTCGGACGACCTCGTCCGCCCGGACTTCGAGGCGATGCTGCGGGACCTCCGTGCGGGCAGGACCAAGACCGGCTACCGGCTGGACGGGATCATCGCCGTCGACCAGGACCGGGTCCAGCGGACCAGCGTGGCCTGGGAGAGGTTCGTTGACGCTCTCCACGCCCGGCCTGGCCGAATGCTCTGGACACCATCGGGCTCGATGGACCTCACCGACGAGGGCGAGGTCATCAAGTCGGGGATCATGGCCGTCCTGAACCGGGCCGAGTCGATGAAGAAGAAGCGGCGCATCCGCGACTGGCATCAAGACCTCATCCTCGACGGGCTGCCGCACAGTGGCCCGCGGCCCTTCGGCTGGGAGGAGGACAAGATGACGCTGCGCAAGGCAGAGTCCGACTTCCTGGCCTGGGCCATCCGCGAACGGATCAAGGGCAAGGCACTGCCGACGCTGTGCGCGGAAGCGGAGCGGCGCGGCTTGAAGGGCAGCAAGGGCGGAACGATCGTTCCCACGACGCTGTCCCAGATGATGACCGCCCCTCGCGTGTGCGGCTACCGGGCCAATCGCGGCACGCTCGCGCTGGACGAGAACGACGCACCGATCGTCGGCAAGTGGGAGACGATCGTGACGCCGGCTGAATGGGAGGCGGTCTGTGCCACGTTCGGCGCGGGCAGCACGTACCTGCATCGGGGGCCCGGAGCCCCGCGCGTCACGGGCAAGCCGAAGACCGTGAAGTACCTGGCCTCGCAGTTGCTGAAGTGCATGAACAGGATCGAGCGCGACGGCGAGACTCGGATCTGCAACGGCTCGCTCAACGGGAGCCCGACGAAGTCGGCCCGGAGCCCGTACACCTACAGGTGTGGCGGCTGCAACAAGAACTCGATCGCCGGGCCGATGGTGGACCGCCAGATCATGCGCCTGCTACTGGCCAAGCTCGGGCAGGCGCAGATCACCTACCGCAAGCCCGAGCTGGCCTGGCCGCTGGAGTCGACCCTCAAGAACCTGGCGGACCGGCTCGCTGGCCTGGAGAAGCGGTGGATGGCGGGCGAAGTCGATGACGAGCAGTTCTACCGCCTGTCCCCTGGCCTGTCGGCTGAGGTGAAGAAGCTGCGCACCGAGCGTGCCCGGTGGGAAATGGAAAATGCGGCCGGCTCCGAAGAACCGGCCGACATCATCCGCAAGTGGCGCACTGGCGAATACGATCTCGCGCAGCGCCGAAGGATCTTGTTCGATGTGTTCGCCGCGATCCAGGTGCAGCCGGGGCAGAAGGGGTCCAAGAGGCCGGACCCCCACCGGCTCAAGCCGATCTGGCGGTGAACTCGACGCCGAGAAGTTCCCCCAGGGCCGCCCACCGCTCCTCGTCCCACTCCGGCGAGGCCGCCAGGTGGGCGGCCACCCAGGTCTCGATCTCGGCGTCCACGACGGGGTCGAACAGGTCTTCGGTCAGGACGTTGACCACGCTGCGCACTGCTCCTTGCTGAGGGGGGGTGAACGACGAAAGCCCCGAGACTGGCCACCCTGCGGTGAGCCAGCCTCGGGGCTGTTCCGTTCACGGTGGTGTGGCGTAGGGGTGGGCAATCGATGCCCGAGTTGGGTAGAAATGCAGGGGTCGGTGTTGATACGTAGGGGTAGGGGATGGCTGAGTACGATCCGCAGAGCCGGCAGTGGGTGCTCTGGGCTGGCGACCGGGCGATCTGGGTAGGGCCCGAACGAACCGCGGTGCCGGTCAACATCGAGCTGGTCACCCCGCAGCGGGTGTACCTGCGAGCCAGGGCTGCGGCCGGCGGGAAGCGGCGCGGCGAGATCTGGTTCGAGGGCAGGCACACCCGCCGGGTGGTGCCTGAGGCGGCGTACGTGCACGGGGGGAAGGCGCACTACCCGCCGGACGGGGTCCGGCTGGAGGAAGCGGCCTGACCTACGCCCCGTACTCCAGGGCGACGTAGAGCGACAGCGCCAGGGCGGCGGCCCCGAGGATCAGCGCGCCGACGGTGGCGGCCAGGTAGGTCAGCAGGCTCTTGACCATGCTCACAATCACACACCACCGTCGAGCAAGTCGAGCTGCTCGCGCAGGTACCGGTCCACCTCGTCGGCCAGCATGCACTGGTCGTAGTCCTCGATCGGCCGCACCTCGCCGCCGTACCGGCTGGCGACCTGGTGGAGGTACTCGAAGAACCGGCCCGAGCGGGGCAGGGCGGTGGCCGACTGGGTGAAGAAGGCCCGGCGGAAGCGCCGGCCACGCAGGCGGTCGACGGCGTTGGAGCTGAACACCTGGTTGGGCTGGAACTGTCGGTACTGCGGGCCCTCTTGCAGCCAGCCGACGACCAGGATGTCCTCAAGGCTGGCGGGTTGAACGATCACTGTCGACTCCTCTCTCAGGCCGCAGCCTGGCGGACGCGCTTCTCGATGTCGCGGACGGTGCTCTCACCGATGCCGAGCTGGCGGGCGACGGCTCGGGTACTCATGCCGGAGGCGCGCAGGTTCACCACCTGGCTGCCCCGCGGGTCCTCGACGTCCACGCCCATCCGCTGGGCGACCACGGTGTACCGCAGGCCGGTGGCCTTGGCGATGCCGAGGATGCCGGTGATCCCTCGGTCGGCGAGCACCTCGACGAGGACGTCGAAGGCGTTCTGCCGCGCCTCGGTCTTGTCGCCGGCCTTGCGGAAGCGAGCCAGCGCCCGCTCGACGGGGCCGATGCCGCCCCACACGCCGTACTCCTCGGCCTCGCCGAGGATCTTGCACTGCTCCATCAGGGGGCAGAAGGAGCAGGCGTCCTTCGCCTCGTCTTCCCGGGCCGGGTCGAAGAACAGCTCGGGGTCGTTCTGGCAGATCACTGGGGTGGTGCTCCTTGCTGGGGTTGTTGCGGAGGGGGCGGGGCGGTGCTTACGGGGCGACACGACCGTGCTTCTCGAAGGCGGCGTGGACCTGCGGGAACTCCTCGGCGAAGATCCGCTCCATGCCCTCGGCCATCAGCTCGATCTCGTGCTGCGGGTGGCCCTTGATGGTGGCGTTGTCCTTGGCCGTGCGCAGGGAGAGCAGGTTCATCAGGCTGCGCAGGTTCACCGTGATGTAGCCCGAGGTGTAGAGGCTCACCGGCAGCACCGAGCGGGCGATCTCGCGGGCGACGCCGGCATCGAGCAGCTCCCGGTACCGGCGGAACTGGTCGCGGGCGCTGAGTCGGATCGCGGCCTGCGTCTGGCCGTGCTGGCGGGGCGTGCCGGCCTCGAACTGGTACGCGCCGGCCTTGCCGACCTGCACGAGGTTGCGGTCCTCGTTGGGCAGGTAGAACACCGGCTCCAGCTCGACGTACCGGCCGGACGCCTCGCTGATCGAGGAGATCCGGTGCTTGGCGAGCTGGCGCATCACGAAGATCGGCAGCTCGAAGTAGAAGGTGATGGCGCAGTGCTCGAACGGGACGCCGTGCCGCTCCCTGAGCAGGAAGTCGATGAAGCCCTGGCGGGCGGCCTCGTTCATGTCGCCGCCGGTCTTCTTGATGCTGGCCTTGGCCATGCGGATGACCTTGGCGTCGTTGCCCATGCTGTCGTCCAGCAGGATGGTCACGTCGTTGCGGTAGGTGATCACTTGACGTACCTCCGGCTCATCCCGGTCAGGTGGTACAGACCCTGCGGGCAGTCGTAGTAGCGGTTCTCCCGAGCCATCCCCCGGCGGGTGCCGTACTTGGCGGCGGTCCGGTTGCGCTTGGCCTTGGCTCGGCCGAGTGCCTTGTCGGCGTCGTGCTGGTCGAAGAACCCGCGCTTATTGCAGGCGGTGCACCAGACGTGGTCGACGGTCTTCATGGGTGTTGCCTCCTCACTTCTTCATCTCGTCGCAGGGGCAGGACTCCAGGACGCAGGCTCCGCGGCTGTTGCCGACCGCGCTGTGGACCCAGGCGGCGTGCATGCAGCGGATGTCGGTGCAGAAGTCCTTGGTGGGGCGCTTGGCCCCGACGGTGTTGGCCAGGAGCAGGCCGGGGCTGTGCAGCTTGACCGTCCCGAACTTGCCGTTGATGCCGACCTTGCCGGCGAGCTTCAGCGCCTCGCTCTCGGAGGCGAAGGGCCCCCAGTTGATGCCGAGCTGGCCGTCGCCGAAGCGGTGTGTCAGGGCCACCCAGTCGCGCATGTCCAGCAGCTCGGCGACCTCCTTGATGACTGCCTTGGCCATCGCGTCGGCGCTGTTGTACTGGTCGCTCTCCAAGATGGCGACGACTGCCGCCACCTCGTCCTTGCGCGGGGTGATCCTCATTCAGGTGCCTCCTCTCTCTCGTCGGTCGCTCTACAATTCACAGTCAGGCCGGCGTGTAGACCAGCCGCAGCTTCGCGTTGCCCGCCAGGTACTCGGTCGAGTAGTTGAACCGGCCCTCCTCGCCGGGCACCCGCCAGATGTCGTTGACCTTGACCCGGACGTCGCGGTTGCCCAGGCGGGGCTCGACGCGGACCACGACGCTGCCGTCGGGCAGGGCCCGGAGCTGGGCGACCGAGGCGACGATGTCGTCGTCGATCTTGTCGAGGTGCTCCGGCTCGTACGCCCACGGCTGGGAGCCGGCGAAGGCGTCCTCGGTCTCCAGCTCGACCTCGAACCGCTGGTCGAGCGGGTGGCTGCGCTTGTTCACGATCCGGCCGACCGCACCCTCACGCAGCTCGGGGCTGGTGTAGTTGGACGTGCCGTTCACCCGCACCCGGTCGCCGACCTGCAGCGTCCGGCCGGCGATGAACATCTGCGGGATGGCGTAGACGTCGGCGAGCTGCTTGGCCCAGTGCTCCAGGGCTTCGGTGAAGGCGGCCACCGGGTCCGCCTCCTCCTGCTTGGCGGGGCGCTGGATCAGGCGGACCTCGTCCCCCGCGAACGGGAAGACCAGGCCGTCGTCGAACTTCACCCGCAGCACCGGGCCGTGGATCTCGTCGATGGTGCCCCGCTGGCCGGGGAGGATCTGCCCACCGAGGAAGTGGGTGGTGGTCACCTCGACGATGTCGCCCACCTCGTACGTGGTCAGGATCTCGGGGTTGAGGATCTCGCCGGGCAGGTAGGACTCCAGCGCCCAGGACGACATGGTGAAGCTGTCGGCCTCGAAGCTGCCGTCCTCCAGCTTGAGGTAGACGTCGCCCTCGATGTCCTTGAGCTGGGTGCCGATCGGCAGGGCGTTCAGACCGGCCTCGTCCTCGACGGTGTACTTCTCGTCGGTGATCTTGATGGTGCTCACTGGTAGGTCGTGCCTCTCTCTTGGTTCGCCGGTTACATTACACACGCAGGTCAGCGGTGTGCAATTGGGGTCAGCGGGTGTCTTGCCGGTCGTCGAACTGCTTGCTCAGCTCGGGCTTGTGGTTCCACTCGTTCAGCGTGAAGCAGTGCCAGGCGGCGGCGACCAGGTGCGGCTGGCCGGTCTCCGGGTCGAGGTCTTCCCCCGACCAGAAGGCGTTGAGGTGGCGCTGCAGGGCGGCGTAGCTGAGCGAGTACGGGTACCCCTTGCGCCAGTTGTCCAGGTCCCCCGGCTCGACGGGGTACTTGGCGTTGCCGTAGCCGTACCGCTCGGCGAGCTGGCGCAGGGTCAGCGTCGGGATCTGGTCGTACCGCTGCGGCTTGGCGTCCTTCGCGCCCCCGCTGGCGGCCACCTGCCGCACCACGCCGTCCACGGACATCAGCGTCTCGGTCTCGCCGGCCCGGCACGGCACACTCGGTGCCATGTCGTCCTCGTGCACCGCCCGCAGCCTGCTGGGGCCGGCGTCCGGCTGCACCAGCCACACGTCGGGGCGGTAGCCCTGCCCGATCACGATGCCGGAGCTGCCCGGCTCCAGCTCGTGGTCGAGGCACGCCTCGTCGCCTGTCACCAGCACCCGATCACCCGGCCAGCACCTCATGCGGCCAGCCCGTGCCGGCGGCGGCTGCGGTCAGCGATCGTGCGCTGCGGCTTGGCCATCGTCTTCAGGCTCAGGTGGTCGGGGCGCACGCACAGCTTGGCCGAGCTGCACGACACCACCTTCTGGTTGGCCTCCGGCCTGCCGTAGGTCAGGGTCCAGGCGGTGCGGGTGGCGGTCCAGGCGACGCCGTAGAGGGTGGCGATCCCCTGCCCCTTGACGTCGGCCCCGGTCCAGATCCAGCAGTCGCCGGTCCGGTCGACCCGGTTCCAGAACCGCTCCTCCTCGGTGTCACCCTCGACGAAGGTCGGCAGGCGCTTCGACTCGGGCTTGGTGTAGTGGCGCAGCGGGACGTCGGCGAGGACGTCACCGTGCCGGCGCAGCCGGCTCGTGTGTCCCCCGCAGATGCCGCCCGGCTTGAGGGCGTCGTTCCTGCAGCCCTTGCCCTGGCTGCTCTCCACCGTGCACTTGGCCACCCGGCGGACCTCCTCTCTGTGCTCTTGTTCCCCCCTGTCCTGCTCTACATTACACGTCCCGGGGAGGGGGCTCCGACATCCGCGCACCCCCTCCCCCTGCGTGCTGGGTCAGCGGGCGAGCGCCGGCCGACCCCTGCCGCCCAGGCGGCTGCCACCCAGGTCGGCACGCTGGCCGGCTCGGTAGCCGGCGGCAGCCCCCGATCCCTTGAAGCTGCGCTGCCGGGCCTGCCCGAGCTTGCCGTACGCCTGGTCACGCTGCGCCTTGACCAGCGTGGCCCGGTCGGCGAGGACCAGCGCAACGGACGGGCCGCCCGGCTGGGCGACCTGCTCGGCCTGCTGCTTGGCCCGCTTCTCGGCCTCGGTCAGGCGCTGGTAGATCGCGACGCGGAAGCCCTCGATCCAGGACTTGCGGAAGGCGACGGTGCTCTCCCACCACGTCGGCGGGGCCTCGGCCTGCGCCAGGCCGTTGGCCATCTGCACCAGCAGGCTGGTGTACAGCATCTCGATGCGCTCCAGGTCGCTGCCGTAGGCGAACAGGTGCACCTGGTACTGGCGCTTGCCGTTCGGGTACCGGGTGCGCAGCACGCACTTGGCACCCAGGGCCTGGGCCACCGAGTCGAGCAGGCGCTGCTTGTCCAGGGCGTACGCCCCCTCGATCACCACGATCTTGTCGCCGATCACGTCGGTGGTCGGGTCCGCGGAGGCGAGCATGGCCCGGGTGATCCCGTACTGCGCCATCAGCTCGGTCGCCTTGGCGGTGAACGCCTCGGCCTCGGCCGGCGTGGCGGCCGGGTTCTCGGCCAGGGTCAGCATCTTGCGGATGCGGTCGAGCATCTTGTCGGCGGGGATGTTGGAGATGGTGCAGCTCCTCGTGGTTGAGGGATGGGTTGGTCGGGAGTACTGGTGCCTGCGGTCGGTCGTGAACCGTCGCCGCCCAGGTCGGGCCGCAGGCTGGGCCGTCAGGCCCGGTGGTCGTGGATGGGGTACTGCTGCACGGCCGGCGTCACCTGGACGCGGGCCCACTGTTCGGCGGTGAGGGTGGTCCGCAGCACGTCGACCTGGGCGGCCAGCGCGGCGGTCTCGACAATCACGGCGGCCGGGTCGCCCGGCTCGTAGACGTGGACGGCGTCGTCGAAGGCGACGACCTCGACGGCGGCGGCCATCAGGCGTACACCACCTGGCCGAAGAGGGCGCACTCCAGGACGGCGAGCGCACCGACCACGTCGATGTCTCCCTCGTCACCGTTGGTGCGGTCGGCGTCGAGGATGTCCTTGCGCAGGGCCCGGCCCATGTACAGCCGCTCCCCCGTCTCGGCGTTGTGCAGCACCTCGCCGTCGCGCTCGGTCTCCCGCATCACCGCCCGGCGGATCACGCCCAGGCCCTTGGCCATCGTGTCGATGTCGACCCGGTGCTTGGTGCCCGGCTCGTCCTCCGGCTCGATCACCGCGTAGGCGTCGGCACCCTCCCCCTCGTACTCGTGCACGAGGAACCAGCCGTAGCCGTAGTTCTCGATGGCGGTGACGAGCAGGCCGTCGAGGAACTCGATGCGCTCGGCGCTGCGGGTGCGGGTCTTGGTCATGGTCACGATGCCTCCTGTGTGTGGTGTGGTGTCGGGTCGGGGGATGCGCTGGCCGGCGACCGGTCCACCGGCCAGCGCCCAATGTCACAGCGGGTCAGAGAGTCAGGCCGACGATGCGCGTCGCCAGCGGCATGGCCACCGTCCGGCTGCCGTACGCCATCAGGGCGGCGGTCAGCAGCGCCTCGTTGTCGGCGGTGAACCCGGGCTCCCCCTCCACCGCGATGCGCAGGTGGATGGTCCGGGTGTTGGCGGGGGTCGGCGGCCGGGCGACCGCCACGTCCACCTCGATGTCGTAGATCACGACAGCGTCCTTCCATCGATGATCTCCAGCGTCGAACCCTTGGCCAGGGCGAGCACCTCGATGTCCGGGCGGATGCGGTCGTACACCTCACCGTCGAGCACCACCGCAGCCACCCGGCCGGCGGTCGTCGCGCTCACGTAGACGGCGGTACGGACATCCAGCACCCGGCGGGACGCGGAGCAGAACATGTTCCGCGCCACGGCCTGCCGCAGCACCTCGCGATTCAGGGCGGCGTCGCGGTCGGCGTCGGTCTCAGCCAGCAGGGCGGCCATGATGTTGTTCATTGGGTGGGTCCTCCTCGGGTCGGGGTGGGTAGGTCAGGCAGCCTCGGCCAGCAGCCGAGACGAGGCGTGGATCAGGCGGAGCAGGTCGACGGGCAGCAGCTTGACCTCGGACTCGCGCCCCTCGGAGTCGGTCACGGCCAGGACGTACTCGCCCAGGTTCTTCCTGCTGCCGGCCAGGTAGACGTGGCCGTCGTCGGTGGTGGGCAGGTCCATCTCGTTGGGCATGTCAGTTCTCCTCTACGTCGGCCAGGAGCTGCTCCGTGGTGAGGCTGGCGCGGCGGGGCAGGTTGCGCACAGCCCGCTGCAGGTTGGCCTGCGGCGTGCCGGCGGTGAAGTAGTTGCCGTTCGACCAGGTGGTGTCGCCCAGCGTCCGCACGTTGGCGGTCACCGCCTCCCCCCTCTCGGGGTGCAGGGCGGCGATCACGTAGCCGTCGACACCCCCGGCGTACAGGTGGGGCAGCACGGCGTGCACCTCGAAGCCATTGATCTTGATCACGGTCGTCTCTCCTCGCGTCGGGTTAAAGGATGGGGTCAGGTCAGGCGGCGGTCCGGTCGACCGCGCAGGTCAGGGTCAGCGTCGGGTCAGCTCGGCGACCATCAGTCGCACCCGCTGCGGGTCGGTCAGGGGTCGGGCCGAGTCCGACGGGCGGCCGATCGCCTGCTCCCACAGGCACGCCCGGCAGAGCACCTCGTCGGTGGCGTCCAGCGACCGGTACGCGGCGGGGTTGTCGCAGTAGTCGCAGCACCGGGGCGACACCCCGTGCCCGACCAGCCAGGCGGCGGCCACCTTGACGTCGTGCGTGCTGCCGAACACCTGCGACGACCGGGTGTGCAGCGTCTCGCTGGTCACGGTCACCAGGTAGTAGTCCCGGGCAGGGTTGCCGTCGGTGACGTGGTCGACGGTCCACTGCGCGGGCTGCGAGCAGTAGTCGCCGTAGCCGGCGAACAGGCGAGTCGGGGTGCCGACGGTCATGAATGTCTCCTCGAGATCGGTGCTGATGGATGGGGGTCGTGCGTGCCCCGGGTCGGTCGTGAGCCGACGCCGTCCAGGCCGGGCCCGGGGCGGTGGTGTCAGAAGCGGGCGTTGCCGGGCCCCTTGCGCGGGCAGTAGCCGAGGTTCAGGTGCACGCGGTTGTAGAGCAGGAAGTGCCGGGCGAAGGCACCCTCAGTCGGCAGCTCCTCGCCGCAGCCGGAGCACTCCCCCGGCGTCCCGTCCCACCGGGTGAAGGGCGTACGGTCCAGCGCGTCGCGGTCGGCGTCGCTGATCAGGTCCCACTTGGTGGTGCTCATCGATGTCCTCTCGGGTCGGTAGGTCAGGGTCAGCGGGCGGTGGCGGACAGCCACCGGTCGGCGCAGCCGCGCTCGCGGCAGAAGTTCAGCCATCGACCGTCGCCGAAGAAGCTGGCCAGGAAGTCGGTGGTGGTCTTGCGGCAGCCCTTGCACGTACGCATGTCGGTCCTTTCATCGAGGGTTGTCAGTGGGAGGAGTGGTGCCCCCGGTCGGTCGTGAGCCGACGCCGTCCAGGCCGGGCCGGGGGCTACATTGCACACCGGGTCAGTCCTTGCGACCCTTGCGCTGCCAGATCCAGGTGGTGGCCTGCAGGGTCACCGGGCAGATCCCGAGCCGGCGCGCGGCGGTCTGGTAGGCGTACTCCAGCGCTTCGTACATGCCGACCCGGTCGAGCAGCAGCTTGCAGTCCTCGCGGTTGTCGAGCGCCACGCGCACGGCGTGCACATCGATGGTCACCACTTCGCGGTCGCCGAGGATGTTGGCGGCGAAGCGCCGGGTTTTCGGGCTGCCCTCGCCGAACGTCGCGAGCGGCGTGTCACTGGCCAGCGCAGCGCGGGCATTCTCCACACTCCGCCCCATCACCGCGTGCGGCGCGCGGCCGGTCGTGACCAGGGTGGTAGCGGCCACCACGTTAGGCGTCCACATGAGCTGCGGCGACAGGTGCGCGATGGCGGCGGCGACGTGCTCGACGCTGTAGTCGGTCACCTCCGCCAGGTCCCGCGCGATGTCCAGAGCGCGCGGGTACCACAGCGCGCCGTCCTCTTTCATGGCGGGCGTGGTCCGGTCGTACACCCGGCAGATCTGGTCGGCCACCGCGCGGGTGCCGCCGACGCCGTTGTGCCGCAGCCGCTGGTCGTGGGTGAGGATCTTGCGACGGGACATGGTGAGTCCTTTCATTGAGGGGTGTGATTGGGGAGTGGTGGTGCGCCCGGTCGGTCGTGAGCCGACGCCGTCCCTGCCGGGCCGGGCGCTACATGTCACAGCCAGCCGAGCTGCTTGCCCAGTGCCTGCCAGGCATCGGCCGGGGCCGGGTACCAGCCGGACCGCGCGATGATCTCGTCGCCCCGGCTGGCGCAGAACTGAGTGACGCCGTTCTGCCAATCGGTCTGCGACCAGACGGAGATATCGATGGCGGTGGTGGTCTCGGTCATGATGAGTCCTCTCATGGATGGGGATGGATGGGAGATTTGGTGCGCCCGGTCGGTCGTGAGCCGACGCTGTCCCTGCCAGGCCGGGCGCTACAGTTCACACACGCGCCATGAAAACCACGTCCGGCTTCCCCGGGGTGTAGTTCGGCACGCGGCCGGTCTCACGGAATCCGTGCCGGGCGTACAGGGTCGGCAGGTACCCGTCGAAACAGTCGAGGGTCACCCCGCCGGCCGCAATCGCCGACGTCACCAGCAGGTCACCGCGCCCCTTGACGGTGCTGAATACGCCGATCACGTCCCCGTCCGGCGTGATGCCGTATCCACTGTGGCCATCCTCCGCCAGGTAGTACCGGGCATCGACGGGCATCTCTTCCGGCTTGCTGCAAGCCTCGACAATCTCCGGCCGGGTAGCGCGGGCAGCGACGAAAGCTGCCAGGTACACCGCGTGCGTAACATCGATGATCATTGAAACCTCCGAGAGTGAGGGAATGGATGGGGATGGATGTTGCGTGCCCGGCCAGGGAATCGAACCCTGCCGATCGCTCGCCGGTATCCATACCGGCCGGGCGTACCCGGGACGTCCCGGGACCGTGAGGACTTCACTGCCTGGCAGCTACTCCGCCTACTCCCCCGTACGGGGGAACACTCACGGTCCCGGGTAGTCCCGGTAATCGGGCGTCGACCGGGACCGTGAGGACTTCACTGCCGGGCATCCCCGGGCAGCTACTCCGCCTACTCCCCCGTACGGGGGAACACTCACGGTCCCGGGACAGTCCCGGTGGCCAATCTGTTTGTGCCCGGGTTTGATGTGCGCTCACGGGACGCTACTCCCGTATATCGATGAGACCCGATAGGTGGTTTCCTTACCGATCATTCCGTGCGACTTCACTGCCTGGCAGCTACTCCGCCTACTCCCCCGTACGGGGGAACAACACGGTGACACCGTTGGGGACCTACCTACCGGGCTACCTCACACAATGCGCACTCCGCCATGCGTGTGCCCGGACCGTTTCGGCCAATCTGTTCTCTGTGTAGTTGCGCCGTGCTTCACAAGTACGCATCCCCCCGGGCTGTCGCCCCGGTCCGCCCGGCGTCCGTCGGGGGAGGTACGACACACACACAACCATGACAGGTAAGGGATGGCAAATTGTCGTCGAGATTGAGACGCAGGTCACAAAAATGTGCCTGCTCTGTCCCGATTCTGCCCGATATGCACACGTCGACACAACGTAGTTTGATCATGACGGAACGTCGATGGTATCGACTGGCATTGATTGTCCGGTGTGGACAGCAGGCGCCGCTTTCAGCCGGAGGGTAGCGGAGTGATCACGCTAGGTAGAGCTGCCCAGGCAGGCGCGGGGGATCGATGGCTGTCATGTTCCACTGTGGTCTGTCCACTGTCGACCGTCCACGGTGGCGATCGATGGGCGTCACACTCCACAGTGTGGGCAGGCTAGGTCACTGTCCACTGTGGTGATCGATGAGTGTCATCGTCCACTGTGCTCTGTGTCTGTTGTGGACTGTCCCACGTCGACTGTCCTACGTGGTCTGTCCACTCTCGACTGTCCACAAGGGAGGGGGGCGGACCCCTCACGCTACGTGATTCACACCGCTCGGTCGTAGCAGCTCAGATTCTGCCACAGTTTCCAAGGTCGATCTGACGAGGGGACCTGCGCCGGCCCCGCGGAGTCTGCGCAGGTCATCGCCGTTCATCGGGTGCGCCGGAGGTCCATCAGCCGCTGGTGAAACTCCTCGTCGCTGAGGTTGCCGGCGTCCTTCTCGGCGACCAGCTCCTGGAGGCCGGCGACGAACGAGCCGGGCGGCGCGGTGTCAGAGATCGTGGTGCCGAGCATCTGCGCCATGAAGGCGGCGCTGACCTCCTGCGGGTTGTTCATGTCGACCATGACCTCACCCTACCCCATCGTCCACATCCGTGGACGGGCCCGAAAGGGCCCCATCCGTTCGCCGCTGCCTGGTTGTCGTAGGTCTACCCTAACCTGCTGATCATGACTCTTGAGCAGCTTGTCGAGCACATCGACGCCATGATCCTGAAGGCCGAGGACGAGCTGGCCATGTACCGCAGGGAAGACCGCAAGCTGATGATCCCTGCCTGCGAGTTCCAGCTCGAACTCCTGAGGAAGACTCTCGACGTCGACCCGGGGGTCGAGACCACGTCTCGGCGCGCTCGCCGCCTGATCGAGAACCTCCAGGGGAAGATCGAGAAGGCGACCGCCGATGGTGACATGGTGCAGGTCAGGATCTCCGAGCTGTGCGTTCTCTACCTCCAGCAGGCTCTGGGTGAGAAGCCGATCGAGTAGCCTCCTGCCGCCGTGGTCTCCTGGTTGGGGCCCCTTCGGGGGCCCTTTCCCTTCGCCGATGTATGTAATTGTGAGCCCGGTCACTTCATCCGGCAAAAGGTCTCCGTCGAACCGTATTAATACTGTAAGCAGCTTCGCAGCCAGCGGGTTGGGCCCCGAAGGGGCCAACAACCGACGACTGTTGACCTGCTGTCTGGCCCCTCTCGGGGCCATCACCGGAGACCAGCTACCAGGTAGCAGGTTGGGTCTCCTGTCCTCTGCTTGGCCCTGGGTCCGCAGTCTTCGGGCATACGCGGCCGGGGCCTTCTCTCTACAGGGAGGGGGGAGCTGGTTGCCAGGCTGGCAGAACAGTGACCGGCGCGACCGGCTCCCCCCGGACTGGGACAAGATCCGAGTCCGCATCCTGAGGCGCGATGGGTACCGCTGCAAGGTGAAGAACACCTACGGCGAACGGTGCAAGGAAGCCGCGGTCGAGGTCGACCACATCCGCGCTGGGGATGATCACTCGGACGACAACCTGAGGGCCATCTGCGAATGGCACCACGGGAAGAAGAGCGGCGGCGAGGGTGGTGCGGCCCTGGCCGCCAAGCGTCGCCAGATCGACAAGCGATTCCGCAGGACCGAGGAGCACCCCGGCCTGCTGTGATGTGCGCTCCGGGTCGCTACCCCCGTTGAGCGCGGGAGGTGCGGGCGATACGCCCCCTCCCCCCTGGCCCCTGCCTGGCCTCCTCTCCCTGGGCAGGGGCCCTGACTTCCCTTCGACGAAGGAGCTGTGTGGACCGGTACACGAAGACCTGGGCCCGGATCTGGGCCGGCTGGCTGCTTGTGGTGGCGCTCTCCTTCGCACTGCTTGAGGGCCTGGCCCTGGCGAAGAAGCGCGAGGGCGACACGCTCTCCGAGAACACCCGGGTCTGGCTGCGGACCGACCGCGGCTGGAAGAGCGCCGGCCCGCTGGCCTTCATCGTGGCCCTGGTCGCGTTCGTCGTCTGGTTCATCCCCCACATCGTGTGGCGGCTGTGGTGAACCTGCAGCTCCGCCTGGTGCTCTGGCGCTGGGTGCTGGAGCTGGCCCTCGGCGAGCAGGAGATCGAGCCGCCGGCGCAAGACATCGACAACAAGGGCACCGGGCTCTACCTGTAAGCGAGGAGGTGATCGGCATGGGCAAGCGAGGCCCGATCCCCAACCGCGAGGATGACCTCGCTCGGCCGCGGGAGCGCAAGGGCGGCGACGTCGAGCCGATCACCCGGGGCGAGCTGCGCAAGGTCACCATCCCCCACGCCGACCCGAACTGGCACCCGATCGCCCGCAAGCTGTGGGACTCGCTGAAGACCAGCGGCCAGGCGGACTTCTACCAGAACAGCGACTGGGCGTTCGCCTACTCGCTGTGCGAGGACCTGTCCTACTACAAGTCCTCCGGCAAGCGCAGCGGCCAGATGCTGCAGTCGATCTACTCCGCGATGGAGCGGCTCCTCGTCACCGAGGGGGATCGCCGCCGGGTGCGGATCGAGCTGCACGAGCCCGAGGAAGAGCAGGTTCCCGCCTCGGTCATCGCCATCGCCGACTACAAGGCGGCCCTGGGGGTCGCGCAGTGAAGTACACCCGGCACTGCAGCAGCCCGCGGTGCGAGATGACCCGCGAGGAGCACCAGCTCGTCGAGTGGGTGGCCGAGCTGAAGGCCACCAAGCCTGACCCTGACCTGTTCCGCCAGCCTCCCCAGGACGGAGGGAAGCCCTCCGAGGGGAGGTGAGCGATGGCCTCGCCGACGCTGACCCCAGAGGAGATCGACCTCCTCCAGCCGATCTACCTCGGGCCCACCTGGAAGACGCAGGAGGGCGGCGGCTGGCTCCTCCCCCGCTGGACCCTCGGCTGGCAGATCGCCGGCTGGTGCGCTGAGTACCTACGCGCCGAGGGTGGCGGCCCCTGGCGGTTCACCAACGAGCAGCTCCGCTTCGTGTTGTGGTGGTACGCGGTCGACGAGAACGGCCGCTTCATCCACCGCAAGGGCGTCCTGCAGCGGCTCAAGGGCTGGGGCAAGGACCCCCTGGTCGCGGTGATGTGCCTGATCGAGCTGGTCGGCCCGTCCCGGTTCTCCCACTGGGACAAGGAGACCGGCGAGCCGGTCGGCATCGCCCATCCGCAGGCGTGGGTCCAGGTCGCCGCGGTCTCCCGCGATCAGACGCGGAACACGATGACGCTGTTCCCGTCGCTGATGAGCGACCACTTCATCACGACCTACAAGATCAAGGCCGGCGCGGAGCTGATCCGCGCAAATGGTGGCCGGCAACGACTTGAGGCCGTCACCAGCTCGTATCGCGCCCTCGAAGGTGGCCGCTCGACATTCGTGGTGCTCAATGAGACGCATCACTGGATCAAGGGCAACAACGGCGACAAGATGTACGAGACGATCGACGGTAACGCCACCAAGAAGGACTCGCGTTACCTGGCGATCACCAACGCTTACCTGCCTGGCGAGGACTCCGTCGCGGAGCGGATGCGCGAGGCGTACAACAAGATCGTCGAGGGCCGGGCGGTCGACGTCGGCTTCCTGTACGACAGCGTCGAGGCGCACCCGAAGACCCCGCTGACCGCGGAGGCGCTTCGGATCGTCCTGCCGAAGATTCGCGGCGACGCGGTCTGGTTGAACGTCGAGACGATCATCCAGTCGGTGCAGGACCTGACGCTTTCGGCGTCGCGGTCGCGCCGTATGTGGCTCAACCAAATTGTGGCCGACGAAGACGCGCTTTACGGCCCCGAGCAGTGGGTGCCTCTCGAGGTCGAGGGCGCGACGCTGCAGCCCGGCGACGAAATTGTGCTTGGATTCGACGGCGGCAAGACGGACGACTCCACCGGCCTCGTCTGCATTCGGGTGTCGGATTCCGTGGCCTTTGTGCTTGGCCTCTGGGAAAAGCCAGACGGCCCTGCCAGCGAGGGCTGGGAGGTCGACCGGGTGGCGGTCGACTCCGCGGTCCACGAGGCGTTCAGGACATTCAAGGTCAAGGGCTTCTACGCCGACGTCGCGCTGTGGGAGTCCTACATCACCGAGTGGTCGGAGACCTACGGCGAGGGCCTGGCGGTCAAGGCCAGCGAGAAGTCAGTCATCGGTTGGGACATGCGGCAGTCGCTGCAGCGCGTGACCCGCGCACACGAGCGGCTGATGCAGACCATCTTCGACGGCAAGCTGCGCCACGACGGCGACCTGTCCCTGCGTAGGCACCTACTCAATGCCAGGCGTCGCACGAACAACTACGGGGTGAGCTTCGGCAAGGAGAGCCGCGAAAGCCCCCGCAAGGTCGACCTGTACGCCGCACTGATGCTCGCCCACGAGGCTCTCCACGACCTGCGTACCCGAGGCAAGAAGGTCAAGCCAAGGAGCGGACGCGGCTACTTCCTGTAGGGGTGTGTAATTGTGATCGAGACGACAACGCCGCTGGGCCTGGCTCGCCAGCTCCTCGGCATCCTGTACCGCGACGAGCAGCGCCTGCGGCGCATCGACGACTACGTGCAGGGCCGTCACGACGACCCCTACATGCCGGCCAACAGCGACGACGAGTACCGGCTGCTGGTCAAGCGGGCGGTGTCCAACTGGATGCCCCTGCTGATCGGCACGCCGGCTCAGGCGCTCTACGTCGACAGCTTCCGTCGCGGCTCCGCCGCGACTTCAACGCCAGAAGGCGGCGAGCTGCCCGAGTGGACCCACTGGCAGCAGTCCCGCCTCGACGCCCGCCAGATCGCGGTCCACCGCGGTGCCCTGACCTACGGCCACTCCTTCACGCTGACCGAGCGGACCAGCAAGGGCGCGCGGACCAAGGGCCTGAGCGCCATGAAGACCGCCGCCCTGTTCGAGGACCCTGCGAACGACATGGTCCCGTTCGCCGCCCTGACGGTCGTGCGGTGGGCGTCCGAGGACAACCCCGGCAAGGCCCGGATGTGGGACGGCAAGAACGAGTACGAGGTCTCCTTCAAGTCGCTCGCCGACGAGAAGAGCGTGAAGGTCCACAACGGCAAGCGGCACGGCGCGTCCGAGTGCCCTGTCACTCGCTTCGCCGCCGCGGTCGACCTGGAGGGCCGGACGGTCGGGGTCGTCGAGCCGATGATCCCGCTGCAGAACCGCATCAACCAGACGGTCTTCGACCTGCTGGTCGCCCAGACCTACGGCTCGTTCAAGGTGCGGACGGTCACCGGCATGGCTCCGCCGGCCCTGATGAAGCCGGTCTACGGCAACCCGGCCGACCCGACCGAGGTCACCGACTACGAGCCGGTGCGCGACGAGCAGGGCCGCCCGGTGCCGGCCCCGATCAACGCCAACGCCAAGCGGTTCCTCTTCGCCGAGGACCCGGACGTGAAGTTCAGCTCGCTCGACGAGACCCCGCTGACCGGCTTCATCGAGTCGATCGACATGAGCATCCGCCACCTCAGTGCGATCTCGCAGACTCCGCCGCATCACTTGTTGGGGCAGATTGCCAACCTCTCCGCCGAGGCTCTGCTCGCCGCGGAGACGGCGCTGTCGCGCAAGATCGAGGAGTTCCGCAAGAGCTTCGGCGAGAGCTGGGAGCGGGTCTTCCGCCTGGCCGCCGAGCTGGAGGGCGTGACCTCGTCCGCCGAGGACTACTCCGGCGAGGTGCTCTGGCGCGACATGGAGATGCGCTCGCTGGCCCAGTCCGCGGACGGGCTCGGCAAGCTGGCCGAGGCGCTGGAGATCCCGAAGCGTGGCCTGTGGTCGCGGGTTCCGTCCGTCACCAAGCAGGAGATGGACGAGTGGGCACGCCTCCGCGAGGAGGAGGACGGCGAGCTGGCGCTCGCGAACGCCCTGTACCGCGCATCCGGCTCCAGCTCCGACATCCCCGCTGACCCGGGGGTGGCCAACGAGTGACGCCACAGCAGAAGGCGGCCGAGGCTGAGAAGGCTTCGGTCGCCTACCACCTTGCGCTGACCCAGATCGGCGTCGCGACCGTCGAGGACGCGATCAAGCTCTGGGCCGGCGTCCCGCCCACGGCGACCGCGCAGCAGAGTGCCGCCTGGATGGCCAAGGCCATTCACCTGGTGATGACCCGACGGGGTCTGTCCCGGGAGCTGGCACTGGCCTACTACCGGCTGGTCCGGGCGCTGCGGACCGGCAGGACCGTTGCCGACCCCCGCAAGCCCGAGCCGGCCTACGTCACGCTCGACATGCTGCGCCGCGAGTTCGAGGAGCTGGCCCAGCCGCAGGCCCGCCAAGCGCCCCAGGAGGGCGCTACGGAGGCGACGCCTACCGAGACCACCCCCGAGCCCGCAGAGACGCCCAGCGAAGAGCAGGAGCCGGCGGCCGACACCGAGAACGAGGAAGCCGAGAACGAGGAAGCCGACGACGACCGCATCGAGGTCGAGACGATCGCCGGCCTGGACCGCGAGCTGGAGCGCCTGGAGCGCGAGGCTGTGGTCGAGGCCAGGGTCGTCCTGCAGGCCCTCGGCCCGGACAACCTGACCAAGAAGCTCCACAAGATCGACACAGATGCGCCGGCCAAGGAGGTCGACGCGCTGCGCGAGGAGGCGCACCGCAAGGCAGGCAGCCGGCAGGCTGCGGCGGCAGAGCGGGTGGCGATGGACGGGGCCAGGGGCTTCGTCTGGAGGGTCGCCCAGCGGGACCGCCGGGTCATCGGCTACGTCCGCCTGTCGCGTACCGGCACCCCGTGTGGCTGGTGCGCCATGTTGATCTCCCGAGGAGCTGTCTACAAGTCCGCCAAGTCGGCGACCTACGCCGATGGCGACCGGTACCACGACAACTGTCACTGCTACGCGGAGCCGATCTACTCCGAGACGCAGTACGACACCTCTGATCTGACAGCCCTGAACCGGAAGTACCAGAAGCTGTGGCCCAAGGTCACCAGCGGTCTGTCCGGCGAGAGGGCTGTTTCTGCGTGGCGGCGCTTCATCCGCCAGGAAGAACGAGACCGCGCCCAGGTGGCGCGGCGTGAATCGAACGTCCAGGAGGCGTGAGAACAGTGCCCGAGACCGACGAGACCAGCACCGAGCAGCAGACCGAGGTCCAGCAGACCGAGGCCCCGCCGGCTGAGACCCCGGAGACCCCGGAGGCCGGCAAGGAGGAGCTGCCCCCGGAGGTGCTGCGCAAGAAGCTCACCGAGGCCAACGCCGAGGCGGCCAACTACCGCACCAAGTTGCGGGAGGCCGAGACGAAGCTGGCCAACGCCAAGACCGTCGAGGAGTTCGAGGCGGCTGTGGCGGAGCTGAGGGCGCAGAACGCGGAGCTGGAGCGGTCGATCGCTCGGGCCAACGTGGCGCGGCGGTTCGAGCTGCCCGACGAGCTGGCCGAGCTGCTCAAGGGCGAGACCGACGAGGAGCTGGAGGCGCACGCCAAGAAGCTCCAGAAGTTCGTGGTCACCACCGCTCCCGAGTCTCTCAGCGGTGGCCTCGACCCCTCGAACGACGAGGAAGCCGAGACCGACCCCCGCAAGCTCGCTCAGCGGTACGGCGGCCGTCGCCGCTGACCGCAACCCCCCATCACCCGTAGCCCCCGAGTCGCAGTGACCGGGGGCTTTTTCACGCCCTGGAGGGCAATCAAGTGGCTACTCAGCAGCACCAGGTGGTCAAGCCGGAGAAGCTGGCTCTGACCGCTGTCGGCATGCTGGAGCAGGAGCTGGTCATCCCGGCCCTGTTCCAGAAGGAGGGCATCGACCAGTTCCGCGGTGCCAAGGACGACACGGTCTCGGTGACCGTCGAGGGCGTCCTGCCGTTCCACGAGTACGGCTGGCGGAACGACCGCACCAACCCGCTCCAGTTCGACACCTACTCGGAGCGGAAGATCGCCGTCACCTTCGGTGGCGACGTCTACAACGCGGTCAAGCTGACCGACGAGCAGGCCGAGATGGACCTCGACGGCTGGGGCAAGCTGCTCCGCCCGCAGGTCAAGGCCATCGCCCGCGGCATGCAGCGCCGGGCCGTCAAGACCCTGACCGACCAGACGTACGCCGTCACCGTCGGCAACGCCGAGCAGAACCTGCGCGGCGCGCTGATCGAGGCCCGCCGGGTCCTCAACAAGTTCAACGTGCCGGACGGCGCTCGCTACCTGCTCGTCGGCTCGGACTTCGAGACCGCCCTGCTCGGCGACGAGAAGCTGAACCTGGCGCAGAACGTCGGCGAGGCCGAGGCCGCCAGCGCCCTGCGGAACGCCACCATCGGCGACCGGTACGGCTTCAAGATCGTGGTCGACCAGACCATCCCGGGCGACGCGGCCTTCGCGTTCGCGTCGAGCGCGTTCATCTTCCTGAACGCCGCGCCGGCCGTTCCGCAGTCCGTGCCGTTCGGCTCGACCACCTCGTTCGAGGGCATCTCCCTGCGGTGGATGCGCGACTACGACTCCATGTACCTGCAGGACCGGAGCATCGTCAACACCTACGTGGGCTTCCGCTCGGTGACCGACGTGCTCGTGGGCTGGGACGCGGTGCAGGAGAAGGAGGTCGTCTCCACGGGTGAGCACTTCGTCCGGGGCATCAAGCTGACCCTCGACGGTGCGTCGAACTACCCGGCCGCCGCCAGCGAGCTGGCCACCATCACCGGCATCTCCGACGCCGCGGTGTGGACCCCGGCTGGCATGAAGCCGGAGACCGACCCGGCCAACGCCTGATCGATGAGCGGGCAGCCAGTGTGAATTTGTGACTGGCTGCCCGCTCTCCCCTTGTGAGGAGGCTGTGTGACGGCGTTCGCAACGCTTGAAGAGCTGAAGAACCGCCTCGACTGGACCCTCGACGCTGACGAGGAGCGGATCGCGGCGAGCGCGCTGGAGGACGCCTCCGACCTGGCGCGTGAGTACGGCAGGGACTGGGCCGCGGACTCCGCTCCCCGGCTGGTCCGCACGCTCGTGCTGCGGGCGGCCAAGCGGTACATGGACCGCCCCGCCGGCAACACCCTGTCCCGGGCCGGCGACGAGACGCTCGGCTGGAGTGACGCGGCCGGCGAGGACGCCGGCACCGTCTACTTCAAGAAGGACGAGATCGACCTGCTGCGCTCCCTGGCGGGCAAGAGCAAGGGCTTCGGCTCTGCGCCGGTCTCCGCGTGGGGCCCGCAGGCCAAGACCGGCATCGGCTACGTCCCGGTGGACTACGGGGGCGACCCGTTCCCCATGTTCGCTGACCCGGTGGAGCCCTGGTGAGCCTTCAGCGCAGGCGCGGGCAGATGGCGCGGGTCTGGAAGACGAAGGTCGTCACCGACAAGCGGGGCCAGACGGTGCGGGTCGCCGACCCGGACAGCCCGTACGAGGTGCGCGCCGCGTTCATCCCTCAGCGTTCGGCCAAGGCGGAGGTCCCCGGTCAGCAGCAGATCAACGTGGTTCGCATGTTGGTCGACGCCGAGCTGGCGGACGTGGACCTGTGGGGCCGCGTCGAGTGGGCCGGCAAGCAGTGGGACGTGGTCACCCCGCCTGCCCTGCACTACGGCACCCGGCGCACCCGGCACTGGTCGATCGACCTGAGAGAGAGGACGTGATGGCAGACGTCTACTGGCCGATGGGCTCGAAGCGGGGCAACAAGATCATCGCGACGAACCCCGGCGTCCAGAACTTCCTGCGCGAGATCACCTTCGAGATGGCCTCGCACGCCTCGGTTCTGTTGGTTCAGCACCGAGCCGAGGGCCACGCCTCGATCGAGACCGACCACGGCGATGTCGACTGGTACGTCGTGCTCACCGACGAGCGCGGCGAGAAGGCGGCCATGAGCATCGAGTTCGGCCGCGAAGAGAGCGAGATCGAGGTCTACGACGCGGTCCTCGGCCGCAAGGTGCCGCGCAAGCTCGGCGCGACCCAGGGTCTGTACATCCTTCACGACGTCACGCAGCTCCCGCGCCGGAGTAAGCGGCGGGTGAAGCTCTGATGGCCGGTCTCCCCCCTGAGGTGCGCGCCCTGGCCGAGCTGAGCCCGGTCGAGGACATCATGCTGGCCGTCCTGCGCGCCGGCCTGCCCGGCGTGCGGGTGCAGAGCCTCGTCGAGGCCAACCAGGACTTCCCCCTGGTCCTCGTTCGCCGGGCACCCCACTTTGGCGCGTGGGGCGGCGACACCCGCTTCACCGACGAGGCCGACGTCGAGATCCACACGTTCTGCCCCGACCCCGACGGCGACGAAGACGCCGCGATTCTGGCCGAGGCGGTGCGTGTGGTCCTGCGCGACGCCTTCCTACAGCAGAAGGCCATCGAGGGCCGAGGGCAGATCAAGCGCGTCGAGATGACGTCCGCCCCTCGTCGAGCGCCCGACTGGGCGACCGCGATGGGACCTGTGCAGTACGCCGACCTTCCCACTGGCGTGTGGCGCTACGAGACCACCTACCGGGTCGAGATCCGCAAGCCACGCAACCGACCCTTCCCCACCTGATGTAAGGAGTAGCCCTCGTGGCTGTCAACGACAATGCAACCCTCGTCATCGGTAGTGGTAACTACCTGACGGCCCCGGTCGGCACTGCAATCCCCGCCGACCTGCTCGCCCCGACGACCCCCTGGGACAACGTCGGCCACACCTCGCTGGAAGAGATCCTCTCGATCAGCTCCGAGGGCGGCGAGGCCACCACCATCGGCACGCTGCAGAACAAGAGCCTGCGGACGAAGTACTCGGCCCGGACCGAGACGATCGCGATCACCCTGCAGCAGTTCGACGAGAAGGGCCTGAAGCTCTACTACGGCTCGAACGCCGAGGTCCTGCCGGACGGCATGGTCGGTGTTCCGTCCGACCCGGAGCCCACCGAGGCCGCGTTCCTCGCGATCTTCGTGGACGGCGAGAACCACTTCGCCATCTACGCGCCGCGGGCGGAGATCTACCGGGCCGACGACCTGTCCCTGGCGGACACCGAGTCCCTCGCTGGCCTGCCGATCGGCGTGAAGCCGCTGGCGCACGGCACCAACAAGTGGACGTACGCCATCACCCCGCTCGGCACCGTGGAGGAGCCGCCGGCCGGCTGACCCGGTGTGAATTTGTGACTTCCCGGCTACGGATGCTTTGCGGACCCGTCCGTAGCCGGGGGCACCAACCGGTGCCCATCCCCTGGTCCGCTCCCTGCTCTCAACAACACTGGAGGTCCGCAACCCCATGTCCGCTTTCAAGCTCGACGACATCCGCGCCGCCGCCGAGGCGAAGTACGGCTCGACCGACATCGAGGTCGGCGACACCGTCGTCCGCCTGCTCAACCCGCTGCGGATGTCGAAGAAGAACCGCGACGCTCTCGTCGCTGTGCAGAAGCAGCTCTCCTCCTCCACCGACGAGGGGGCCGAGGAGGTCGACCAGGACGAGCTGTTCAGCGAGGCGCTGCGCGTAGTAGCCGAGACGCCGGCCCAGGCGAAGGTGCTGCTCACCGCGATCGGTGACGACCTGGCCGTGAAGGCTGAGATCTTCGCCCGCTACAGCGAGGGCACCCAGGTGGGGGAAGCCTCGCCCTCGCGCGACTGATCGACGACTACGGCGACGGGCTGTACCCCGACCTTCTCCGGTACTACCAGGTCGACCTGGTGGCCGTGATCGAGGGTCGGGGGCCAGCCCCCGCCCTGGTCCTCTCGCTCGCGCTGGGGCTCCCTGACACCTCCCTGACCGTCGCTCTCGCGTCCGGCGGCAGGGACCACTACGGCTGGGGCGTCGACCGCCACATGGCCGCAGACACCTTCGACGCGATCAACGCCAACACCCGGGCGACCGGCAACTGGGCCAAAGGCAAGGCCCCGAAGCTCCCGCAGTGGCCACGGCCCAAGAGCAAGCCGAAGGCGAAGACGACGGAGCCCGGCGAGAAGAAGAAGCCCGTCTCCGTCGCGGACATCTACAAGCAGTACCAGCGGAGGTAGGTCATGGCTCAGGCCGGCACGGTGATCGGCCGCGTAGCGGTCAAGGTAATGCCGGACACCCGGCACTTCCGCGAGGACGCGAAGCGGCAGCTCGAACGCATCGAGCGGGGCCTCCAGATCGAGGCCAAGATCGTCGCGAAGGTCGACAAGGCTCAGGTCAAGCAGCAGGTCGAGCAGATGAACCAGGCCGCCAAGGCGGCGGCCAAGGACATCACCATCCACGTCAACATGGACAACCAGGACTCGGTCCTGTCGGGGATCAAGAAGCTCCAGGCGGAGCTGGACAAGCTCGGCAGCAAGACGAAGACCTTCAAGGTTGGGCTGAACGCCGACGAGCTGAACGCCAAGATCGCGGAGCTGAACGACCGCCTCGACGAGATCAGGAAGATCACCCTGTCGGTCGACCTCGCTGACAGGGGGTCGCTGCAGAAGTCCATCGCTCAGATGGAAGCGGAGCTGGCGAAGCTCAAGGAGGTCGAGATCCCGGTCGGCCTCAATGAGGAGGCGCTGACCGCCAAGATCGCGGAGTTCCAGGAGCGGCTCAAGGACATCCCCATCGAGCTGTCGGTTGACCTCGGCGACAAGGGGTCGCTGCAGAGGGCCATCGCCCAGATGGAAGCCGAGCTGTCCAAGATCCGAGAGGTCAAGATCCCGGTCGGCGTCAGCGAGGACGAGCTGGTCGCCAAGATCGCGGAGTTCCAGGACCGGATCAAGAGCATGCCCCTCAAGATGTCGGTCGACCTGACCGACAAGGGGTCGCTGCAGAGGGCCATCGCCCAGATGGAATCCCAGTTGTCCAAGATCCGAGAGATCGAGATCCCGGTCGACCTCGACGAGAAGTCGCTGGTCGCCAAGATCGCGGAGTTTCGGGCCAAGATCAAGCGCGATCCCATCGAGCTGTCGGTCGATCTTGGCAACAGGGGGTCACTGAAGAAGGCCCTCGACCAGATGGAAGCGGAGCTGGCCAAGCTCAAGGAGATCACGGTTCCGGTCGGCCTCGACGAGAGGTCGCTGACCGCCAAGATCGAGGAGTACCGGGCCAAGCTCAAGGGCATGTCCGTCGAGATCGACGTCAAGCCGGGCAGCGACGCTTCCGTCAAGAAGGCCATCGCTCAGATCGAAGAGATGATCGAGGAGCTGCAGCCGACCGCCAAGGTCACTGTGAAGCCGGATCTGAACAGCCTGCTGAAGGCCAAGGCCGAGCTGGAGTCGCAGCTCCAGGCCAAGGCGATCGTCAAGGCCGAGATGGACAAGGCCGCCGCGAAGATCGTGCGCGACCGGATCGAGAAGGCACTCGCCGACATTCCGGTGAGCACCAAGATGGACAAGGCGAAGGTCGCCGCGACCATGCGTGAAATTGAGAGCCTCCTCGACAAGATGGAGGACCTCAAGGCAAAGATCACACCGGAGATCGATGCGCGGGCGAAGGCCCAGGTCGAGCGCGAGATGGCTGACCTCCAGGACAAGATCAACGGCCTCAAGGCGACGATCAAGCCGGAGGTTTTCGGGGCCCCGGCCGCCGCCATGCTGGCGTGGCTGGCCCGGAGCCGGATCGTCAACTTCATCCCGACGGTCGACCCGGCGGCGATGGCCGCCACGATCGCCGGCCTCTCCGGCATCCGCGTGGTGACCGACCTGTTCCAGAAGTTCTTCGACACGATGCTGAACTTCGACAAGCTCGCTCCGAAGATCGGCGCGGTCACTACGGCGGTCCTCGGCCTGGCCGGTGCCGCCCTGGCGTCCATCAGCAACATCACCGCCCTCGGCGTCTCCCTCGCCCAGCTCGCGCCGGCCGCCCTCTTGCTGCCCGGGATCTTCGCCGGCATGGCGATCGGCATCGGTACCGCCTGGGTTGCGCTGAAGGACTTCAACACGGTCCTGCCCGGCGTCAAGCAGCAGCTCTCCGAGCTGGCCGACCGGATGTCGAGCAACTTCTGGGGCGCGGCCAAGAAGCCGATCTCGGAGCTGATCGACACGCTCCTGCCGAAGTTCGGCGCTGGGCTGGAGATGGTCTCCACCACGATGGGCGGCTTCTTCGGCAAGCTCTCCGACTCGCTGAAGGTCGCGCTCGGCGGTGACGTCCTGACGGGGATGTTCGCCAACCTCAACAAGTCGATCGAGATCGCTGGCGGCGCGACCGACGGCCTGGCCAACATCATCAAGATCCTCGGCCAGGTCGGGTCGGAGTACCTGCCCAGGCTGGCTCAGTGGTTCGTCGACATCACGAACAAGTTCTCCAAGTTCCTGACCGACGCCAAGGCGGACGGAAGCCTGAAGGCTTGGATCGACAACGCCATCGCCGGCATCGGTGACCTCTGGACGATCCTGACCAGCGTCTTCAAGATCTTCGGCAGCATCGGCGAGGCGGCTCAGGCTGCTGGCGGCTCCACTCTCGCCTCGATGGCCGACTCGCTGTCGGCGGTCGCCAAGGCGGCTGAGAGTCCGGCCTTCCAGGGTCAGCTCACGGACACCTTCGCGGCGGCTCACGCGATGTTCGACATGATCGCCAACACCTCCGGCCCGGCGGTCGAGAACATGTTCAGCACGCTGGCCGGCACCTTGCAGACGGTGCTGCCGGCGGTCGGCGTGATCATCGGAACGCTGACCAAGTCGCTGGCCAACATGTTCTCGGACCCGGCCCTGCAGACCGGCATCATCACGCTGGTCGAGGGCGTCAAGCAGGGCATCGGCGGGCTCGCTCCCGCGATCGAGTCCCTGGGCCCGGTGTTCGGTGGGCTCGCCACGCTCGCCGGCATCGTCGTGGAGAACCTCGGCCCGCTGATCTCGACGATCCTGCCGCCCCTGGCGGGCCTGTTCACGGCGCTCCTGCCGTCGATCAACGAGCTGGCCCGGGTCCTGGGTGACGTGCTGCTCTCGGCGTTCCAGGACATCATGCCGGCGCTGCAGCCGGTCATGGACGCGGTGAAGGAGTTCGCCCCGGTCCTCGTTGACGGCTTGGCTCCGATCCTGCAACTGGTCGGCGAACTGTTCAGCCGGCTGGTCACGGCAATCGCGCCGCTGGTCACGACGTTCATGGGGATGTACCAGAACATCATCCCGCCGCTCCTGGAGATCTTGAGGAAGATCATCGAGGAGAACATGGACCCGCTGATCGAGGCGGTCCAGAAGCTCGTCGCGGCGCTCCAGCCCGTCATCGCCGCCATCGGCGTGGTGGTCGGCTGGCTGCTGACGTTCCTTGGCCCGGTGATCGTGTGGGTCGCGGGCATCATCATCGACGTCCTGATCATGGCCATCGATGGCATCGCCCGGATCTTCGAGTCCGTCGTCGGCATCGTCATGGGCATCTGGAACACCTTCGCCGGCCTCTTCACCGGCGACTGGGGCCGGATGTGGGACGGCATCAAGCAGATCTTCTCGTCCCTCTGGAATGGCCTCGTCGGCATCCTTGAGGTCTTCATCGCCTGGATCGGTGGCACCGCCATCAAGGGCCTGTTCAAGACCGTGGGCGCGGGCTGGACCGCCGGCTGGAATGCGGTGAAGAAGTTCTTCACCGACTTCGTGGGCTGGATCAAGAGCTTCGCGCAGAAGAGTTTCGACGAATGGGTCGCGCTCATCTCGAATGCGCTGAAGGCGGTCATCAACTTCTTCAGGAACATGGGGAAGGCGATCCGCGAGGCGGTGTCCTCCGCATGGAAGGCGGTCGTCAAGTTCTTCGATGACGGCCTGAAGGGCGCGAAGGACAAGACCATGAATGGCCTGAACAAGGTCAAAGAGTTCTTCGTCGACATGGGCAAGAGCATCGCCAAGACGGTTCGGGAAAAGTTCAACGAAGTCGTCAAGATCATGACCGAGGTGTTCAGGAACCCGGGCGAGATCCTCAAGGAAATCGGCAAGAAGATCATCGACGGCCTGATCGCCGGCCTCAGGGCCGGCTTCGATCTGGTCAAGGGCACCCTCAGCTCCCTGACCGAGTGGATCAAGGACTGGAAGGGCCCCGAGTCCTACGACCGGGTGCTCCTCACCCCCGCCGGCAAGCTGATCATCGACGGCCTCATCAAGGGCATGGAGTCCCGCTACGACTCGGTCCGCCGGTCGCTGCGCGGGCTGACCGGTGACATCGCCGGCACCGAGTTCGGCATCCCGGGGATCTCCTCCGGGGCCCTGTCTGCCGGGATCTCGGCCGCCATCTCCGGCGCTGCCGGCGGCGACGAGGACCGGGTCACGAAGGTACTCAACTACTACGCGGCGGCTGGCAGCTCGCTCGGGTCCGAGGAGGACCTGTTCAAGGCTGCTGGGCGCGCAAGGATGGTGGGCTGGTAAATGCCAAGGCTGCAACTTGAGACCGCCACGGATGTGCTCAACCTCGACGACATCCTGAACAAGGGCGTCGGCGTGCAGGCCCTCCGTGGCACGGTCGGCCTCGGTCTCCCCGAGGTGTCCGTGCAGTGGCTCGAAGGTGCAGGCGACGGCGCGATGTTCCGGGGTCAGCGTGTGCTGCCCCGGGACATCGACCTCCCGCTGCACATCAAGGCCAACAGCCGGGCCGAGATGAAGGCGCTGCTCAACAAGCTGTCCCGCATGCTGGCCGGCGAGTGCACGCTGCGCTTGGTCGAGGACGACGGCTCCGACTGGTCGGTCAGGGTGCGCCGGGTCGGTGGCGGGAACTACTCCTACGGCCTGGACACGATCGGCGAGAAGGACTTCTCCACGGTCATCACCTTCCGGGCCGGCGACCCGTTCTGGATCTACTCGCGCACCTCCTCGACGAAGGTCGAGAACAGCGGCTCGGGTCGGAGCCTGCTCAAGGGCCTGGCCACCATGCAGGTCTCCGCGAGCCAGGCCATCGGCAAGATGCTGCTCGACAACACCGGCTCCGCGCCGGCCTACCCGGTGTGGCTCGTCCACGGTCCCGGCTCCGGCCTGGAGGTCGTCTCCAACACGGGCCAGGGCTTCAAGTGGAACGGCACCCTGGGCGCGAACGACATCCTGACCATCGACACGAAGGCCGGCACGGTCGTCGACCAGGCCGGCGCGAACCGCTACGCCGATCTGGCCGCCGCGCCGCGGTTCTGGCCGATCCCCCCGGGTCGGACCAGTGTGACCGCGTCCCTGCTGAACACCAGCGCGGGCACGATCGTCGCCAAGGGCGGCGTGCTCTGGAAGAACCTGGTCACCAACCCCCGGTTCGAGAGCGCGCCCACCACGACGCCGATCCGCACCAACCTGATGCCCAACCCGGTGCTCGCCAACGACGCCAGCAACTGGGGTGCTGTCGGCGCGTCGTCCGCCGCTCGATCGACCGAGCAGAACCGCTACGGCGGGACGGTGGCCTCCTACAAGACCGTCGCCACGGGCGGCGTGACGTTCGGTGGATACGCCAACTCCCTGGCTGGCTCGGTAGTGGCGGGCGACCCGGTGTACGGGTCGATGTACGTCTACTCGTCGGCCGCGCTGGACTTCAAGATCAACGTCGAGTTCAAGGACAGCGCGAACGTCAAGCTGTCCACCGTCTCTGGCTCGGTCGTCAGCGTGCCAGCGAACACCTGGACCCGGGTGGGCGGCTACGGCGGCCTGGCCCCGGCGAACACGTCGTACGTCACGGTGGCCTGCTACACGACCGGCACGCTCCCGGCGGCTGGCGACGTGGCCTACTTCGACGCCGCCCTAATCGAGAAGTCCACCTCGATGGAGAACTTCTTCGAGGGCTCCTGGTCGGCGAGCGGGATCTACACCCACCGCTGGACCGGCACCGCGCACGCCTCCACCTCGGAGATGCTCGCGCCGCTGGCGACCGGGCAGGAGGGGTCGGCCGGGCTGGACATCACCCCGCTCCTGCGCGACACGTTCACCCGCTCGGTCACGGGCGGCGTCGGCACGTCGGACTCCGGGGCGACGTACACAACGGGGGGCGGCACCACCGCCAACTACTGGGTGGACGGCAGCAGGCTCAACGTCAAGGCCACCACGCCGGGCATCACCTACGAGGTCATCCCGTCCGCGCCCACGGCGCTCGCGGACTTCGACATCACCATGCTGATCCATACTCCCGACCTGGTCGCTGACCCGAGCAACCCTCGCATCAACATCCAGGCGAGGCGGGTCGATGGCAACAACTTCGTGGAGGCCCGCGTCTGGTTCACGGATGCGAACATCACCACCAGCCTGTTGAACCGCTCTGGCGGCGTTGACACGAGCACGACGGCCTACCCCGGCATCGCTGGCTCGACGACCAACAGTCCAGTGCGGGTCAGGTTCCAGGGCACCGGCAACAAGCTGAGGCTGCGGGGCTGGCTCGATGGCACGGCCGAGCCGACGACCTGGGCTCACGAGTGGACCTGCTCCCACACGGCGGCAGGCCCCGCCAGGTTCGCGACTGTCTTCCCTGCCGCCTACGCCAAGGGCGTGCCGGCAACGTGGCAGTTCGACGACCTCACGGTCACCAACCCGACCATCCGAGAAGGGGCCGCGCAGGACTGGTTCCACTGCTGGGCGGATGGGTCGGCCGGTTCCCGGTACGGCCGGTGGCGGGTGTTGCCTGGCACGCCGGCCCCGAAGTGGCGGGTGGCCCGGTCCAAGGCGCTGTCCCGCACGGAGATCGTGGCGGGCCAGAAGTACACCCTGCTGATGCGGATGCGGGTGCAGGGCTGGGGCTCGCCGGGGATCACGGTCGCGCTGGCGAACCCGGGCTACGGCAACCGGGTCATGGACGCGGTGACCGTCTCCTCGGTGGGGTCGGCCTGGAAGGACGTGCGGGTCGTGTTCACCGCGCAGGCCGACGCCTCCGTGGACAGCACCATCGGGCTGTACTGCGGGCTGCCGCTGAACCCCCCGGCAGCGGGGAGCGGGCACGGGACCTTCGACATCGCCTACTGGGCTGTCGTCCCGGGCGACTACACCGGCACCTACTTCGACGGCGACAACAAGGACACCGAGATCGCCGGCTACTACGACTGGACGGGCACGCCCCACGCCTCGGTCTCGACGAACAGTCTCGCCGAGGTTCAGGGCCGGTCGTCCATCACCTGTACCTGGCGACCCCGGAATTGGATGGTGATCTGACGTGCGTCTGCAGGACATCACCGTCGAGGTGCGGGACAGGAGCCTGGTCCGGCTGGGCCTGATCCGGCCGGAAGACCTGGACCTGCAACTGGAGGACCTGCACAACAACGTCGGAAGCTGGACGCTGAAGCTGGCGTCGGAGCACCCCCTCGCGGGGGCTCTGCGCCAGCCCGGCGCGGGCATCGTGGTCACGGGGCCGGACGGCAAGGAGATGTTCTCCGGCCCCACCGTGAAGCCCGAGAACGCAGCGACCGCGGAGGACCCGGGCGGCACGATCACCTTCGAGGGTGTCGACGACACCGTCCTGCTGGCCGACGCCCTGGCCGTCCCAGACCCGTCGGACCCCCACATGATCAAGGAGTGGGGCACCAAGCACGACCAGCGCACCGGCCCCGCCGAGACCCTGATGCACCAGTTCGTCAACGCCAACATCGGACCCGGTGCCCCGGCCGAGCGGCGCAGCGCCGCGCTGGTGAGCAGGCTCCGCATGGGCACCGACCACGGCCGGGGCCCCACGGTCACCAAGAGCGCCCGCTTCAAGGTGCTCGGCAACCTGGTCGGCGAGCTGGCGGTGGCGGCCGACCTCGGCTTCCGCATCATCCAGCGCGGCGACTACCTGCACTTCGAGACCTACTCGGTGGCGGACCGGTCGGACCTGGTCCGGCTGGACATCTACCACAGCACGCTCGCCGGCCACCGGGTCGCCATGAGCCCCCCGGGCACCACCCGGGTCATCGTCGCCGGCAACGTCAAGGGCGGCGCTCGACACTTCGAGCACGTCACCACCAGCTCCTCGACCGCCGCGGAGGCCGACTGGGGCCGGCGCATCGAGAAGTTCCTGGAGAACACCAACGCCCACGAGGGCGAGGAGCTGGAGCAGACCGGCCTGGAGGTGCTCGCCGACGAGGGCTTCACCAGCCTGGCCGTCCAGGTCGTGCCGATGGAAGACAGCGCGATGGACTTCGGCACCCACTGGAACGTGGGCGACCAGGTCGCCGTCGTGGTCGAGGGCCAGGAGGTCAAGGCCACCGTCACCGGCTACGTGATGAAGGTCGACCAGGAAGGCTTCCGCCTCGGCGTGGTGCTGGGCGACCCGACCGGCTTCAACGCCGACGCCGCACTGAGCAAGCGGGTGAAGGGTGCGGAGGCGCGGATCTCCGCGCTGGAGTCCGCGGCCAAGACGACCGGCACGCAGATCCTCAACGTGGCCGACTACCAGGACCAGACCGAACCGGCCAACTACCCACAGGGTGAGTCGCTGGTCTACATCAGCGACGCCTCCATTCAGGGCTGGCCGTTCGGCTTCCAGTCCGGCCCGGTGCGGACGCAGCATCCGGCCGGCGACGGGAAGGTCACCCAGACCTGGCAGAACCACACCGGGGTGTTCCAGACGCCGGAGATGAAGATCCGCTCCGGGGTCGAGGGCTACGGCTTCACCGACTGGCACAAGGTCGCCCTGGTGGAGACCGACATCGCCGGGCTCGACGGCCGGCTCGACACCCTGGAGGGTGCGCGCTACCTGGGGAACAACACCAAGGCCGAGGCCGACGCGGCAGAGACCTACCCCCTTGGCGTGTCGCACCTGAGCCTCGGGGCCGGCAGTGGCTGGAGCGTCAACGGTGGCTACGGCACGGTCGTCACGCACAGCATCAGCAACTACCGCTGCACGCAGATCTGCTACGACAACGACGGCGACGGCATGTGGAAGCGCTTCTACCACACCGACCAGGGCGGCTGGAGTCAGTGGAAGAAGCTCGCCTTCGACAACAGTGAGGTGCTGACCAAGACTGGCGCACTGACCGCCGGCAACTGGTACCGGATCGGCACCATCCCCGGCGTGCAGAACGTAGTCCCGAACAAGGCGGCGGCCGAGTTCACCATCAGCACCACCGGCAGTGGCCAGCACGCCCACATCCGCATCAAGGCGAGCCCGGCCTACTACGACCGCGAGGGCGCGCACCTGCGCCTGGAGGAGTTCGGCGGGTACAACAGCGCAGCCTTCACCGCCCCTCCCTTCACCCAGGCGCGACTCATCCCGATCGGCAGCACGTACGACGGCTTCCACCTGGAGGTCAAGGCTGCCGCGACGCCGTCCGACTTCAAGGCGACCCTCACGGTCAAGCACGACGACTGGACGGACGGCACCAGGTGGGTGCCGGTCAACTTCGCGCAGGTCACCGACGCCTGGTCTGTCGCTCAGCAGGAGTGGCACACGATCGGCATGTACTGGACCGGGCGGTGGACGCTGCTCAGCCTGATCAACGGCTGGGCCAACTACTCGGGCGGCTACCCGTTCGCCGAGTTCAAGATGCACCCCGGCAGCCTGGTCGAGGTGCGCGGACTGGTGAAGAACGGCACCGCCGATGTCGCGATCCTGCCCGAGGGGTGCCGGCCGAGGTACCGCCTGATGTTCCCCTCGGTGGCCGGCGGCAACGGCCTCGGTCGGCTTGACGTCACCAACGTGGGGGCGATCAACAGGCAGGCCGGGCAGCAGGGCAGCTCTGATCCCACGCAGCCGCAGGGCTTCATGTCGCTCGAAGCGATCCGCTTCACTGCCGAATGGTAGGAGTCTCCCTTGGCACTCATCCCCATCACCCCCGTCGCGTGGGTCTACGACAACGCCTACGACGGCCAGCCGAGCGGCGTGATCCATGCCGTCTTCGAGCGAGCCCTGCCAGACGGCGACCCTGACCCCGCGAGCTACGTCGCGCCCGAGCAGTACCGCGTGGTGCTGACGATCCTCAAGCCTCCCGTGAAGATCGCCACCAACCGCGTCCGCGAGTACAGCGAGGGTCTCGACCCGAACACGCCCGCCCAACCCCCCGCCTGACCCTCCCTCCCTGGAGCCCCCTGAGTCCCGCGACTCGGGGGGCTTCCTCATGTCCGCAGGAGCCGCGAGTGACCATCACTTCCTACCCGTTCGACAACATCGACACGACCGAGAGCGACTACTCCCGGCTGTTCCGTGAGCTGCAGGACTCGGGTGTCGCGGACACCCACGGCGGGTCTGGCTTCCAGGTCAGCGGCAACGCCTCGGGCATGCAGGTTTTCGTGCAGCCCGGCTTCGCGCTGGTCCGCGGCCACGCCATCTACTCCACCGCCGTGGAGACGGTGACGCTGAGCCCCGCCTCGGCGGCGACTCGCATCGACCGGATCGTGCTGCGGCTGGACCCCGCCCAGAACGGGATCACCATCGTCCCGGTTGAGGGTGTGCCCGGTGGCTCTGCGCCGGCACTGATTCAGACCGACACCGAGGTCTACGAGCTGCCGCTCGCCCAGATCACCGTCGCCAACGGCGTGGCGAGCATCGCCTCGACGGCTGTGACCGACGACCGGCGCTTCCTGGGCAACCGGGTGCGGGCGTGGTCGACCGACACCCGCCCGTCCAGCCCGCGGAAGGCCCTGCTCGGCCTGAACACCACCACCGGCAAGTGGGAGTACCACACCGGCTCGGGCTGGTCCGACCTGATCCCCAGCGTCGTCGAGACCTCCACCAAGTGGAACGGCTACACGCTGACCGTGTCGAGCACCACGCCGTCCGGCACCCCGACCGCCGACCGCATCTGGATTCAGCCGGTCGGCTGAGGAGGGCTGAATGGCTACCACTTGGGGCTCCGCTGAGGGGCACCTTCGGGTCGGCATCGACTGCTGGACCTCTACGCCGACCGCGAGCAGCACCGCGGTCACGGTCCACCTGCGCGTCTACGTGCAGTGCATGGACAGTTGGCGCTTCGACGACAACCAGAGCTACTCGGTCTCTGGGACCGGCGGCGACTCGGGCACGTTCTACAACGGCCTGAGTGGCAGCGAGACGAAGCTCATCTACTCGCACGACATGAACGCCTCCATCGACTACGACGGAGGCCCCACCTACACCTGGACCGCCTCGATCTCGGGGATGTACAACGGGGGCACTCCCTCGTACACCCGGTCGCTCACCCTGCCCAAGCGACCGCCGAGCGTTCCCGGTGCGCCGGGCACCCCCACCGCCGGCTCCGTCACCTCGACGAGCGTGGCCCTGTCCTGGTCTACCCCGGCGAACAACGGTGCCTCCCTGGACCGCAACGCCGGCCAGGTGTCGCGCAACACCGGGTTCACGGACCTGGCAGCGAGCTGGGACGCATCGGGCTGGGCCACCAGCCGGACCGTCACCGGCCTCCCGAAGGGCACCACGCTCTACGCCCGCGTGCGAACGCACAACTCGGCCGGATACAGCGCCTACTCGGGTACGCGCACCTTCACGACCGGCACCACCGTTCCCAGTGCGCCGCCTGCGCCGAACGTCGACAGCATCACGGCTACCACGGCATCCGTGACCTGGGGAAACCCCGCCGACCTGGGTGGTGCCGCCCTGGACGGCAACGGCGGCCAGGTTGCCCGGGACTCGGCGTTCACGCAAGTGATCCAGAGCTGGGATGAGTCGGGCTGGAGCGGCCAGAACCTCACGGGCCTGCCGAAGGGCACCGTGCTGTTCGTCCGGGTCCGGGCGCGCAACTCCGCCGGCTACAGCGCCTGGTCGAGTGCGCGCAGCTTCACGACCGCCACGACGGTGCCCAGCGCGCCGGCCGCGCCCAGCACCAGCGATATCAAGGCCACCACGGCTTCGGTGTCCTGGCTCGCCCCGTCCGACACGGGCGGTGCGGCCATCACGACCTACGAGGTCCAGCGGTCCACCAGCTCGTCCTTCACGAGCCCGACGACGGTGTCCGACTCGGCCTCGCCTGCCCCCCTGTCCGGCCTACTGCCGGGCACCACCTACTACGTCCGAATCCGTGCGGTCAACTCGGCCGGCGCGGGTGCGTGGTCCCCGACCAGCTCGTTCACGACGCTCTCCGGTGTCCGGGTAGGCGACGGGACGACCTGGCGCGACGCCATCGTGTGGGTCGGCAACGGCTCCCAGTGGGTGCTCGCCCAGGTCAAGACGGGCGACGGATCGAACTGGAGATGAGACACCCTGTGATCACGCTCGCCCTGGAGGCCCCGGTCCAGGCTGCAATGGTGACGGCCGGCGGTGGCGTCACGGTCGCCCTCGTCGGTGTGCTCGTCGAGATACTGCGCCGGCAGCACAAGCGGCTCGGTGAGGTGCGGGAGCACGTCGCCAACTCCCACCAGACCAACCTGCGCGACGACGTCGACCAGGTCCTCGCCGGCCTCGATCGAGTCCTGGAGGGCCAGCTCCGGCACAGCAGGGAGATCGCCGGCCTCCGCGAGGAGCTGCGCCATGAGCGCGTCGAGCGGCTTGAGGTCGAGCGCCGGCTGGACGACCACGTCCGCGGCGGCCGGTGAGCCGCAAGGACTGGGACGAGTACTACCTCGACATCGCCCACGCGGTCGCAGCCCGCGCCGACTGCACCCGACGCCAGGTCGGGGCGGTCATCGTCAACGCAGACCATCGGCAGATCGGGCAGGGGTACAACGGTGCCCCGCCCGGTGAGCCGGGCTGCTTGACGGCTGGCGCGTGCCCGCGTGGGCGCTTCGGCTCGGACGTCGTCCCACCGGGCTCCTCCTACGACACGGGCCCCGGCTCCTGCATCTCTGTGCACGCCGAGGTCAATGCGCTCCTCGACGCGGGCGGCCGAGCCGCCTGCCTCGGGGCAACCCTCTACGTCACCGACGCCCCCTGCGACGGCTGTGCGCGCATCGTCCGCGCCGCCGGGATCGCCCGCGTCGTCACCCCCCAGACCCTGGAGGTCTCCCCCTCGTGACGAACCCCAACCCCGCCCGCATCACGGACTCCATGTGGTGGCTGTGGCTGGAGATCCAGAAGCTCGACGCTGACATCGCCCTCGGCGGGATCTACGCCAACAAGAAGGGCTACCACAACACTCGCGCCGCGAACGACGCGAACTGGCCCGGCAACTACTCCGTCGTCCATGCCGACGACCGGCGCGGCCCGAGCGACAAGGCTGCCGCGATCGACCTGACCTTCCGGTCGGCGCAGCGGGGCGACTACCACAACATCGACAAGTACAGCTCCCGGCTGCTTGACGCCGGCCAGGCCAACGACCCGCGCCTCGCCGGCTGGCGGGAGTTCTTCGGCCAGTGCGACCTGGACCTGGACGTCGAGGGCTACGACTTCCGCAAGGACCAGACCTCCACCTCCGACCCGAGTCACCTGTGGCACATTCACCTGTCCGAGGTGCGGGCCTACGTCGACTCGATGGTCAACAAGGAGGCCCTGCTCTCCGTGCTGCGGGGTGAGTCGCTGGTCGACTACCTGGCCCGCGGCGGCCAGCTCCTCGACGTCGCCCCGCCGCCTCCGGCCCCGACTCCCGCCCCGACTCCCGCCCCGTCGCTGCCGGCCTACAAGCTCGGCTCCCGGGTGCTGAAGAAGGGCATGCGGGGCACGGACGTCAAGGCCATGCAGACCCTGCTGGTGAAGCGTGGCCGCAAGGTCAGCCAGGACGGCATCTTCGGCGACCAGACCGAAGCCGGCGTCAAGGACTTCCAGAAGGCCCGCTGGCTGGACGCGGACGGACTCGTCGGCGAGGACACCCTCAACGCCCTGGTCACCAACTTCGGCGTGCGCCTGCTGAAGGAGGGCCTGACCGGCACCGACGTCAAGGAGGCCCAGCGCCTGCTCAAGGCCAAGGGCTACGGCCTGGTGCTCGACGGGGTCTTCGGCTCCGCCACGAAGAGCGCGGTCAAGTCCTTCCAGCGCAAGAAGCTGATCTGGCCGGACGGCGTGGTCGGCCCGAAGACGGCGGCGAAGCTGCGCGCATGATCCAGCTCCTCTACTTCTCCGCCCAGTGGTGCCGCCCCTGCAAGGCGTTCAGTCCCCGGCTGGTCGACGAGGCTGAGGCCCGGGGGCTGGAGCTGCTGAAGGTCGACATCGACGGACCGAACGGCCACCTCGTCGACGAGTACGGGGTGGCCTCGGTCCCCACCGTCCTGGTCCTGAAGGACGGCAAGGCCGTCGACAAGTTCGGCCCGCTGTCCACCACCTACCTCCGCGCCCGTCTCGACGCGGCCGAAGAAGGGATCGCCCCCAGTGAATGACGCAACCAGGCGTCGCATCCGCACCACCTTCCAGACGGTCGTGGCCGCCGCTCCGGTCATGCTGGTTCTCGTCCCGCTCCTGCTGGAGCACGCCAAGGACGTCGTCCCCGGCGAGACGTACGGCATCCTGGCCACCGCTGGCGCGGCCATCGTCGCCATCGCGAGCTGGATCACCAAGGTCATGAACAACCCCGCGGTCGCCGCGTTCATCGAGCGCCGGCTGCCCTGGCTGGCCGCCACCGACCCGGAGACGGCGGCCGAGGAGCCGACCGTGCTCGACGAGCTGGCCGAGGTCGAGCCCCGCGACGAGCTGACCCCCGTCGAGGAGGTCGGCACGGTCGACCCGGCGGACGCGCAGACCGTCACCTTCCCCGCGGTCCAGTAACGAAGGAGCCCCACCTGCCGGAATGGCGGGTGGGGCTCTCTTGCTGTCTTACTTGCGGGCCTTCTTGAGTGCCTCGATCTCTTCCATCGTGGCGACCCGGGCCATCCCCCGCGTCTTCTGCCCCGGGCTGACCTTCTTGATCTTCTCCATCAGCTCCACGATCGGGGCCGCGTCCTGGTCGCAGAGGTCGGTCGTGACGGTGCGCCCTCCGGTCTGAATCTTGTAGCGATCTGTGGTGCGCGTGGGATCGCGACACACGTCACACACAATGAGCCTGACCTCTGCCATTGTCCCTCCAGGTGGGGCCGCCATGCCTCGATGTCGGCTTTAACCTAGCATGCCGACTTGACAGCGCCTTGCAAGCGAGGCAACATTGCACAAGTCCAATTTGCCACGTCGATCCCCTGGGAGGCGAAACCGTGCCAGCACGGAAGATCCAGAACGAGCAAGAGGTGCTCCGCTGGTTCGAGGAAGGCCGCTCCTACCAGTGGATGATCGACGAGTACAAGCGCAAGTACAACATCGAGACGGTCCCCTCCCTCTGGGGAAACTTCCGAAGGAGGAAGGGCTTGGAGAGCCGATACACCCGCAACGACGAGCTGATTCCCTGGGCGCTGAGGGACGAGCACCGCTGGCTGTTCCCAGCCATGATGCTGCGGACGGAGGCCCGGCGGCGCGAGGGCAAGGAGCTGCGGGAGGAGGACGCCACCCGGCTGAGCGCCTTCGTCGCCCGGCTGAAGAACAAGAAGCTCGTGGTGCACTACGACCCGGACACGGAGGAGGGCTTCTTCTACGTGCCGGCGCGGGAGGGTATCGACACGGACCTGGTCCGAGTCCCCGAGCGCAAGACCAAGATCCTCAAGCGCGCAGACTGAGAAAGCCCCCGGTGCACCTGGCCGGGGGCTTCTCTCTTGCTCGGGTTACTTGTGCCGCTGCTTCAGGATCTTGGTGTACTTGGCGATGCGCTTGGCGTCGGTGCCGTAGGCGACCCACTTCTTCCCGGCCACCAGGTTTTCGCGACCGGCGGTCTGGTAGGTGTGCCACCTCCGCTCGGCCTCCTCGGACTCGAAGACCTTGAGGTCGACGCGATGCTTCTCCAGCGTGATCGGGTCCTCGTACTCGAAGGTGTACTTCATCCCGTCGGGCCCGTCCCACGCCTCGACCGTCACCGGGGCACCTTCGTCGGAGATGCACTCGGCCAGCTCGGGATGGGTCTCGCACGTCCAGCCAATCCCCGTCTGGCTCACCGTGGTGAAGGCCGGCTTACTCCACACCCCGTCGGCGGACGCCGGCTGCGGGCCGCCGCCGATCATCGCGCCCAGCGTGAGCCCGATCGTGGCGATGACGGCCAGCGAGGCGGACCGGAGCGCCACCCGGACAGGCTTGCTGAGGGGTCGACGGCGACTCTGCGGGACACGGTGCCGTCCCGGCTGGATCTCGATCGGCCGCACCGGGCGGTACTGGCGGGCGACCACCGGGATCTCCTGGGTGATCGCCTCGATCACCGGCCGGCGGGAGGGAATGACCGGGTCGACCCAGCTCTCCACCATCGCCCGATGCGTGGGGAGGATGGCGCTGATGGCGTTGATCGCCGTGGTGCGGCCGATCTCCGGGTCGACGAGGATGACGTCCCTACCTGGGACCGGGACAGCGTCGGCCCCGGTGTGCGCCTTCACGATCTTCACGGTGCGTGTCCTTGGTGCTGGTGTTACTGGCGGGGAGAGGGGCACCTCTTGTGGGGGCCCGGGTTGATCATATTGCCTGGTCAGGCGCTACGCAGGAGATCGTAAACGTGCCTCTTGTCGCGGTGCAACTGTTGAACGCTCACCCTTTTGGTCACGTTCGGTCACCGAGTTCGCGGAGGTGGTGCTCGACGAGCGCGGCCACCGAAGCCTGCTGCGCCGGGGTCAGCTTCTCGATGTTGCTGATCAGAATCCGCGTGCCTGTGTCCGGCGTCTCGGTCTCGTAGACGTGGTAGCCGGCCGACTGCTGGGCCGCGCGCAGCACGATGTCCTCGGGCACCTCAAGGGCGGCCGAGAGCGCGGTGATCTGCTCCGGCTTGGGCATGGGCGGGCGGTCGGTGGTTGCCAGCTTGTGCACGTACGACTTCGACAGGTGCTCACCGCCGCGGTCGGCGATGTCTCCGTACGACTCCCTGCGCTCCTTCCGCCTCTTCTCGATGAGCTTCGCCAGCTCGTGGTCAATCATGTACGCCTCCTGGTTCTGCTTGGCGGCGACGCCACCGTAGCCCCTGACCTGCGGGTTCGTCCAGGTGACAGGACGCACGGTCCACGAACGTGGACACACGATTCCCGCTTCATCATCCGTTCGTCCAATCCTGCGGATGGGCGTCCACGGGCGTGGACAGGAGCGGTAGCGGTGTCGTAGCGTTCTGCTCCCCGGCGGGACGTTTCCCCTGGTGGATGCGCGGCTCATGTCGCACCCCGGGATTACGTTGTACCCTCATCCTCCGCGCACAATTGCACGAACGAAGGAACGCACCAATGCACAACCCCGAGACCCCGCAGTCCTTCACCACCGCTGACGGACTGATCCACGTCTGCTACGACCGCGACTCCTTCGACTTCCACATCGACCTTCGCCCCGGGTTCACCCGCCTGCAGTACGCCGAGGTCGTCGACCTCGTGGAGTCCTGGGGGCTGGAGTTCCTGGACCCGGAAGAGTGCGAGCCCAACTACCTGGAGGACGGAACCATCCGTATCTGGTTGACCGACCCGGAGGCCGAGTGACCGCCGGCCTGATGAAGCCGAGCCAGCTCGGCAGCACCGACCGTCCCGTTGAGGACAAGCAACCCCGCGACCGGTGGGACCGCCCACTGATCTACGTGCCCGACAAGCCCAAGCTGGTGCCGTACACCCGCTGCACGACCTTCATCGACGTCATCGAGGACAAGACCAACCTGACCAAGTGGAACAAGCGCATGGTCCTGGTTGGAGCGACGAAGGCTCCCCGCCTGGTGAACGAGGCCGCGGTCCTCGACCCGGTGGACGACAAGAAGAAGCTCGACAAGCTGGCCGAGGAGCTGGTCACCGTGGCCGGCGCTCACGTCAAGCGCGAGAAGGGCTCGCACCTCCACGATCTCTCGGAGTACGTGGACAGGGGCGAGCCCTTGCCGCCGTGCACCGAGGCTGACCTGGCCGACATGGCTGCCTACAAGGCGGCCACCGTGGACCTGACCGTCGTGGACGCCGAGCGCCTGGTGGTGGTCGACGAGATCAAGGTGGCCGGCACCCCGGACCGGGTGTCCTTCTACGACGGGCCCGGCCCCGGGGCGGTCTGCCCTGGCATGGGCTGGCCGGAGTGGATCTGCGGCAACCTGATCACCGACCTCAAGACCGGGTCGATGGAGTACGGCGAGCTGAAGATGGCCATGCAGCTCTCCGTCTACTCGCGGGGCATGTTCTACGACTGGAAGACGCAGACGCGCACCCCGCTGCCGGACGTCAACCAGGAGTGGGGCCTGATCATCAACCTGCCCGCCGGCTCCGCCAAGTGCGAGATCCACTGGATCAACCTGTCCGAGGGCTGGAAGGCCGTCCAGGTCGCCCGTGAGGTGCGGGAGGCCCGGCGCAAGAAGAAGATCCTCGTCCCCTTCCAGCCGGGTGCGCGGACGCCGGATCTGGCCGAGCCCGGTGTGTAATGTAGTGCAGGCAAGAGAGAGGAGCGAGCCCCGCAGTGAGCATCGCGAGTGAGCCCAAGGGTCGCGGAATCACCGTGACCATCAAGTACGGCAAGGGCTACGAGGAGACCTGGGCGGTCTTCAACGGCCTGCCGGCCGAGGTGCGCCACGACCTCATGGAGTACTTCGGCCTGGACGAGGACGAGGTCGCCGGCCTGACGCTGTCGGAGGTGGTCGTCAACGCCACCAACCTGGCGCACGGCAAGGGCAACGTCGCCGGCATCCTGGGCGGCACGGTCATCCCCTCCCCCCAGCAGGCCCGAGCGAACGCCACCAGGACGACCGGTGACGTGTGGGCCGAGGCTGCGGCTTCGACCGCTCCGCCGGCTGAGCCCGAGGAGAACCCGGTCCTGAAGCTGATCGAGGGCGCGACCGACGTGCCGACCCTCCAGCGGATCTGGGCTGAGAACCAGGCCGCCTTCGCCGACAGCGCCGTGATGGACGCCTGGAAGGCCAGGGGTAAGGCCCTGCAGTCCGCCTGACAACCAACGTGAGAGGAACCCCCACCGTGGCCTTCGGCCTGAAGAGCACCGAGACCCCTGCCGAGCTGACCCTGGAGCAGCGGGTCAACTCCGCCGCCGCGGTCGCCGAGTCCGCCCGAACCCTGTTCGAGGTTGCCGCCACCGACCTGGAGACCGCCGCCTACGAGCAGGCGCTGATCCGCGACGCCGCGCTGGCGGAAGCCGAGCGGCTCAACGACCTGGCCCTGGCTGCCGACGACGAGTGCATCCGCAACGCCGAGGCCGCCGCGAAGATCCGCGCCCTGGTCGCCTGACCAACCCCTGCCCTACCCCATCCCTACGTGTGTAATTGTTACTGAGCGAAGGAGCTACCCCTACAGTGTCTGTCTTCTCCAAGCCGTCTGACTTCGCCGGTGGTTCGATCTTCAAGCCGGGCGAGCACATGAACGACCTGGCCCTGCTGGTCGAGCCGAAGAAGGTGCAGAAGGCTGTGCCTCACACCTACAACGGCGTGACGAAGACCCGCGACGAGGTGACCGCGGACGTCACCGTGTTCGGCAACTCGGAAGCCCTGGAGAAGGGCGAGCCGACCAAGGTCCTCAAGGGCGTGCGGCTCGTCCACTTCATGCTGGCCGACACCGCAGAGAAGGCCATCGGCGGCGCGTTCGTCGGCGTGGTCCGCAAGGTGCCGACCCAGGCCGGCTCCGGCTACGCCTTCCGTGACGTGGACGCCACCACCGAGGGCCAGGTCGGCAACTACTACACCAACCGCGAGGCGGCCATCAACGCCGCGCTGGCCGACGTCCCGAGCTTCGACTGAACCACCAACCTGAGGAGGCTGTAGCAGTTGCTGACCGCTGGTAGGTCCCTCGCACTGCACGCCGAGTCCGGTCGTGAACTTCCCCGGGTGCCGGCATTCGAGGCGCTGTATGCGCGTGGATGCCGGCCCCGGCACGGGGAGGTCATCATGGTGGCCGGTCGGTCCGGCACGCAGAAGAGCGGCTTCGCCCTGTTCTGGGTGGCGCAGATGAACCTGCCCACCCTCTACTTCTCCGCCGACATGTCCGCCTTCACCGCCTCGTCCCGGCTCGCCAGCATGGCGACCGGCGACACCACCGAGGTGGTGGAGAAGGGCATGGCAATGGGCGGGAAGTACCGAGACAAGTACCTGGCGGCCCTGGCCAACAATCGCATCACCTTCAGCTTCGGCTCGCCGATCACCTGGCAGCAGGTCGACGAGGAGCTGGATGGGTACGTCGAGCTGTGGGACGCCTACCCCGAGGTGATCGTCTTCGACAACCTCATGGACTTCGATGCCGCGGAGAGCGACTACACCGCCCAGATGGCGGTCATGTCGCTGGTCACCGAGCTGGCCCGCAACACCGGGGCCACGGTGATCATCCTGCACCACGCCAGCGACAAGGCGTGGGAGGCGAAGACCGACCCCTGGAACCCGCCGAGCCGGGACCAGGTCAAGGGCGGCCTGTCCGAGAAGCCCGAGCTGAGCCTGAGCGTGGCGCTGGACCCGAACACGATGGAGTACCGGGTCGCCACGATCAAGCAGCGCATGGGCCCCTCCGACCCGACCGCCCGCAAGTACGCCGTCATGTGGTGTGAGCCGGAGTTCACCCGGTTCCACAGCACCCCGCCCACCCACCGGGCCCGAACCCTTCAGGAGGTGTGACATTGTGACTGATGTCGCCAAGCGCAACAAGGCCAACCGGCGCAAGGGCGCGCAGTGGCAGGCCGACTTCCGCGAGGGCATGCGGGGCGAGGGCTTCGACGTCGAGACCCTGGCTCTCGCTGGCAAGGAAGACGAGGGCGACACCGTCGTCAAGCACCGCGCCGGCCTGCTCATCCCCCAGATCGTGGTGGTCGAGCAGAAGAACGCGGCCCGGTTCGAGCCGGCGACCTTCGTCAAGGAGGCCGAGGCCGAGTGGCTGAACTACGCCAAGCACAGGGGCATCAGCCCAACCGAGATCCTGCCGATCGCCGTCGTCAAGCGGCGCGGCGCGAACTGGCGCAAGGCGTACGTGCTGACCACCGTCGAGCACTTCTTCGGACTGTGGGACACCTGGTGATCGCCTGGGCCGACGCGAAGGCCAAGGCGTACTTCGTCATCGACTCGTTCGCCGAGGCCGGTGCGCGGGACGAGGAGTACTTCGGCGTCGCGGAGATCGAGGCCGTCGAGGAGCTGCTCGGGGTGACCTTCGAGTGAGCGACGAACGGCCCTCGCTGGAGGCAGTGCTCGACCACTACGACGTGCCGTACAGCCCGCACAAGGTGTCGCAGATGGTCCGGTGTCCGCTCCACGAGGACCGGACGCCGTCCTGCTCGGTCAACACCGACAAGGACCTGTGGAAGTGCCACTCGTGTGGCAAGGGAGGTGACTCCTACGCACTGATCATGGAGAAGGAGGGGTGCGACTTTGTCCGAGCCAGAAGCCTTGCGGCCTCTCTCGGCCTCGCAGCGGGAGACGCTGGAGGAAGCGACCCGGGCGTATCAGGATCAGCTCACGGTGGCCGCCGTGCAGCACCTGCAAGGAAGGGGCCTCGGCAAGGCGGAGGCGGATACGTTCCGGCTTGGCGTCGTCGTTGACCCCTACCCCGGGCACAGCAAGTACCGCGGGATGGTCGCGATCCCCTACCTGGACCGGGACGGCAGGCCGCTGTCGATCCGGTTCCGGTGCCTGGAGGAGCACAACCACCGGGACTTCTTCCACGGCAAGTACAACACCGTGAAGGACGAGCCGGCGCGCTGCTACAACATCGGCGCGATCCACCGGGCCGGCGACGAGATCCATGTGACCGAGGGCGAGTTCGACGCCATCGTGCTCAACAAGATCGGCCTGCCGGCGGTCGCCTTCCCCGGGGCGAACAACTTCAAGCCCCGGCATCGCCGGATGCTCGCCGGCTTCTCGCGGATCTGGGTCTGGGGCGACCCGGACGACGCGGGTGCCGAGTTCACCAACCGGATCTGCCGCTCGCTGCGGCAGGCCAAGGGCGTGCGCCTGACCGAGGGCGACGTCACCGAGACCTACATGGCCGCCGGCCAGAACGCCGACGTGCTGCTCGCTGCACTGAATGGAGAGACGAACCAGTGACCAACCCCCTCGCGACCGAGGCCGCGATCAAGCGGTTCAACGACATCAACGACGTGCTGCGCGAGGTCCGCACCGAGCGGTACCAGCAGATCGACCTGTGGGGCGAGCAGACCCTGCCGGCCTTGCCGGACAACGGCATGGACTGGATCTACCAGGGCAACTACCTGCACGACGCCAACCAGTGGAAGACCACCAACGCCTACCGGCAGGACAACAACCAGCTCGCCTGGGACGGCGTGCTTCTGGAGGAGGTCTTCGAGGCCCTGGCCGAGGAGGACCCGGTCAAGCGGGAGGCCGAGCTGGTGCAGGTCGCCGCGGTGGCCGTGGCCGCCGTGCAGGACAGCCGGCGCAGGCGGGCGGCGAAGAAGGCCCGCGAGGTGGGCCAGTGAAGAACCCCTGGCTGATGGTGGAGCTGCCCGGCAAGCCCGGCAAGAAGCTGGTCGAGGCGTGGGAGTCCCTCGACGCCGACTACCGGGCGGCGTTCTACCCGCACCTGATCGGCGAGACCAGCGCCGAGTTCCTCTCCGACTGGCTGGCCCGCAAGGGGCACGCCGTCTCTGCGTCGACCATCCGTACGTACCGGCGATCGATTCGCCAGAGCGGGGTGTGACATTGTGACTGAACACTTGCTGGAGGAGCTGCTCGCCAAGCCGGTCGGCCCGGCCATCCCGGCGCGGACGACCGACCCCGAGCGGGACTTCACCCGGCAGGTCGAGGTCACGGGCGACGTCGCTGCGGTGACGGTGAGGGGCCCGCAGGGCGAGGTGACCGAGGACGCTGCGGTCGCCCACCTGCGGGCCCAGGGCCTGGACCCCTCGGCCTGGGTAGCCACTGGCTTCCGCTCCTCGGAGTGGACGATGGCCAGCGGGGAGACCGGCGTCAGCACCCGGTTCACCTTCGCCCGCGCCGGCTCCGCGGAGGCCGACCGGCCGAACCTCGACGAGCTGTTCTCCGCGATCAAGCCGTACGAGGGCCTGCTGCACGAGAACCGCCCGACCGGCGACCACGGCTTCATCGTGGCCCTCGGCGACATGCAGTTCGGGAAGATCGACGGCGACGGCGTGGAGGGCACGCTGAACCGCACGATCGACTGCCTCAACAAGGCGGCCGACCTGCTGTGCGAGTACCAGTCCCGGTTCGACATCGGCCATGTGCACATCGCCTGGCTGGGCGACCACATCGAGGGCTTCCAGTCGCAGGGCGGGGCCAACGTGTGGCGCACGCCGCTGACGCTCAACGAGCAGATCCGGCTGACCCGGCGGGTGATGCTGCACGCGCTGACCACGTTCGCTCCGATGACCGGCAAGGTCAGCATGGCCGCCGTCCCCGGCAACCACGGCGAGGCGGTCCGGTTCGTCGGCAAGGGCGTGACTCGGTACGACGACAGCCACGACACCGAGTCGCTGATCGCCGTCGCCGACGCCGCTGCCCTCAACCCTGAGGCGTTCGGCCACGTCGGCTTCTTCGTCCCGCAGACCGACGAGCTGACGGTCGTGCTCGACGTAGCCGGCACGGTCGTGGCCCACGCTCACGGCCACCAGTGGCGGGCCGGCAAGCACTTCGAGTGGTGGCGCGGGCAGGCGTTCAACCGGTCCAGCGCCATGCACCAGGCCGACCTGCTCCTCGCCGGCCACCTGCACCACGAACACGTCGACTCCGACGGGCCGCGGACCTTCCTGCAGCCGCCCGCGATGGAGAGCGAGTCGACCTGGTGGCGGCACGCCAAGGGCACCACGGGTGCGCCGGGACTGATCGTCGCGGTGACCAAGGACGGACAGACCAACATCAAGGAGGTGGTGCGGTGAGCGCCGACTGGAGCGTGCTGGAGATCCCCGGCGTGCAAGACGTGGCCCGCAAGGCAGCGGCCAAGGTGGCGGCGGAGTACTCCACCGTGACGATGGTCGAGTACGACGACCTGCTGCAGGAGGGGCTGATCCGCCTGGCCAGCAAGCCCGACATCGTCCGGGGGTACGCGGACGGGCCGGACGGGCTGGGCGGCCTGCACCACTGGCTGTGGTGCGACCTGACCGACCTTGCGCGGAAGGAGGGTGCCCGGTCCAACCGGCAGTACTCTTACGAGGCGCTGCGGTCGGGTGCTGACGAGTGAGCAGCTACGACCGGGAGCTGGTGGAGCGGCTACTGCCGGCGGTGTGGGACTCGTCCTTCGCCTACGGCATGGAGGACCCCCGGGCTCCCGACCCCGACATGCCGAGGACCAAGCCCAACCCGAAGACCGGCAACACCCTGTACGCCCACCTGGCGGACATCAAGGGGGCCTGGCGCAGCACGTACCTCCCGCTGGAGGAGCGCCAGGCCCTGTTCCTGCGGTACGGCATGGACTGGCTGGAGCGAGACATCGCCGCCCAGCTCGCCACCCCCAGGCAGACCATCTCCGACCGACTGATCCGTGGGGTCGGGCGCATCGTCGCCCACCTCAACGGAGACGAGTGTGAAATTGAGAGTGAGGACACCACCCAGTGATCACCATCGACACTGACCCCGGCTACCAGTTCGGCCCGACCGGCGAGGTCGTCTACAACCGGACCTACTCGCGGACGAAGCCGGACGGCACCAAGGAGACCTGGCCGGAGACGGTCGAGCGGGTGGTGGAAGGCAACCTCGGCCTGGTCTACGGCGCGAAGGAGACCTGGTCCGAGGACGTGCAGGAGGAGTACCGCCGGCTGAAGCGGTACATGCTCAAGTTCGCGATCATCCCCGCCGGCCGGCACCTGTGGGCCTCGGGCGTGAAGGGCCGGCAGTACCTGTTCAACTGCCACGTCGCCGGCTGGACGGGCGGCCTGAGCAAGCACTTCGAGTTCACCTTCATGCGCCTGATGGAGGGCGGCGGGGTCGGGGCCAACTACAGCACCCGCTTCCTGGAGCCGTTCGGCGCTCCGCGGCGGCGACTCAAGGTGCACGTCGTCTGTGACCCGATGCACCGGGACTACGAGGACATGAAGGCCGCCGGCCTGCTCTCCGAGCAGTACGCCTCGGACTGGGCCGGCGCGTTCGAGGTCGAGGACTCCCGCGAAGGCTGGGCTGCCGCCCTGGTCGACCTCATCGACACCTACATGACCGACGACGAGGTGCTGCACGAGAACCGCGTCTACGACGTGAGCCGGGTGCGCTGCAAGGGCAGCCGGCTGAAGACCTTCGGCGGCTACGCCTCGGGCCCGGCCCCGTTCGCCAAGCTGCTGCACGAGGTCGAGCGGGTGCTCAACGACGCCTACTTCGACACCGACTGGAGCGTCAACCACGTCACCCCGGTGCAGGCGATGGAGATCGACCACGCCATCGCCGAGTGCGTCGTCTCCGGCGGCAACCGGCGGTCGGCCCGCATGTCCATCGTGCACTGGAAGGACCCGTTCATCGCCGACTTCCTGGAGTGCAAGCAGGACACTGGCCTGCACTGGACGACGAACATCTCGGTCGAGGTGGACGAGGAGTTCCTGACCGCCCTCGCCGACCAGCGCCACATCAACCACGTCCTCGCCGCCGAGGTCCACCGCCAGGCGGTCACCGGCATGCTGACCAACGGCGAGCCGGGCTACTGGCACTCGACCCTCACCAACGAGGGCGAGGTCAACGAGATCGTGGCGACCAACCCGTGCGGGGAGATCGGCCTCCCTGAATGGGGTGCCTGTGTGCTCGGCCACGTCAACCTCGACGCCTTCTCGCCGACCCGGCGGGGCGGACCGATGGAGATCCTCGGCCTGCTGGAGGCGCACCGCCTCATGGCCCGCTTCCTGATCCGCGCCACCTACGGCGACATGAACGACGCCGGCCAGAAGGCGGTGATGGACAGCGAGCGCCGGGTCGGAGTCGGCCACTTCGGCGTGCAGGCGTTCTTCGCCAAGCGCGGCGTGGCCTACGCCAAGCTGGGCCGGGACCGCGGTGCCCGCAAGCTGCTCACCGAGCTGTACTCCGAGGTACGGCAGGCCGCCCGGGACTACGCCTTCGAGCTGCGCATCCCCGAGCCGGTCAAGGTGACCACCGTCGCCCCGACCGGGACCGTGGCCAAGATGCCGGGCGTCACCGAGGGCATCCACCCGATCTACGCCAAGTACTTCATCCGCCGGGTCCGGTTCAGCATGACCAACCCGGAGGAGCGGGCCAAGGTCGAGGAGTTCCGGCAGCAGGGCTTCGAGGTGGAGCCGTGCATCTACGACCAGAGCGGCAACACGATGGTCGTGGCCTTCCCGACGAAGGACAACCTGCTCGCCGAGGTCGAGGCCCTTGGGTACGACCAGTACGAGGCGGCCGAGCTGGTGCAGTCGGTCGACGAGATCGCCCTCGACGACCTGCTCTCCGTGCAGTCGCTGTACCAGCAGGCGTACGCCGACAACGCCGTGTCCTTCACGGCGAACGTGCGGCCCGGCCTGGACGTCGCCGAGACGGCCAAGGTCATCGCCAAGTGGCTGCCGACCCTGAAGGGCACGACCGTCATGGTCGACGGCACCCGACCGCAGGCCCCGTACGAGCGGATCTCGGCTGCCCGGTACGACGCCGAGCAGGCGGTGCTGGTCTCCGACGGGATCGACGAGGACTGCGCCACCGGGGCCTGCCCGGTCCGGTAGTCCAGATACGAAGAAGCCCCCCGGCCTGTTGGCTGGGGGGCTTTCTCCGTTACGCAGCCACCGGCTCCCGCAGGCCCAGCTCATCCAGCAGACGTCGCGCCCGGTCGACTCCGGTACCCAGTACCTTCGCCGCCCGCTTCACGGGCACCGTCCCGTCCGCGTTGCGGGGTACCGCCTCGGCATCGAGCAGTACCTTCTTCAGCTCCTCGTCGCCGGGGGTACCGACCTGCCGGCTACGGCGCTCCGGTCCCGGTACCACCAGCGCGAGCTGAGTCGGCTCGCTGGGTACCGGCGCAGGTCGGGGCGGTACCTCCACCCTCGGTACCTCCGGCATGGGTACCGGCCGAGCCAGGGGTACCGGCTGAGGCAGTACCTGCGGGGCGGGTACCGGCACGGTCTCCGGTACCTCGGCCGGCTGCAGCCCGCTCAGCACCATCTTGGTCAGTACCCCGAAGGCGACCGCCGGCAGGCCGGCGACCAGCCACCCGAAGAAGGTGGGTACCGCCAGGGCCAGATTCGCCGTGAGCGACACCGCGGTCGACCCGATCAGTACCCACATCGGGTACCGGATCGACTGCCCTCGCCGGCCACGCCGCCGCACCTCCAGCAGAGAGGCGGTCGGGGTCAGCTCACTGATGACAGCGTTGGCCCAGCCGAACCAGTGGGGCGTCCCCTCCGGCGAGTGCTTCATGGTGAAGTCGTGGACGTGGGTGAAGCTGGCACCGAGGGCCATGCCCCCGACGGCGAGCAGGATGAGGACGAGCAGGGCGGTCTCCAGGCCGCCGCCCTTGGCCTCGGTCTGGGCCTTCACGCCGCACCCCCCAGCGCCTCGCTGCGGCAGGGGATGCACCGGCCTACCACCTGGCCGACGTGCCCCGGCTTCTGGCAGCGATCACCACCAGGCGGCGGCGGGAGCGCAGCTCCTCGCCGTTCGGGGTGGTTCTTCGGGAGGAAGTTGCGCCAGCTCTTCTTCTTGGTCTTCCCGTGGTCTTCACTTCGGGTGACAGTCTGGGTGTCACCCCCAGGGGCTCGAGATGTCACCCCCTCGGCCTGATCTGTCACCCCCTGGGTGACGAATCGGTAGACGCGGGTGGCGATGCGAGCGACCTGGCGGACGGCGAGGCGGCCCAGCTCGACCAGCTTGGCCAGGGCCCGCTGGACGGTCCGCTCGGAGCAGCCCACGTAGCGGGCGATGGTGGCCACGCTCGGCCAGGCATCGCCGTTCTCGTTGGCGTGGGCGGCCAGGGTCAGCAGGACCAGGCGCTCGTTCTTGCCGAGGTCGTGCGACTGGAGGAGGGCTTCCTTGACGGCGATGCTCATCGGGCACCACCGGCCTGAGCGATGAGCGAGCGGAGGTAGGCGGCGAGGCCGGACGCGGGCCCGGCGTATGCCACGACAAGGCGCGGCAGGGTAGGGTTCTGCATGGGTCGGGGTTCCTTCCCGATCAAGGCCCCGGAGCACAGGTGTTAGCGCACCTGCCGGGGCCGATTTTTTAGTTGTCCAGGAGGGGCGGTCCCCATGCCGGGGGACCGCCCTTCTGCTTACTCCGGGGCCGAGTCGTCGCCCGCCTGTCTCAGGGCCTCGATGATCCCCTCCCCCAGCTCGGGGGACTCGGCGAGCTGGGCCTTCACCCAGCGGTCAATCTCGGCCTCAAGTTCCTCGTCGCGCGTGCACAAGCGGTCACTCCCTGGCGTCTTCCCAGCAAGCGAGCTACTGGGTTTACATGTTCACTGACACCAGTGGCAGGCGGCGTAGCCGACCGAGATCAGCACCGGCACGTCCCGCCGCTTCGCCTCCGCGAACGCCTCGGCGCTCCAGGGCCACCAGTCGACCGGGTTGTCGGCGTGCTGGAGCAGGTACGGCGAGGTCGCGTCGGCGAGTCGGTTCACCCGACGACCATATCCAGCCGGGCGGGCCCGCGCCGGTCGGACCGGCGGCAATCACGGGGCCTTCCGTAGTTCACTTTCATCTATTTATATCTGTGCATGCTGGCGATCGTCGCCGGCCTCGCGAGGAGGCACGCATGCGCGGATCCCGTCGTCTGTCCGTACTCACCTCGGTCGCGGTGCTCGCGGTCGTCCTCACCGGACAACCCGCGGCCGCCGCCGTGGACCCCGCCACCCGGATCTCCGGGACCACGGCCGTCGGCACCCACAACGCGTACGAGCGCGGCACCTACACCTACCTGGCGCAGGCGCTCGACGCCCGGCCCGGGATGATCGAGCTGGACGTCTGGCCGGACGTGATCACGCGCCAGTGGCGGGTCAGCCACTCCAACCCGCTCGGCAACGACAACAACTGCGTCGCCGCCACCAGCGCCGCGCAGCTCTACACCGGCACCCGCAACAAGAACCTCGAACACTGCCTGGACGACATCCAGCTCTGGCTGGGCGCCCACCCCGACGCCGGGCCGGTGCAGCTCAAGCTGGAGCTGAAGACCGGCTTCAGCGCCCGTACCGGGCAGGGGCCGGTCCAGCTCGACGCACTGCTCGCCGCCCGGCTCGGGGACCGGGTCTTCCGCCCGGTCGACCTGCGCGGCGGGTACGCCTCGCTGGACGCCGCCGCCCGGGCCGACGCCTGGCCGACCCGCCAGCAGCTCGCCGGCAAGGTGCTCGTGGAGCTGATCCCGGGCACCGTGGAGGAGGGCAATCCCACCGACACGCTCCGCACCGACGTCGAGTACGCCCGTCACCTCGCCGGCCTGGCATCGGCCGGCACCCTCGCCCGGGCCCAGGCGTTCCCCGCCGTGCACAACGCCCAGGCCGGCGATCCGCGCACCCGCTACACCGAGGTGGGCCTGCGGCCGTGGTTCGTCGTCTTCGACGGCGATGCGAGCGCGTACGCCGGCGGCGGCATCGACACCTCCTGGTACGCCACCAACCACTACCTGCTGGTGATGACCGACGCGCAGAACGTGCCGCCGAAGGTGGGGAACACCGACCCGGACGCCGCCCGGGCCCGGGTCGCCCAACTGGCCGCGGCGCACGCCAGCATCGTCTCCGCCGACTGGGCGGGGCTGCCGACCGTCGTCGGCGAGGTCCTCCCCCGCGCCTGACCCGCCGCCGGGCCGCTGCCCGCGGCCCTGGCCCCGGTTTGCGGCGTGTCGGGGTGTCCCGCCGCCCGGACACCGCGACACGCCGCATCCCGTGAGCGGACGGTGGGTCAGGAGGCGCCGTCGGCGCGCAGCGGGAAGACGTTCGACTCGGCCGACTCGCGCAGCGTGCCGAGCACCGCGCCGATCTTGTCGGCCGGCATCGGCTTGAAGAAGTGGTAGCCCTGGGCGGCGGTGCAGCCCAACTCGGCCAGGGCGAGCCGCTGCTCGGCGGTCTCCACCCCCTCCGCCACCACCCGCAGCCCCAGCTCGTGAGCGAGCCCGACGGTGGTCCGGACGATCGCCGCGGCCTCCGGCGACTCGGCCATCCGGATCACGAACGAGCGGTCCACCTTGAGCTCGTCGACCGCGATCCGGGTCAGGAAGGTCAGCGACGAGAAGCCGGTGCCGAAGTCGTCGACGGCGAGCTGCACGCCCATCGCGCGGACCGTGGCCAGCACCTCGTCGATCACCTCCAGCTCGCTCATCACCACCGTCTCGGTGATCTCCAGGACCAACCGGTGCGGCGGCACCTGGTGGCGGCGCAGCGCGTCGGCGATCTCGGCCGGCAGCCTGGGGTCGAGCAGGCTACGGGCCGACAGGTTCACCGAGATCGGCACGTCCAGGCCCTCCCGGGCCCAGTCGGCCGCCACCGCGAGCGCCTTGTCCAGCACGTACCGGGTGAAGGCGCCGAGCTGCTCGCTGTTCTCCACCGGGCGGATGAAGTCGACCGGGCAAAGCCAGCCGCGGCGGGGGTGCCGCCAGCGGATCAGCGCCTCCACCCCGGTCGGGGCGCCGGTGGCCAGGTCGACCGCCGGTTGCAGGGCCAGCACCAACTGGTCGTCGGTCTGCAGCGCCTCCCGCAGCTCCGCCAGCAGCGCCAGCTGGTCGGTGCTCGCGGCGTCCCGGGCGCTGTCGTACGTGGCGACGCTGCCGCCGCCCTCCTTGGCCTGGTACATGGCGATATCGGCCCGGCGCAGCAGCTCGGTCAGGTCGGCGGTGCCCGCCCCGGCCACCACCACCCCCACCGACACCTCCACGGACATCCGCACCCCGGCCACCTCGGTCGGCGCGGCCAGCCGCTCGGCGATCTCCCGGGCCTGGCGCAGCGCGTACGCCATCGGCGCGGACCGGTCGCCGATCACCGGGACCGACGTCAGCAGCAGGGCGAACTCGTCCCCGCCGAGGCGCCCCAGCAGGTCGCCCGGGCGGGCGAGGGTGCCGAGCCGGTTGGCGGTGAGCCGCAGCAGCTGGTCGCCGGCCGCGTGCCCGAGGGTGTCGTTGACCTCTTTGAACTGGTTGATGTCGAGCAGCAGCAGCGCCACCGGGTGGTCGTGGCCGAGCTGCCGCAGCGCCTGGTCGCCCTTGCTGAGCATGGCCGCCCGGTTCACCAGCCCGGTCAGCGCGTCGTGCACCGCCTCGTACGACGACCGCGCGCTGACCAGCCGCAGCTCCCGATGGGTGGCCGCGTCGTGCAGCGCGGCGGCGAGGGCGTCGGAGAAGGCGGCCACGGCGTCCCGCTCGCGGGCACTCGGTGGCGCGGTGGCGGGGAAGCGGACCCGTAGCTCGCCGACCTCGACGTCGCCGACGGTCAGCGGGCGGACCAGCTCGTGCTCCGCGGTGGACGGCCGGGCGGGCGGCCCGACCTCGCGGTCGCGCACCTGGCCGGAGGCGTCCCCCCGGTACCGGCGCCAGCGGCCGTCGCCCCGGGCCACGTCGACGTCGACCAGCTCCGCGCCGAAAAGGGTCAGCGCACCGGTCACCGCGGCGGTGGCCACCCCGCGCTCGTCGAGCTGGTTGAGCGCGGCGGTCGCCTCCGCGAAGGTCCGCCAGTCCCGTCGTTCCTGGTCGGCCCGGAGCCGGTGCCGGTAGGTCTGCTGGAGCAGCCAGAGCAGCGGCGGGAGCAGCAGCAGCCAGCGGGCGTCGATCTCCACCAGGGCGACCACGACCAGGCCGACCGCGACGTTGCCGACGAACATCAGCAGCTTGCCCCGGAGCGCGGCGAGCACCGGCGGGCCGATGGCGACGCCGTGCCGCAGCGCCAGGGTGGCGCCGCCGAGACAGGCGGTGGCGAGCAGGTAGGTCACCGAGCCGGCGATCAGGGCGAGGGCGAGCCCGGGGGTGGGCGCGGCCAGCAGCGGCGCGCCGAGCGCGGTGGCGACCGCGACGGCGAGCGCGGTGGCGGCGGTCAGCGAGGCGGCGATCCGCAGCACCTCGAGCGGGGGCCGGCGGTCGACGGCCAGGGACATCCCGGTCCAGGCCAGCCCGGTGCCGAGCAGCGCCGCGGCCGGCAGCCACCCGGCCGGTACGAGGTAGAGGCAGACGATCAGCGCGGCCTCGCCCCAGGTGATGCTGACCATGCCGGTGGCGGTGCGGAACCTCAGCCGGGCCAGTTGGGCGACCGCGAACGCGGCGAGGGCGATGCCGAACCGCGCGGCGGCGGGAAGAGAATCGTCCGGCGGCAGCGTCACGGGGACGGTCAGGCCGATCAGGACCGCCGTGAAGGCGGTCAGCGTGACGGCGGTGATCAGCAGGAGCACCCGTGGCGGCGTGCCGCCCGGATCGGGCCGGTCGACGTGGTCGCCGGCCCGGCCGGACGTCACCGGCCCACTCCGTCCGCCGGCACACGGGGGATGCCCGGGACGGACGCTGCTGCGACGGTCATGGCGCCCCCTCCCGCGCACGGCTCAGGGACTTTTCGGTCCCCCCGGCGGAAGGCTAAGCCAATCCGGGTGGTCGCAACAGGGGCTGACGACCCGGATCGGCGTGAATCACGCTCCGACTAGCCGTTTCGGTGCTGCTGGTGGCCGTTGGGGGTGTCCGTGCGTGATTCCTGCGTCGAGGTCCCGCCCGCCGGATCGGTGGCCGACGTGTCGGCCTGCCCCTGGGTGGGGAACCGGTCGGGCAGCCGGCGCAGCCGGGCGTTCATGTTGCGGATCAGCAGGATGGTGGCGGCGGCCAGGAGCAGGATGAGGAAGAGGCCCATCGGCCCGGCCAGACCACCCGTGCGGGTGTCACCGAAGTTGTTCTCCGCGAGCACCTGTGCAGCGGCGGTCAGCATGGTGTTTCTCCGATGTGCGGTGGGGTTTCAGCGTAGCTCCCCGCCCGGTCAGCGGGCATGGGCCGTCTCGCGCACCCCGGCGAAGAGGTCCGACTCGGGCAGCGGGCTGTCGACCAGCGAGCGGACCAGCTGGAAGTCCTCCGTGGGCCAGGCGTGCCGCTGCAGCTCCATCGGGACGTGGAACCAGAAGCCGTCCGGGTCGATCTGGGTGGCGTGGGCGCGCAGCGCGTCGTCGCGGACCGGGAAGTAGTCGGCGCACTCCACCCGGGTGGTGATCCGCGGGCCCTTGTCGGGACGATCGTCCCAGCGCTTGAGCCACTCCTCGTAGGGGGAGGCCAGGCCGGCGGCGAGCATGCCCTCGTGCAGCGCCATGATCTTGCCCTTGGAGAAGCCGATGTCGTAGTAGAGCTTGAGCGGCTGCCAGGGCTCGCCGAGCTCCGGGTAGCGCTCCGGGTCGCCGGCCGCCTCGAAGGCGGCCACGCTCACCTTGTGGGTCATGATGTGGTCGGGGTGCGGGTAGCCGCCCTCCTCGTCGTACGTGGTGACGACGTGCGGACGGAACTCGCGCATCAGCCGCACCAGCGGACCCGCGGCGACCTCGACGTCCTCCAGGGCGAAGCAGCCCTCGGGCAGCGGCGGCAGCGGGTCGCCCTCGGGCAGCCCCGAGTCGACGAAGCCGAGCCAGGCCTGCTCGACGCCGAGGATCGCCCGGGCGGCGTCCATCTCGGCGCGGCGGATCTCGCCGATGTTGGCCCAGACGTCGGGCCGGTCCATCTTCGGGTTGAGCACGCTGCCGCGCTCGCCGCCGGTGCACGTCACGACCAGGACGTCGACACCCTCCGCGACGTACTTCGCCATGGTCGCGGCGCCCTTGCTCGACTCGTCGTCGGGGTGCGCGTGCACCGCCATGAGACGCAGTTGCTCTGCCACTGTGGGCGCTCCTCGTCTGTGCCGGCCGACGGCCCACCCCGGGCCGCCCGGCTGACCTGCCGGAATCCTCCCCCGTGCCGGACCCTGCCGGCGCCGACCTGTCATCCTTGACGACAGGACGGGCTTGGGAGCGTGGAACTCTCCCATTCTTGCCGATGCTTCCGACAACAACGCCAGGAGATACCCGCCGGTGACCGAGACGCACGCCACAATCACCCCGGGCGCGCCCGCGTTCCCGCCCGGACGGTACGGCCGCCGCCGCGAGCCGGGCCGCCGCCGGCCGCTGCTGGTCTGGCTGCTGGCGGCCGCCCTGGTCGCCGGGCTGGCCCTGGTCGCGACGCAGCTCTACGCCCGGTACGGCGACCCGGCGTACGACGCCGAGGTGATCACCTACACCGACGTCACCGACACCGGGGTGCGGGTCGACTTCCGGGTCACCCTGCCCGAGGGCGGCTCCGCGGTGTGCGTGCTGCGGGCCCGCTCCCACGACGGCGCCGAGGTGGGTCGGGACGAGGTCGCGGTGAGCGCGCGGCCCGGCGCACGGCAGCTCACCGCCCAGCACCGGATCGCCACCACCGCGCGGCCCTTCATCGGCGAGGTCCTCCGCTGCCGACCCGCCGGCTGACCCGCCGACGCGGACGTCCCGGACCAGGGTCGGGTACCGGTGCCGGGGGTGATCGACGACACCCGCGGGTGTGCCGCACTGGTAACTTGGTAATTCACCTGTCAGCCAGTTCCGCACGATCGAGGAGTACGCCTGTGTCCACCAATGACAACGAGGCGCCCGCCACCTGGCTGTCCCAGGACGCGTACGACCGCCTGAAGGCCGAGCTCGACCAGCACATCGCCAACCGGCCGGTCATCGCCGCCGAGATCAACGCCCGGCGCGAGGAAGGCGACCTGCGGGAGAACGGTGGCTACCACGCCGCCCGCGAGGAGCAGGGCAAGGCCGAGGGGCGCATCCTCTACCTCAAGGAGCTGCTGCGCACCGCCAAGGTCGGCGAGGCGCCGACCGCCGACTCGGTGTCGCCCGGCATGGTCGTGACGATCTACTTCGACGACGACCAGGACGACACCGAGACGTTCCTGCTCGGCTCGCGGGAGATCGCCTCCACCACCGACCTGACGGTCTACAGCCCGGAGTCGGCGCTCGGCAAGGCGATCCTGGGCGGTCGCCCCGGCCAGACCTGCACCTACACGGCGCCGAGCGGCGCCGACATCAAGGTGACCGTGGTCAGCTTCGAGCCGTTCTCCGGCTGAGTCCGGCCCCGCCGGGTCCGCGGACCCGGCGGTTCCCCATCGCGTACGCCCCGAGGCGTGGCACCGTCGCCGGTGTCACGCCTCGGCCGCGAAGACCACCTGGTAGCCGCTGGCCCGCAGGGCGCTGATCAGCGTGTCGGAGTGCTCGACGCCCCGGGTCTCCACCGACAGCGCCACCTCGACCTCGCCGAGGCGCAGGTGCGGGTTGGCCCGCTGGTGCTCCACGTCGACCACGTTCGCCCGGTGCTCGGCGATCTCGGTGAGCAGCGAGGCGAGCTGACCGGGCCGGTCCGAACAGCGCACCGTCACCCGCAGGTAGCGCCCGGCCGCGGCCAGGCCGTGCTCGATCACCCGCAGCATCAGCAGCGGGTCGATGTTGCCGCCGGAGAGCACCGCGACCACCGGCGCCTCCACCTCGACGACCCCGGCCAGCAGCGCGGCCACGCCCACCGCGCCGGCCGGCTCGACCACCTGCTTGCCGCGCTCGAGCAGCATCAGCAGCGCCCGGGAGATGTCCTCCTCGGAGACCGTGACGATCTCGTCGACCAGCTTGCGGACGTGGGTGAAGGTGATCTCCCCCGGCCGGCCGACCGCGATCCCGTCGGCGATGGTGGCGAAGGACGGCAGGCGTACCGGCTCGCCGGCGATCAGCGAGGGCGGGAAGGCCGCCGCGCTGGCCGCCTGCACCCCGACCACCCGTACGTCGGGGCGCAGCGCCTTGGCCGCCACCGCCATGCCCGAGATCAGGCCACCGCCGCCGACCCCGGTGATGATCGTCTTCACGTCGGGGCACTGTTCGAGGATCTCCAGCGCCACGGTGCCCTGACCGGCGATCACGTCGGGGTGGTCGAACGGGTGGATCAGCACCGCGCCGGTCCGCTCGGCGTAGGTCTGCGCCGCCACCAGGGACTCGTCGACGGTGTTGCCGACCAGTTCGATCTGCGCGCCGTACCCCTTGGTGGCGGCCACCTTCGGCAGCGGCGCGTTCACCGGCATGAACACGGTGGCGTGGGCGCCCACCAGGCCGGCGGCGAGGGCGACGCCCTGGGCGTGGTTGCCGGCGCTGGCCGCGACCACGCCCCGGGCGCGCTCCTCCTCGCTCAGCCGGGAGATCCGCACGTACGCGCCGCGCACCTTGTACGACCCGGCGCGCTGCACGTTCTCGCACTTCAGCCACGCCGGGCCGCCCAGCTTGGCGCTCAGCGGCCGGGAGGGCTCCAGCGGGGTGGTGCGGGTGACGCCGGCGAGCAGTTCCCGCGCGGCCCGTACGTCGGCGAGACCGACCAGTTCCGTCATGCCCCGATCGTGCCATCCGGCACCGGGGGAACCTGCGGCGACGCCGGGGGCGTGTCGGCCGAGGCCTGCGGCGCGGGCGCGGGCGCGGCCACCGGCTGCGGCTGCAGCTGCGGCGGGGCGAACGTGCCGGGCGCGCCGGCCGGTGCCGGCGTGCCGGGGGCGAACCCGCCGGGCACCGGGGTCCCCGTAGCGTACGGCCAGGCCGGGGTGGCGCGGGCGATCCGGTCCTGCTGGGCGGCGGAGATCTTCCGGATCAGCACGATGAACGACGCGGCGGCCACCACGCAGGCGATCGCCGGGATCGCGTTGCGGCCGAGGGCGCCCTGGTAGTAGTCCACGTACGCCTGGAAGTCAGCGGGGTCGACGGCCGTCTCGGGGAGCTGGGTGTACTCGAGGTCGTTCTTGCGGCTGAACAGCCGCTCGCCGACGCTGAAGACCAGCCACGCCGCCCACCAGCCGACGACCAGCCACGGGGTGCTCCGGCGCCAGAGGCTGTCCCGGGCGATGTTGGCCACCACCCGGACGGGCACCACGAAGTTCGCGAACGGCACCAGCCAGCCGGCGATCGCCCAACCCTGACCGAGGACGGGCAGCGCGCCGGGGAAGGCGTCGATGTTCTTGCGCGCCCGCCAGGTCCAGATGATGACCAGGACAGCGGCGGTCAGGTAGGCCACCACGAACGGCAGGCTCACCGCGACCTCGAACAGCATGGCCCCGAAGAGCACGTCGCTGTCGCCGTCGCGCTCGGCCTGCCTCGCCAGCACGATCCCGGCCACCGGGGCGAGCGCGGACAGCAGGTAGAACGCGGCGGTCACGCCGACCGCGATCGAGGCGGCCAGGCCGATGCCGCGCACGGCGTGGGTCGCCAGCCCCGGCGTGACGGCCGGCTGTCCGAGCGGCGTGTAGCAGTTCTGGCACTCGTCGAAGCTCGGGGACGTGGCATCCCCGCAGGTCTGGCAGAGCATGGGGACCGTCCAGGGGGTGCGGCGAGGGGGTGCGCGCACACGCTAGACGATCATGCGGCGGCCGGTGACCCCGTTTCGACCCGCGGATAGCCGGGGGCGTGCCGGGTCCACGGCGCCTGCATCTCGAACTGCCCGGCGACGGAGAGCAGCAGCAGCTCCGAGCCGGGCGGGCCGATCAGCTGCGCGCCGACGGGCAGGCCGTCCGGGCGCCGGCCGACCGGCACCACGATGGCCGGCAGGCCGGCGATGTTCCAGGGCGCCGCGTACGGGGCGTACCGGATGTTGGCCTTCATGTTGGCCACCCACGACCGGCTGGACCAGGCGGCGGCCTCCGGCGGCGGGCCGGCCAGCGCCGGGGTGAGCAGCAGGTCGACCGAGTGGTCGGTGAAGAAGTTGATCGAGCGTTCGCGCCAGGCGGCCCGGTCGGCCTCCCGGACGTACCCCCGCCGCTGCGCCCACTCGCCGAGCGCGACGTGCCGGCGGCTGCGCCGCTGGAGGTCACGCCGGGCGATCCCGGCGGCGCGCACCTCGGTGGCGGCCGCGGCGAACCAGGTCGCGATGCCCTGGAGGCCGAGCGCGGTCGGGTAGACCGGGTCGGCGGGGACGGTGTCGTGGCCGGCGGCGGCGAGCAGCCGGCCGGCGGCGGCCACCGCGTCCCGGTTGGGCGCGTCCGGCGAGACGCCGCGCACCGGGGAGCGCAGCGAGACGCCGACCCGCAGCCGCGGCGGCGGGACCAGCTTGTCGGCCCGGCGCCCGGCGAGCACCTGGAAGCCGACCGCGGCGTCCGCCACGGTGGTGGTGAGCATCCCGTGCTCGGTGAGGCCGAACCAGTCCTCCGCGCCGAGCTGGGCGGGGATCACGCCCCGGCCCGGCTTCAGGCCGACCAGGCCGCAGCAGGCCGCCGGGATCCGGATCGAGCCGAGCCCGTCGTTGGCGTGCGCGATCGGCACCAGCCCGGCGGCCACCGCGGCGGCGGCGCCGCCGGAGGAGCCGCCGGGGGTGCGGCGGGTGTCCCACGGGTTGCGGGTGATCCCGGACTCGTCGTCGGTGAGGGCCCAGAGGCCCAGCTCCGGCATCCGGGTCAGCCCGAGGATCACCGCGCCGGCGCCGCGCAGCCGCCGGACCACCTCGTGGTCGGCCTCGGCGACCGGGGTACGGCAGGCGGCCGAGCCGTTCCAGGTGGGTACGCCGGCGACGGCGGTGTTCTCCTTGACCGCCACCGGGACCCCGGCCAGCGGCAGGTTGGCCAGGTCCTCCTGCTCGTCGACCTTCTCCGCCTCGGTGATCGCCTCCCCGCCGCGTACCGTGCGGAACGCGGCGAGGTCGGCGTCGACCCGGGCGATGTGGTCCAGGTGGTCGGCGACGACCTGGGTGGCCGAGACGTCGCCCCGGCGTACGCCCCGGGCGATCTGCTTGGCGGTCGCTCCGATCCAGGTCGGCATGATGTCCTGCACGGCCACCCCTCCCAGCCAGCGGTCAGCCCAGCGCCTGCTCCAGATCGGCGAGCAGGTCGTCGACCGTCTCGATGCCGACAGACAGTCGCACGAGATCGCCGGGAACTTCAAGCGGCGAGCCGGCAGCACTTGCGTGTGTCATCCGGCCCGGGTGCTCGATCAGGGACTCGACGCCGCCGAGCGACTCGGCGAGCACGAAGAGCTTGGCCCGGTTGCAGATCTCCACGGCGTGCTCCTCGCCACCGGTGGCGCGGAAGGAGATCATGCCGCCGAACCGGCGCATCTGCTTCGCGGCCACCTCGTGACCGGCGTGCGAGGGCAGGCCCGGGTAGATCACCTCAGCGACCTTGGCGTGGCCGTCCAGGTACGCGGCGATCCGCTCGGCGTTGTCGCAGTGCCGGTCCATGCGTACCCCGAGGGTCTTGATGCCGCGCAGGGTCAGCCAGGCGTCGAACGGCCCGTTGATCGCGCCCATCGCGTTCTGGTGGTAGCGCAGCTCGTCGCCGAGGCCGGCGTCGGCGGCGATCAGCGCGCCACCCACCACGTCGGAGTGTCCGCCGATGTACTTGGTGGTCGAGTGGACCACCACGTCCGCGCCGTGCGCGATCGGCTGCTGCAGGTACGGCGAGGCGAAGGTGTTGTCGACCGCCAGCAGCGCCCCGGCGTCGTGCGCGACGGCGGCCAGCGTGGCGATGTCGGCGATGCCGAGCAGCGGGTTGGTCGGCGTCTCCACCCAGACGATCTTCGTGGTGGCGCGCATGGCGGCCCGCACGGCGTCGGTGTCGGAGACCTTGGCCGGGGTGTAGTCCAGCCCCCAGCGCTCGGCGACCCGGGCGAAGAGCCGGTAGGTGCCGCCGTACGCGTCGTCCGGGATCACCACGTGGTCGCCCGGCTTGCAGACGGTGCGCAGCAGGGTGTCCTCGGCGGCCAGGCCGCTGGCGAAGGCGAGCGCCACGGGGCCGCCCTCCAGGGCGGCGAGGCACTCCTGGAGCGCGTCCCGGGTGGGGTTGCCGGAGCGGCTGTACTCGTAGCCGTGCCGAGGCGCGCCGACGGCGTCCTGGGCGTAGGTGCTGGTCTGGTAGATCGGTGGGATCACCGCGCCGGTGCGGGCCTCGGGGTCCTGGCCGGCGTGGATGGCGAGCGTCTCGAAGCCGTGACTCATTCCCGAGACGTTAGTCCGCCGGTCCACCGGGGTGGGCGGAACCCGCCGCGGGTCGCGGCGGCGGCCTGTCGGACGGGTGGGACATACTTGCTCGGTGACGCACACCGCTCCGCTGCCGTCCCGCATGAACGGCGTCGCTGACCGGATTCCAGAGTCCCTCGGGCTGCTGGCCGGCCCGGACCAGGGCAGGGTCACCCTTCCATTGCGGCTCTCCTGGTCGGGCCTGAGCGAATTCGACGTGGCCGATCCTCGACAGCGGCTGACGCTCTACCGGACGCTGATGGACTGCGGCCAGCGCGAGGACATCATCCGATACGTCAACGCGGCACTGTTACGCCGAGACTGGCCACGCATCCGACGGCTCACCGCCCGTCGTCTCATCGCGCTCTGGGAGCGCCGCCTACCAGAGCTGGCCGTCTGATCATGGATCAGGCGCACCAGCGTCTGCTGCGTGTCGGCTTTGCAGCCGGCGACGATCTCGGGCTGGTGCTCGCGGGCGGCTACGCGTTGTCGGCGCACAACCTGCTCAGCCGACCATCCAGGGACATCGACTTCGCGACCGCGACGGCCCTACCGCTACAGGCGGTGGCGGCTCGGCTCGCGGAGGCCTACGTCGCCGCCGGATTCCGCTGCCGCGTCATCGAGGCCGGCAACCGGATGGCTCGGCTGCTGGTGTCGGGCGAGACGACGGCGTGCGAGGTGGATCTGTTGAAGGAGGCGATCGGGCCACCGGCGGCCCTGAGCATCGGGCCGGTCCTCGCCTTCGACGACGCGATCGGCCTCAAGGTCAGGGCGCTGCACGACCGGGCCGCCCACCGCGACTACATCGACATCCACGCCGCCAACGACCGGCTGAGCTGGCCCGAGTTGGAGGCGCTGGGCGCACGGCACACGGTCGGCTTCTCTCTGGAGGAGTTGGCCGACCGGCTGGGCGCCATTGATGAACTGGACGACGAGACCTTTGGGTCGTACGGGCTCACCGGTGAGCACATCCACGAGTTGCGCGCCTGGGCGTCGCGCTGGGAGACCGATATCAGGTACCGCCTGGCCGGCGGAGAGACCGGGCCGACGGGCGTAACCGAGAGCGAGTGGGACGGCTACCTCGAATCGCCATGACCGGGAAGGCAGGCTCTGGCGGCCGGCAGGCTGCTGACCCAGGGCCTAGCCTGGGTCGGTGAGCGGGTGTGGGTTCTGCGGGATCGTGGCGGGCGAGGTGCCGGCGTTCCGGGTGGCCGACGAGCCGGACGGGGTTGCCTTCCTGGACACCCGGCCGGTGTTCAAGGGCCACGTGCTGGTGGTGCCCCGGACCCACCTGATCACCCTCACCGACCTGCCGGCCCCGGCGCTGCCCGGCTACTTCGGCCTGGTCCAGCGGCTCGCGGTGGCGGTGGAGTCCGGTCTGGGGGCGGGTGGGACGTTCGTGGCGATGAACAACAGGGTGTCCCAGTCGGTCCCGCACCTGCACACCCACGTGGTGCCCCGGACGAAGGGCGACGGCCTGCGCGGCTTCTTCTGGCCGCGCACCCGCTACGCCGACGACGCCGAGGCGCAGGGGTACGCCGACCGGGTCGCCGCTGCCCTCCCGCCCGCCGCCGCCTGATTCCGCCAGGCCCGGGTAAGGAACCAGGGCCCGGCGGTGTTGCAGGCGGGGAGAGGTACGAGAGGAGATCCACCGTGTTCCTGCGCCGCATGAAGGCCGAACTGCCCACCCCCGACCAGGCCCTGCCGGGTCGCCCGATCGCGATGCCGATCGGTGACCGGCACGAGGTGCTGCCGTCGACCCTGAAGGGTCCGTTCCCGGAGGGTTCCCAGGTCGCCGTCTTCGGCATGGGCTGTTTCTGGGGTGCCGAGCGGCTGTTCTGGACCCTGCCCGGGGTGATCACCACCTCCGCCGGCTACGCGGGCGGCACCACGCCGAACCCGACGTACGAGGAGGTCTGCTCGGGGATGACCGGGCACGCCGAGGTGGTTCAGGTGGTCTACGACCCGGCGAAGATCAGCTACGAGGACCTGCTCAAGGTCTTCTGGGAGAACCACGACCCGACCCAGGGCATGCGCCAGGGCAACGACGTGGGCACCCAGTACCGCTCCGCGATCTACACGACGACCGACGAGCAGCGGGCGACCGCGGAGGCGTCGCGGGACGCGTTCGCGCCGATCGTGGCGCGGGCCGGCAAGGGCGAGATCACCACGGAGATCGCGCCGCTGGGTAACTACTACTTCGCCGAGGACTACCACCAGCAGTACCTCGCTCCGACGAAGAACCCGAACGGGTACTGCAACCACGGCCCCAACGGGCTGAGCTGCCCGGTCGGCGTGGCCCGTACGACCGGCTGACCGACCGGAATGTCCGATACCGGGCCTGCGGTGTTCCTCACACCGCAGGCCCGGCACATTTCCGGCATAGGTCGCTGGCAGCACAGGAACCGCCGGCCCGGGGCGGTGGCTACCGAGGGTAGCGGCGCATGATAGCGAAGCGTCACCCGACTGTCATCGTCTCAACAGGCGAACTGCAACAACCTCTGGCAGCATGGGCTCGCATGTGCGGACTTGCGGGAGAGTTTCGCCGTGACGGTTCACGGGCCGACGTGTCGGCCGTGGAGCGCATGGCGGCCACGATGAGTGACCGAGGCCCGGACGACAGTGGGGTCTGGTCCCAGGGACCGACAGCGCTCGGACATCGACGCCTGAAGATCATCGACCTCTCCGCGGCCAGCGGCCAACCGATCGTGGACGCCGCCGCCGGCCTGACCGGCGTCTTCAACGGATGCGTCTACAACTACCGCGAGCTGCGCGAGGAGTTGCAGGCCAAGGGGCACCGCTTCTTCTCCTCCGGCGACAGCGAGGTCGTCGTCAAGGCGTACGCCGAGTGGGGGCTCGACTTCGTCGACCACCTGATCGGCATGTTCGCCGTGGCGATCACCGAGCGGGACACCGGCCGGCTGGTGCTGGCCCGCGACCGGCTCGGCATCAAGCCGCTCTACCTGGCCGAGACGCCGGGCGTGGTGCGCTTCGCCAGCACCCTGCCGGCGCTGCTGGCCGGCGGCGGCGTGGACACCGCCATCGACCCGGTGGCGCTCGCCCACTACCTGAGCTTCCACAGCATCGTGCCGCCGCCGCGGACCATCCTGCGCGGCGTCACGAAGCTGCCCCCGGCCACCGTCCGGGTCTACGAGCCCGACGGCCGCACCCACGAGCGGGTCTACTGGGACCCGTCCTTCACCCGGGCCGCCGAGCGGGCCGACTGGTCCGAGCAGGACTGGCAGGACGCCCTGCTGGAGTCGCTGACCACCGCCGTACGCCGCCGGATGGTCGCCGACGTCCCGGTCGGCGTCCTGCTCTCCGGCGGGCTGGACTCCAGCCTGGTGGTCGCGCTGCTGGCCGGCGAGGGGCAGTCCGGGCTGTCCACCTTCTCCATCGGCTTCGACTCCGTCGGCGGCCGGGAGGGCGACGAGTTCGTCTACTCCGATCTGATCGCGAAGACCTTCGACACCGACCACCACCAGCTCAAGGTGGCCGCCGGCGACCTGGTGCCGCCGCTGGAGGCGGCCGTCGCGGCGATGAGCGAGCCGATGGTCAGCCACGACTGCGTCGCCTTCTACCTGCTCAGCCAGGAGGTGTCGCGGCACGTCAAGGTGGTCCAGTCCGGGCAGGGCGCCGACGAGATCCTGGGCGGCTACCACTGGTACCCGCCGCTGGCCGGCATCGACCGGGAGCAGGCGCTGCAGACGTATGCCAAGGCGTTCTTCGACCGGGACGCGGCCGGCCTGGCGCGGGTGCTCAACCCGGACCGGCTGGCCGACGGCGACCCGGCGCGGGAGTTCGTGGCGGCGCACCTGGCCCGGCCGGGCGCGCAGACCGCGGTCGACGCCGGCCTGCGGATCGACACCCAGATCATGCTCACCGACGACCCGGTGAAGCGGGTGGACAACATGACCATGGCGCACGGGCTGGAGGCCCGGGTGCCGTTCCTGGACCACGAGTTCGTGGAGCTGGCCGCGAGCTGCCCGCCCGAGCTGAAGCTGGCGCAGGGCGGCAAGGGCGTGCTCAAGGAGATCGGCCGCCGGGTCCTGCCGCACGAGGTGATCGACCGGCCCAAGGGCTACTTCCCGGTGCCGGGCCTCACCCACCTGGAGGGCAAGCTGCTCGACCGGGTACGCGACGCGCTCTCCGCGCCCGCCGCCCGCCGCCGCGACCTGTTCCGCGCCGACTACGTCGACGCGCTGCTCGCCGACCCGAACGCCGAACTGACCCCGTTGAACGGAAACAAGCTGTGGCAGCTGGGACTCCTGGAAATGTGGCTCCAGAGCCACGGGATCGACTGACCATGACCGACACGGTGACGACCACCGACCGGGAACGGGTGCCGGGCCGACACCGGGAGCGGATCGGCCCCGGCGGCGACCCGGTCGCGCCCGGCGCGCCGGCACCCCGCCCGCACAGCACCCACGGGGCCGGCGTGGTACTGGACTGCGGCTGGGGGCGGCTGGTCTTCGGCCAGACCTTCACCGACCAGGCGGCCGTGGCGGACGTACTGCGCTCCGAGGCGGCCGGCGCCCGGGACATCTGCATCTACCTGCGCGACCCGCACGTGCTGGTGTCCCGGCTCCCGGACGAGCTGTTCATCGACCCGTCGCTGACCTACCGGCTGCCGCTGGGCCAGCGGCGTCCGGCCGCCATCTACGGCGACGGAGAGATCCCCGGCCTGGTGATCCGGCCGCTGCGCGACGCCGACGACGCGGACGCGGTCAACCGGATCTACGCCCGCAACGGCATGGTCACCGCGCCGGTCGACGTGCTGGTCGACAACGCCGGCACCGACCGCTTCCTGCACCTGGTCGCCGAGGCCGCCACCGGCGAGATCGTCGGCACCATCACCGGCGTGGACCACGTGGCGGTCTTCGCCGACCCGGAGAACGGCGCCAGTCTCTGGTGCCTGACCGTCGACTTCAACACCGCGCCGCCCGGCACCGGCCAGGCGCTGCTGACCGGGCTGGCCGACCGGCTGGACGAGCGGGGGCGGGCCTTCGTCGACCTCTCCGTGCTCGCCGAGAACTCCGGCGCGATCCGGCTCTACGAGCGGCTCGGCTTCCATCGCACCGCCACGCTCTGCGTGAAGCGGAAGAACCCGATCAACGAGCGGCTCTTCCTGCCCGCCACCCCGGCCGGGTACGACGACCTCAACCCGTACGCGAAGATCGTCGCCGACGAGGCGATGCGGCGCGGCATCCGGGTGGAGGTCACCGACCCGCGCTGGGGGGAACTGCGGCTGACCAACGGCGGCCGGACCATCCACACCCGCGAGTCGCTGTCCGAGCTGACCTCGGCGGTGGCGATGAGCCGCTGCGACGACAAGCGGGTCACCCGCCGGATCCTCAGCGAGGCGGGGCTGTCCGTGCCGCGCGGCCGGACCGCCACCGGCGGGCCGGACGACCTCGCCTTCCTCGCCGACGTCGGGCCGGTGGTGGTCAAGCCGGCGCGGGGCGAGCAGGGCAACGGCATCACCGTCGGCGTGCGCACCGCCGAGGCGCTGACCGCGGCGGTCGAGCTGGCCCGGCGGTTCTGCCCGGACGTGCTGATCGAGGAGCTGCGCGACGGCGAGGACCTGCGGGTGATCGTGATCGACCACGAGGTGGTGGCCGCGGCCGTCCGCCGGCCGGCGCAGGTGACCGGCGACGGGGTGCACGACATCGCCGCGCTGATCGACCGGCAGAGCCGCCGCCGGGCCGCCGCCACCGGGGGCGAGTCCCGCATCCCGGTCGACGAGATGACCCGCGAGGTGGTCGCGGAGGCCGGGTACCGGATGGACGACGTGCTGCCCGAGGGTGAGGTGCTGGCCGTACGCCGGACCGCCAACCTGCACACCGGCGGCACCATCCACGACGTGACCGCCGAGCTGCATCCGGCGATCGCCGAGGCCTGCGTGGCGGCGAGCCGGGCGCTGGACATCCCGGTGACCGGGCTGGACCTGCTGGTGCCGGCGCCGGACCGGCCGGAACACGTCTTCATCGAGGCCAACGAGCGGCCCGGGCTGGCCAACCATGAGCCGCAGCCGACCGCTGAGCGCTTCGTCGACCTGCTCTTCCCCGGCACCCGCGCCCCGCAGCGGCTCTGGAGCCCGGCCGGCCCGGGAGCCGCCGCGTGAGTCCGAAGCCACTGGAAATCGACCTGGACTACCTGCGCCAGGTGCTGCTGGAGCTGTTGGAGATCCCCAGCCCGTCGGGGCGTACCGACCACGTGCAGCAGTACGTCGGCGAGCGGCTCTCCGCGCTGGGCATCTCCTCCACGCTGACCCGGCGCGGGGCGCTGAGCGCCTGCCTGCCCGGCCCCCGCCAGACCGGTGCCGACCGGGCGATCGTGGTGCACACCGACACCATCGGCGGCATGGTGAAGCGGCTCAAGGAGAACGGCCGGCTGGAGCTGAAGACCATCGGTACGCACAGCGCCCGGTTCGCCGAGGGCGCGCACGTCCGGGTCTTCACCGACGACCTGGACCGGGTGATCACCGGTCAGGTGCTGCCGCTGAAGGCCAGTGGGCACCGCTACAACGACGACGTCGACGTGCAGGGCGTCGGCTGGGAGCACGTCGAGGTACGGCTCGACGAGCGGGTCGACGACATCACCGGCCTGCGCGCGCTCGGCATCGACGCGGGCGACTTCGTGGCGTTCCTGCCCAACCCGACGATCACCCCGAGCGGGTACGTCAAGTCGCGGCACCTGGACGACAAGGCCGGCGTGGCCGCCGTGCTCACCGCGTTCAAGGCGATGGTCGACGCCGGGATCACCCCGGCGGTCACCGCGCACCTGCTGGTCACCGTCACCGAGGAGATCGGCCACGGCGCCAGCCACGGCCTCGACCCGGACGTCGCCGAGATCGTCTCGGTGGACGCGGCGGTGGTCGCCCCCGGCCAGCAGTCCCGGGAGGATGCGGCCACCCTGGCGATGGGCGACGGGGTGGGCCCGTTCGACTACCACCTGACCCGCAACCTCGCCTCGATCGCCCGCGAGCACGGCGTCGACCTGGTCCGGGACGTCTTCGACTACTACCGCTCGGACGTGGCGGCGGCGGTCGAGGCCGGCGCGCACGCCCGGGTGGCCCTGCTCGGCTTCGGCGTGGACGCCACCCACGGCCACGAGCGCACCCACCTGGACGGGCTGCGCCACCTCACCCAGCTGCTCTGCCTCTACCTGCAGAGCGACCTGGTCTTCCCGGAGTGGGACGCCGAGCCCGAGGGCGACCTGGCCGACTTCCCGTCGCTGGCGGTGCAGCCGGCCAGCGAGGAGGGCCCCCGGGAGGGCCCGATCGGCATCGCCGACGCCTCCTGATCCCGCCGGCGACCGTTGCCCGCCGGCGGGTGGGGCGGGCCGACGTATTTCCGTCCGGGCTGTGATCGAAATCCGTTGCCGGTGCCCCGCGGGACTGGATAGCGTGGCCGTACACGGGAAAGGAGGTGGTCCAGACTTGTATAGCAATCGGACTCGTGAGGTGGCTGTCCGCTAGCCGCTGTCCTCGACAGTGAAAACCCCGTCCGCCGCGAGGCGGGCATCTGCACCATCGTCGAGACCGTGTGGCAGCGGTGCGGCGAAACCACGACAGCCACCCGACCCCCGGGGTGCCGGCCCAGTCCAGCCGGCCCGCGCGCGAGCGCGGAAGCCCCGGGGGTCGCTTCATGTCCGGCCCGGCCGGACCGGTCAGCTCAGCGAGGAGGCCGCCTTGTCCATGCGCGAGCTGGTGGTGCTCGGGACGGCCAGCCAGGCCCCCACCCGGCAGCGCAACCACAACGGGTACGTGCTGCGCTGGGACGACGAGGTGATCCTCTTCGACCCGGGCGAGGGCACCCAGCGGCAGCTGCTGCACACCGGGGTCACCGCCACCGACCTGACCCGGATCTGCGTCACCCACTTCCACGGCGACCACTGCCTCGGTCTGCCCGGCATCGTCCAGCGGCTCTCCCTGGACCGGGTGCCGCACCCGGTGGCGGTGCACTTCCCGGCCGGCGGCGCCGAGTACTTCGCCCGGCTGCGGCACGCCACCTCCTTCCACGAGACCGCCGAGCTGGTCGTCGAGCCGATCGAGGCGGACGGGCAGCGGATAAGCGTGCGCGGGGGCACGCTGGAGGCCCGCCGGCTGCGGCACTCCATCGAGACGTACGGCTACCGGCTGGTGGAGCCGGACGGCTGCCGGATGCTGCCGGAGCGGCTGTCCGCGTACGGGATCGCCGGGCCGGCGGTCGGGGAGCTGCTCCGCGTCGGCCACCTCGACCTGGACGGGCGGCGCGTCACCCGGGACGAGGTGAGCGTGACCCGACCGGGCCAGCGGTTCGCCTTCGTGATGGACACCGCGCTCTGCGACGCGGTGTACGCCCTCGCCGAAGACGCCGACCTGTTGGTCATCGAGTCGACCTTCCTGGAGTCGGAGACCGCCCTGGCCGCCGAGGCCGGCCACCTGACCGCGGCTCAGGCCGCGCGGGTGGCGACCGAGTCGGGGGTACGCACGCTCGTGCTCACCCACTTCTCCCAGCGGTACAGCGACCTGCGCCGCTTCACCGACGAGGCCCGCAGGCACTTCGCCGGTGACCTTGTCATCGCCGAGGACCTGACCACCGTGCCGGTCCCGCCCCGCCGGGTAGCCTCGGCCGGATGACCCTCACGCTGCGCCCCGCCACCGTCGACGACCTGATGGCGGTCGGGGCCCTGCACCGGCGGTCGCGGGTGGCCGCGTACTCCTCGTTCCTGCCGGCGGAGGCGCTGGCCGACCCGTCGGCCGAGGCGATGGGCCGGTACTGGGTCGAGCGGTTCGGCTGGGAGCGTGACGACCACCGGATGACCCTGGCCGAGCGGGACGGCCGGCTGGTCGGCTTCAGCTACCTGGGCCCGGACGACGAGGGCGATCCGGCCACCGGCCTGCTCAACGCCATCCACCTCGACCCCGACGAGCGGGGCCGGGGCACCGGCCGCGAACTGATGGTCGACGCGCTGGACGCCATGCGGTCGCGCGGCTGGTCCCGGGCGGTGCTCTGGGTGCTGGCGCAGAACCTCGACGCGCGTCGCTTCTACGAGCGCGGCGGCTGGACGCCGGAGGGCACCCGGCGCGACGAGCACTTCGGCCCGATCGTCGTCCCGCAGGTCCGGTACGCCCGACCGCTCTGACCCGCCCCGTTCGCTCTGAGCTGATCGGGGCATGCCCGTCGATGCGAGGGCGTTGCCGGGTTCATGGACACCGATCACACCGAGCGGGCGGAGGACGCCGCGCTCGACGCGTACTCCCGGGTGGTCACCGGCGTGGCGGCCCGGGTGCTGCCCAGCGTGGCCGCCCTGTCGGTGCGGACCGCGCGCGGGGCCGGCGCCGGTTCCGCGATCACCGTGGGCACCGACGGCCTGCTGCTGACCAGCGCCCACGTGGTGCAGGGCGCCCGGGACGGCTCGGCCGCCTTCGGCGACGGCACCGAGGCGCGCTTCCGGGTGGTCGGGGCGGATCCGCTCTCCGACCTGGCGGTGCTGCGGGTGGACGAGGCGACCGTGCCGCCGGTGGAGCTGGCGACGCGGACACCCTGCGGATCGGCCAGCTGGTGGTCGCGGTCGGCAACCCGATGGGGCTGGCCGGCTCGGTCACCGCCGGGGTGGTGTCCGGCCTGGGCCGGTCGCTGCCGGCCCGGGACGGCCGGGTCACCCGACTCATCGAGGACGTCATCCAGACCGACGCCGCGCTCAACCCCGGCAACTCCGGCGGCGCGCTGGCCGACTCGGCCGGCCGGGTGATCGGGGTGAACACCGCCGTCGCCGGCTACGGCCTCGGGCTGGCCGTGCCGATCAACGCCACCACCCGGCAGATCGTCGACGACCTCATCGCCGACGGGCGGGTGCGCCGGGCCTGGCTGGGGGTGGCCGGCGTCCCGGTGCCGCTGCCGCCGGAGGTGGCCGAGCGCACCGGCCAGCGCCGTGGCCTGCGGGTGGTCGAGGTGGTGCCGGGCAGCCCGGCCGGACAGGCCGGGATCTACCTCGGTGACGTGATCCTCTCCGCCGGCGGGCGACCGGTCCGGGACGGCCAGGGCCTGCAACGGCTCATGCTCGGCCCGGCGATCGGCACCCGGCTGCCGGTGACCGTGCTGCGCCGGGGCGCCCTCGTCGACGTGGTCGCCGTGCCGACCGAGCTGGACCGCTGAGCCGTCCCGCCCCGGTCGGAGTCCGCCGAGCAGACGATCACGCCGAGGTGGCCGACGCCCGGTACGACGACGCGGGGCCTCCCCCCGACAGGAGGAGGCCCCGCGGTACGTCGTCGGGTCAGCGCGCGCCGAGGTGGGCGAGCAGGTCCTGCCGGGTGAGCACGCCCTTGGGCTTGCCGTCGACCAGCACCAGCGCCGCGTCGGACTTCTCCAGCAGGCCGACCGCCTCGCTCACCGGCTGCCCGCCGCCGATCATCGGCAGCGGCTCGGCCATGTGCCGCTCGATGGTGTCGTGCAGGTGCGCCTGCCCGGTGAAGAGCGCGTCGAGCAGGTCCTTCTCGGCGATCGAGCCGGCCACCTCGCCGGTCACCACCGGCGGCTCGGCCTTGAGGACCGGCAGCTGCGAGACGCCGTACTCGCGCATGTAGTCGATCGCGTCGCGGACCGTCTCGGTGGGGTGCACGTGCACCAGCTCGGGCAGGCCGCCCGGCTTGCTGGCGAGCGCGTCGGCGACGGTCGGCTCGGTGCCCGAGTTGTCCAGGAAGCCGTACCGGGCCATCCAGTTGTCGTTGAAGATCTTCGACAGGTAGCCCCTGCCGCTGTCCGGCAGCAGCACGACGATGACGTCGTCCGGACCGGCCTTGCGGGCCACCTCCAGGGCGGCCACCACGGCCATCCCGCAGGAGCCGCCGACCAGCATCCCCTCCTCGCGGGCCAGCCGCCGGGTCATCTCGAACGAGGCCTTGTCCGACACCTCGATGATCTCGTCGGCGACGCCCCGGTCGTACGTCTCCGGCCAGAAGTCCTCACCGACGCCCTCGACCAGGTACGGCCGGCCGGTGCCGCCGGAGTAGACCGAACCCTCCGGGTCCGCCCCGATGACCTTGACCCGACCCTCGGAGGCCTCCTTCAGGTAGCGCCCGATGCCGGAGATGGTGCCGCCGGTGCCGACGCCGGCCACGAAGTGGGTGAGCCCGCCCTCGGTCTGCTTCCACAGCTCCGGGCCGGTCGTCTCGTAGTGCGAGCGCGGGTTGGCCGGGTTGCTGTACTGGTTGGGCTTCCAGGCGCCGGGGATCTCCCGGGCCAGCCGGTCGGAGACGTTGTAGTAGGAGCGCGGGTCCTCCGGCGCGACGGCGGTCGGGCAGACCACCACCTCGGCGCCGTACGCGCGCAGCACGTCCTGCTTGTCCTGGCTGACCTTGTCCGGGCAGACGAAGACGCACTTGTAGCCCTTGAGCTGCGCCACCAGGGCCAGCCCGACGCCGGTGTTGCCGCTGGTCGGCTCGACGATGGTGCCGCCCGGCTTGAGGATCCCCGCGGCCTCGGCGTCCTCCACCATCCGCAGCGCGATCCGGTCCTTCACCGATCCGCCCGGGTTGAGGTACTCCACCTTCGCCAGCACGGTGGCCTGAATGCCCTCGGTGACGTTGCGCAGCCGTACCAGCGGGGTGTTGCCGATCAACTCGACGACGTTGTCGTAGTACTGCACCTCGTTGTGCCCTTCGTTGCGGCGCCGGCGTCGGCGGCCGGGCAGACGTTTCGTTCGTCGCCCAGGGTACGTGCCGTCAGGGGATCATCTGCCCGGGGATGACGGAGCTGCGACGCGCCTCCCACTCCAGGAAGCGCTCGGTCTCCGCCAGCACGCTGCCGGCCAGCCAGGTGACCATGACCGCGTCGTCCACCAGGCCGAAGATGGTCAGGAACAGCTCCGGCACCACGTCCACCGGCGAGAGCACGTACGCCGTCGCCGCCGTCATCATGGCCAGCCGGAGGCCGCCGTCGTACTCGCCCCGGGCGGTCGCCCTGATCATCCGGGGCAGCGCGGCCAGCCGGGCGCCCAGCGAGGGCCCGCCCCGGGCGCCCGCCGCCAGTGCCCGGAACAGCGCGGTGAACGCCGCGCTCCGCTTCAACGTTTTGCTCATCTCGTCCGACCCCTTTCCGCCCGACCAGCGTGACGCGGGTGCGCAAGCCCGCCGCGACCTGCTCCGCCGGCGCCCGTCGCCCGTCGCCGTCACCGGACAGGTACCCAGAAGCGGCGCTTCCCAGGCACGAACCGGCCAGCCCGAGGAGAGCGGCGTGTCGGGCTGGCGCGATAACGTGGCGGTATGGGGGTGGCTGGTTCCGTCGTACCGGGTCCGCGCTGGCACCGCGCCCGCCAGATCGCCCGGATGGCGGCGATCGGCACGGGCGCCACCGCGGCGGCGTTCGTCGCGACCGGCGGCGTGCTGCTCGGTCAGGCCCGCCAGGCCCGGCGCACCATCCCGATGGCCGAGGCGCCCCCACCCCGCTGCGACGGCGTCTACGGCGCGAAGTGCCCCGGCCGCCCGCTGACCATGGTGGTGCTCGGCGACTCGTCGGCGGCCAGCTACGGCGTGCACCGGCGCCGGGAGACCCTGGGGGCGCTGCTCGCCACCGGGCTGTCCCGACGGCTGCACCGGCCGGTCCGGGTGCACCGCTTCGCCGTGGTGGGATCGCTCTCCGCCGGGCTCAGGCCGCAGGTCGAGTCGGCGCTGGAGTGCGACCCGGACGTCGCGGTGATCCTGATCGGCGGCAACGACGTCACCAACCGCACCCCGCTCGGGCTGGCGGTGCGCTATCTGGTCGAGGCGGTCCGCGCGCTGCGGGCCGCCGGTTGCGAGGTGGTCGTCGGCACCTGCCCCGACCTCGGCGCGATCCAGCCGATCCAGCCGCCGCTGCGCTGGCTGGCCCGGCGGTGGAGCCGGCAGCTGGCCGCCGCCCAGACGGTGGCGGTGGTCGAGGCGGGCGGCTGGACGGTCTCCCTCGGCGACATGCTCGGTCCCCGGTTCGTCGCCGAACCCACCCGGATGTTCGCCTGGGACCGGTTCCACCCGTCCGCGGAGGGGTACGCGGTGGCCGCCGCCGCGCTGCTGCCCACCGTCATCTCGGCGCTGGGCGCCGGCGCGGAACGCAGGCCGGTGCCGGTCCGGGCCGAGGGGGTACGGTCGCTGCCGGAGGCCGCCCAGGAGGCGGCCCGGCACGCCGGGACGGAGGTCAGCGGCGCCCAGGTCCGGGGTCGCGACCGCGGGCCGGCCGGCCGCTGGGCCCACCTGCGCCGGCGGGCCTTCTTCGGCGTCGGCGCGGTGCCGCAACCCGGTCCCGCCACCGACTCACCCACACTGGAGGGATCGGCATGAGCGAGCGAACCACCGGGCCCCGCGCGGCGGAGCCCCGTGCCGACCGCCGCCAGGAGCGCGCCTGCCGGCGCGACGTCCCGCACGGGGAGGTGTCGTCATGACCGAACGCGGCATCGGTGCGGAGCTGGCGCTCCGGCTCGGCAAGGCGGCGGCCTTCTCCCTGGTCGCGGGCACCATCGGCGGCGCGGCGGTGCTCGCCGGGCAGGCCGTCGCCGCCCGCAACCGCAGCTACGCCCAGCCGGAGCTGGGCCTGGCGCTGCGCGCCACGGTCGGCCGGGCCGGCGCCCCGCCGCTGCGACTGGTGCTGCTGGGCGACTCCTCGGCGCTCGGCGTGGGGGTCGAACGCTTCGACGAGACCGTGGGCGGGCAACTGGCCCACCTGCTGGCCGAGGGGCCGACCGGGCGGCAGGTGCACCTGTCCAGCGTGGGGGTCTCCGGCTCCCGCTCCACCGACCTGGCCACCCAGGTGGCCCGGGCGCTGCTCGGCGAGCGCCCCGACGTTGCGGTGATCCTGATCGGCGCCAACGACGCCACCGCGATGCGCCGGCCGGGCGAGGCCGCGGCGTACCTCGGCGCGGCGGTGCGCCGGCTGCGCGACGCGCGGGTGGAGGTGGTGGTCGGCACCTGTCCGGACCTGGGCGCGGTCCGCGCCGTCGCGCAGCCGCTGCGGCAGGTGCTCGGCTGGTCGGGGCGGCGGACCGCCCGGGCGCAGACGACGGCCGTGCTCGACGCCGGCGGCAGTGTGGTCGACCTGGGCGCCGAGACCGGGCCGGTGTTCCGCGCCGACGCCGGGACCTTCTGCCCCGACGGCTTCCACCCCTCCGCCGACGGTTACCGGGTCTGGGCGCACGCCCTGCTGCCGGCGGTGGCCGCCGCGGCCACCAGCGCCTCCCGCCACTGATCGGGCGGCGGGCGGGCGGGAGCCCAGGGTGACATTTCCCGTCGCCCCGGCAGCTTCCGCGCCAAGTTACCGGCGAGTTAACGTGGGCTCATGCCGATTGAGTCGTCCCGCGACGCCGTCATCGTCGCCACCGCCCGCTCCCCCATCGGTCGCGCCTTCAAGGGCTCGCTGCGCGAGGTCCGCCCCGACGACCTCGCCGCGACCATCGTCCAGGCCGCGCTGGACAAGATCCCCGGGCTCGACCCGACCGAGGTCGAGGACCTCTACCTCGGGTGCGGCCTGCCCGGCGGCGAGCAGGGCTTCAACATGGCCCGGGTGGTCGCCACGCTGATGGGCCTGGACGGCCTGCCCGGCGCCACCCTCACCCGCTACTGCGCCTCGTCCCTGCAGACCACCCGGATGGCGATGCACGCGATCCGCGCCGGTGAGGGCGACGTCTTCATCTCCGCCGGCGTGGAGACGGTCTCCCGGTACGCCCGGGGCAACTCCGACACCCTCCCGCCGGAGGCGCAGGCGCTGGTCGGCGGCGGCTGGGAGAACCCCCGCTTCGCCGAGGCGCAGGAGCGCTCCAAGGCCCGCGCGGCCGGTGGCGCCGAGGTGTGGGCCGACCCGCGCGAGGCCGGCCAGCTTCCCGACATCTACCTGACGATGGGGCAGACCGCCGAGAACCTCGCCCAGGTGTACGACGTCACCCGCGAGGACATGGACGCCTTCGGTGTCCGCAGCCAGAACCTCGCCGACAAGGCGATCGCCGACGGCTTCTGGGCCCGCGAGATCACCCCGGTCACTACGCCGGACGGCACCGTGGTCAGCACCGACGACGGCCCGCGCGCCGGGGTCACCCTGGAGGCCGTCGCCGGGCTCAAGCCGGTCTTCCGCCCCGACGGCCGGATCACCGCCGGCAACTGCTGCCCGCTCAACGACGGCGCCGCCGCGGTGGTGGTGATGAGCGCCCAGCGCGCGAAGGACCTCGGGCTCACCCCGCTGGCCCGGATCGTCTCCACCGGCGTGACCGCCCTGTCGCCGGAGATCATGGGCCTCGGCCCGGTCGAGGCGTCCCGCCAGGCCCTCAAGCGGGCCGGCATGACCGTCGACGACGTCGACCTGGTCGAGATCAACGAGGCGTTCGCCGCGCAGGTGATCCCCTCCTACCGGCAGCTCGGCATCCCTGAGGAGAAGGTCAACGTGATGGGCGGCGCGATCGCCGTCGGCCACCCGTTCGGCATGACCGGCGCCCGGATCACCGGCACGCTGCTCAACTCCCTGGAGTGGCACGACAAGACCATCGGCCTGGAGACCATGTGCGTCGGTGGCGGCCAGGGCATGGCGATGGTGCTGGAGCGGCTCAGCTGATCCCCGGTTCGCCGGTCGTCCGCGCGGGTATCGGATCCGCATGGCGACGGTGGTGGAGCGGGAACGCAAGTACTCCGCCGACGAGGGCTTCCGGCTGCCGGACCTGACGGGGTGCGGTGGCGTCGCGACGATGTCGGACGCCACCGCCTTCGACCTGGACGCGGTCTACGTGGACACCCCGGACCTGCGGCTGGGGCGCAGCGGCTTCGCGTTGCGCCGGCGGACCGGCGGTCACGACGCCGGCTGGCACCTGAAGGTCGGCGCGGCCGGGGGCGCCCGGACCGAGTACCAGTTCCCGGCCGGCGCGGACGACCTCGACCCGCCGGCGGAGCTGGTCGGGCTGTTCCGGGCCGCCTCCCGCGGGCAGGCGGTCCAACCGGCGGCCCGGATCACCACCCACCGGGTGGAACGACGGCTGCTGGACGCTGCGGGCCGGGTGCTGGCCGAGGTCGCCGAGGACACCGTCGACGGGCGGGACCTGGTCACCGGCGAGCGGCAGGCGTGGCGGGAGATCGAGGTCGAGCTGGTCAACGGCGACGACCGGCTGCTCGACGCGGTGCAGTCGCGGCTGCGCGAGGCGGGCGCCCGCCCGGTTCCCGTCTCCAAGTCCCATCGGGCCCTCGCCGGCCGGCTCGCCGCCGCCACCGACGCGGCTCCGACGGACCCGGTCGCCCGCTACGCCCTCACCCAGCGCGACGTGCTGATCGCGAACCATCCCGGGGCCCGGCACGGTGACGAGGACGCGGTGCACGACACGCGGGTCGCCGTCCGCCGGCTGCGGGCCACGCTGCGCACCTTCCGCGGCCGCTGGGACCGTCCGCGCAGCGAGGCCCTGCGCGCCGAGCTCCGCTGGCTGGGCGGCCAGCTCGGGCCGGTCCGCGACGCGCAGGTGATGGCCCGCCCGGCTCACCGACGCCGTCCGCGCCGAACCCGCCGACCTGGTCCTCGGTCCCGTCGCGGCGCGCATCTCGGAGCGGTTCGCCGCCGACCTCGCCACCGCCCTCGACGAGCTGGTCCGGACGCTGGACTCCGACCGCTACACCGAGCTGCTGGCCGGACTGGACCGGCTGCTGGAGGCTCCGCCCGCCCGTGCCGTCGACGCGCGCTGGGTCGCCCGCCGGGTCCGCCGGGCGGTCACCCGCGCCGACGACCGGCTGGACCGGGCTCTCGACGGGCAACGGACGCAGGAGGCGGACGTCGCGCTGCACGAGGCGCGCAAGGCGTACAAGGCCGCCCGGTACGCCGTCGAGGTGCGCGAGCCGGACGCCGGGCAGCGCGCCGCCGCCCTGGTGGAACGGCTCAAGGACCTCCAGGACCTGCTCGGCACGCAGCACGACTCGGTGGTCACCCGGGAGGTGCTGCGACGCCAGGCGCTGCGCGCGTACGCCGACCGGGAGAACACCTTCACCTACGGGCTGCTGCACGCCCGGCAGGCCACGGCGGCCGATCGGGACCTGCGGGCGATCCCCGCCGCCCGGGACCGGGCCCGCCGGCGGAAGGTACGCCGCTGGCTGAGGAAGTGAGGAATCAGAGCGCCGAGCGGGTCGCCGCCACCTCGGCGGCGGCCCGGGCCAGCGTCGCGTCCGGCGCCCCGGCCGCGACCAGGTCGGCCGCCACCACCCGGAGCTGGTCGACGAGCGCCAGGTCGTTGTCCAACCGGGGTACGCCCCGACGCGGCTCTCCCTCGGCGTCCGCGCCGAGGTTGGCCAGCTCCTGCACCAGCCGGTGCACCAGGTCGGCACGGGACACGTTGCCCCCCGCGGCGATCGCCGCCCACCGCGGCTGCTGCCAGTGCCCCACCTGACGGACCAGCAGCTCCACCGCCCGGTCCAACTCCGCTGCGCTCATCGCCGCCGAGTCTACGGCCGGCCCCGCCCCGCGCCCGCTCAGCGGCGCAGGTAGCTGAGCAGCCGCAGGATCTGCCAGTAGAGGAAGATCAGCCCGACCAGCAGCCCGAACGCGCAGAGCCAGGCGTACCGGCGGGGCAGGCCGGTGCGGACCGACCGCTCCACCTGGTCGAAGTCGAGGATGAAGCTGAGCGCCCCGGCGATGATCGCCACCGCCGAGAAGGCGTACGGCAGCCAGCCGACCTGGCCGGAGATGCTGTAGATCTCCACGCCCTGCCGGCCGGTGAACACCCGGAAGACCAGGTTGACCAGGCTGACGGCGAGCAGCCCGATCAGCGTGCCGATCACCAGGCGGGCCAGCCGGGGCGTGGCCCGGACCAGCCGGGCCCGGTAGAGCGCCGCCATCCCGAGGAACACCCCGAAGGTGCCCACCACCGCCTGCGCGACGATGCCCGGGTAGACCAGCTCGAACGCCCGGCTGGCCACCCCGAGCAGCACCCCCTGGAGCAGGGCGTACCCGATGATCGGGACCGGGTGGGTGATGCCGCGCAGCGAGATGACCAGGAGCAGCGCGATGCCGGCCAGGGCGGTGCCGGCCAGCGCCGCCGGGACCCACACCGCCTGCGGCACGACCACCCAGGCCACCGCCGCGGTGGCGCCGGTGAGCAGCAGCAGCCCGACGGTACGGACCACCACGTCGTCGACGGTCACCGCCTCCGCGCCGCCCGCACCGGGCAGCCGGTGCTCCCGGCTGCTGTCGTCCAGCCGGTCCAGGACCGGGTTGGCGCTGCGCACCCTCCACCTCCTCGCCGGGCAGTACCCCTGGTGTCACTCTCCCCCGGACGGGCCGGCGGCGGCGGGGAAACGGGCGGGCCGAGATGCGGCCGCGACCGGCTGCGCAGACGACGGCGCCCGCCGCCGCGGGTCGCGGTGGCGGGCGCCGAGGAGCTCCGACGGTCAGTCGTCGCCCTGGAAGTAGCTGAGCAGGCGGAGCAGCTCCAGGTAGAGCCAGACCAGGCTGACCACGATGCCGAACGCGGCCGTCCAGGAGTAGCGCTGGGGCAGCCCCATCCGGACGCCGTCCTCGACCTCCTTGAAGCTGAGCACGAAGCTCAGCGACGCGACCACGATGCAGACCAGGCTGAAGCCGATGGCCAGCGGGCTGCCGTCGCGCAGGCCGGTGTTGACGTCGAAGAAGACCGCCAGCGCGAAGTTGATCAGCATGACGGCGAAGAGGCCGGCCATCACGGCGATCATGCCCTTGACGAACTTCGGGGTCGCCCGGATGACCTTCGCCTTGTACAGCATGGCCATCACGAAGAAGACACCGAAGGTGGCCACCACGGCCTGGAGCACGATGCCCTCGAAGGCGGTCTCGTACGCCTTGCTGACCAGGCCGACGAAGGCACCCTCGACGACGGCGTACGCGACGACCAGCGCCGGGTTCGCCATCCGGGAGAACGAGATGATCAGGCCGAGCACCAGGCCGACCATCGCGGCGCCGAGCCACGCCGGGCCGAGGAGCGCGTCCGGGACCAGCACCCAGGCGGCCGCGGCAGAGACGCCGAGGATGCCCAGGAGCGCGACGGTCTTGACGACCACGTCGTCGATGGACATGGTGCCGGCGGCCGGGGCCACCGGGTAACCGGGCTGGCCCGGGTACTGCTGGGGAATACCGGGCTGGCCGTGGCCGTACTGCCCGGGCGGGGCGTACCCGGCGGAACGCTCCCGCTCGGCCGCCTGGCCGAGCCGGGCCAGCACCGGGTTCGAGGTCTTCACTTCTCAGGCCTCCCTCAGGGGGTCGTCGCACGCACGACGTGCCCTACAAGAGTAAACGCATCCAGCGACCTGCGCGCCCGTGCGCGGGCTGAGGGAAAGCTGAGGGTGCCCGGGGCGGGGGTCGAACCCGCACGCCTTTCGGCAGCCGCTTTTAAGGCGGCCGTGTCTGCCGTTCCACCACCCGGGCGGGCGGCACCGGCACGCCGACACGCGCGGTGCAGTGTCACCGTAACCGTTCACCGGCGACCCGGCGTACCCCGTCACGGGTGCCGCACTAGGGTCGAGCCCGTGACCAGCGCAGCCCGTACGGCGTCCGACGCCGACCCCGACCTGGCTGTCGGCCTCGCCGAGCCGGCCACGGCCGGCTCCCGCGCCACCCGCTGGCGGGCGTCCGTCGCCCGGCACCGCACCGGCCTGCTCGTCGGCCTCGCGTTCACGCTGCTCGCCGGCTGGCTCACCCAGGGCCTGTGGCCGGACCCGACCGGCCGGGTGCTGGCGCTCAACCCGGAGGACCAGACCCTCTACGAGTGGTTCCTGGCGGTCGACTCGCGGGCAGTGCTCGGCGACTTCGGCCTGCTCACCGACCGGCTCAACAGCCCCGACGGGGTGAACCTGATGACCAACACCACGGTCATCGCGCTCGGCGTGCTCCTCGCCCCGGTCACCCTGCTCTTCGGCGCACCGGTCACCTTCGCCCTGCTGGCCGGGGTGAACCTCGCCGGCACCGCCGTCGCCTGGTACCTGCTCTACACCCGTACGCTGCGCGCCCACCGGCTCGCCGCGGCGCTCGGCGCCGGGCTGTGCGGCTTCGGCCCGGGCATGGTGTCCCAGTCCAACAGCCACCTGCACATGACCGCCCAGTGGCTGGTGCCGGTGATCGTCTGGCTGGTCGTGCGGATGCTCCGTGCGGCCGACCCCGGCCCGGCGTCGCTGGGCGGGCCGGACCGCCGGCGGCTGGTCACCTCGGCGCTGGGCCTGGCCGCCGCGGTCACCGCGCAGGTCTTCATCGGCGAGGAGGTGCTCTTCCTCACCGCGGTCACCCTGCTGGTGATGACGGTGGCGTACGCGATGACCGACCGCGAGCTGCTGCGCCGGGCGCTGCCCGGCTTCGCCGGCGGCCTGATGCTCGCCACCGGGCTGTCCCTGCTCGTCCTCGGCTACCCGCTGTGGTTCCAGTTCGCCGGGCCGCAGGGCGTGGCCGACGGCATGTTCAGCCCGCACTACTTCTCGGCCGACCTGCGCAGCTGGTGGACCATCTCCCCGCTGTCGGTGGTTGGCAGCGACTCGTCGGCCCGGCTGACCACCGGCCCGGCCGAGTACAACACCTTCCTCGGCCTGCCGTTGCTGCTGGTCACCGCCGGCTGCGCGCTCTGGCTGGGGCGCCGGCCGGTGGTGGTCGCGTGCGTCGCCGGCGCGCTGGCGATGGGCGCGCTGTCGCTCGGCCCCGAGGTGGTGCACGACGGCACCCGCACCGCGGTGCCCGGGCCGTACGCGCTGCTCGCCGGCCTGCCGGTGATCGACGGCGCGCTGCCGATGCGGTTCGGGCTGCCCCTGCTGCCGCTGGCCGCGACGCTGCTGGTGCTCGCGGTGGACCGCGCGCTGCGGCGGCCCGGCCGGGGCCGGCGGCTGGTCCCCGCCGCGGTGGGGGCGGCCCTGCTCACCGTCTTCCCCGCTCCCCTGCCGACGACCGACCGCCCGGCGCTGCCCGAGTTCATCACCGGCGGCCACTGGCGCGAGTGCGTACGCCCCGGCGGGGTGCTGGTGCCGGTGCCGGCCGCCACCCCCAAGGAGCCCTGGCCGATGCGCTGGGCGGCGGCGGCCGACGGGGCGTTCGGCATCCCGGAGGGCTTCTTCATCGGCCCGTACGGCCGGGACGGGACCGCCGCGATGGGCACCTACAAGCAGCCCACCTCGGCGCTGCTGGCCGACGTGGCCCGGCGGGGCGACGAGCCGGTGATCGGCGACGAGCAGCGCCGGCAGGCCCGGGCGGACGCCGACTTCTGGGGCGCTTCCTGCGTCGCGGTCACCGACGACGCCCCGCACGCGGAGAGCCTGCGCCGCACCCTGGTGCAGCTCTACGGCCCGGGCACCCGGATCGCCGACGCCTGGACCTGGCGGGTCTGACCCCCGATACGACGAAGGCCCTCTCCCGTGCCGGGAGGGGGCCTTCGTCGTGAACGGGATCAGACCGGGCGGCCGGCGCCGACCGGCTGGGACGCCTCGGCGAACTCCTCGCGCGGGTCGTGCAGCTGGCCGAGGGCGACCACCTCACGCTTGAGGAAGAACGCCAGCGACCAGTCGACCACGACCCGGACCTTGCGGTTGAAGGACGGAATCCGGCTCATGTGGTACGTCCGGTGCATGAACCAGGCCGGCCAGCCGGTCATCTTCACGCCGTACACCTGGGCGACGCCCTTGTGCAGGCCGAGGCTGGCCACGCTGCCCGCGTGCTTGTGCTTGTAGTTGACCGGCTCGCGACCGCGGATCACGTTCGCGATGTTGTCGGCCATCCGGGCCGCCTGACGCACCGCGTGCTGGGCGCTCGGCGAGCAGTAGTTGCCCGGCTCCTTGGTCAGGTCCGGCACGGCGGCGCAGTCGCCGGCGCTCCAGGCGCCCTCGACGACCCGGTCGCCGTCGACGATCTGCAGCGTCGGCAGGCAGGTGACCCGCTTGCGCTCGTCACGCGGGAAGTCGGTCGCGTCCAGCATCGGCGACGGCTTCACGCCGGCCGTCCACACGATGGTGTCGGAACGGAAGGTGTCGCCGTCGGAGAGCTTCACCACGCCGTCGACGCAGGACTCCAGCCGGGTGTCCAGGCGGATGTCCATGTTGCGCTTGAGCAGCTGCTGGACGGTGTAGGCGCCCATGTCCCGATCGACCTCGGGCAGCACCCGCTGGGTCGCCTCGACCAGCACCCAGCGCATGTCCTCGGGCTTGAGCTCCGGGTAGTACCGCAGCGCGTCCCGGGCCATGTCCTCCATCTCGGCGAGCGCCTCGATGCCGGCGTAACCACCGCCGACGAAAGTGAAGGTCAGCGCCGAGCGACGGACCGCCGGGTCCGGCGTGGCGGCCGCCACGTCGAGCCGGTCCAGCACGTGGTTGCGCAGGTAGATGGCCTCGCCGATGGTCTTGAAACCGATGCCGTGCTCGTGCAGGCCGGGAATCGGCAGGGTCCGGGAGACCGAGCCGGGGGCGACCACGATGTGGTCGTACGGAATCTCCCGGGGCGGGCCGCTGATGGGCTGCACCACCGCGGTCTTCCGGTCGTGGTCGATCCGGGTCACCGCACCCGCCACGACCTTGCACCGGCGCAACTCCCGCCGCAGCGGCACCACGGAGTGCCGGGGCGAGATGTTGCCGGCCGCCGCCTCCGGGAGGAACGGCTGGTAGGTCATGTGCGGCTGCGGGTCGACGACGACGACCTCGGCCTCACGGGAGCTCAGCTTCTTGGACAGGCGCAGAGCGGCGTACAGGCCGACGTGCCCGGCACCCACGACAAGGATCCGCTTCGGATTCACGTCATCTATCTTTCCCCGGGGGGCTCGGGTAATCCCGTCCGAGACCCCCTTCTGTGACGGAGCACAACCCCTGTGACCTGCGCAACGTCCCGGAGCCGTCCCGCTACCCGCGACGCAGCAGCCAGCCCAGCAGCCCGCTCAACCCCACCGCCACCAGCAGTCCGGCCACCGTCGCCGCCTGAAACCCGGCACCCCCGCCGATCTCGCCCAGCCAGGCCAGGATCACCCCGACCACGGCCGTGGCGAGGATCACCACGCCGGCCCGGCTCAGCCAGCGCAGCACCAGATCCGGGTCGACCACGGCGTCGTAGGGCAGCACCGCGGCGAGCGCGCAGAGGGTGTGCGCCAGGTAGACGGCGGCGGCCACGGCGAGCAGCCGCCAGAGCGCGATCGGCCGGTCGTACCCGGCGGAGGCGAGCACCCAGCCGCCCACGGTGACCAGGGCGGCGAAGGTCGGCCACCCCCGGCGCGGGGCCACCCCCGGCAACACCGCCACCAGCGTGAGGGCGAGCAGCGCCCGCGCGGAGAACATCTCGACCGGGTACGCCAGCAGCAGACCGACCAGCACGGTGAGGAAGATGCCGGCGCGCACCAGCAGCGGCGCCAGGCTCACCCGGTTCGCCGCCGCCCGCAACGCCCGCACCCGTTCCGTGACCGCCTTCATCTGTGCCAGCTTTCGTTCGCGACTGCGGGACTCCGCTGCGCTGCGTTCCTCGCGCTCACCGGTGCTCGCCTTCGTTCGCGACTGCGGGACTCCGCTGCGCTGCGTTCCTCGCGCTCACCGGGCCCCCACCCTTGGGGCGGTCGCCAGCCGGGCCACGTCGCGCAGCACCTGGTCCAGGCTGCCCGCGCCGGCCCAGCGCACCACCGGCACGCCGTGCTCGCGCAGCTGGGCGATCATCGTGTCCCGGTCCAGCCGCCACAGCCGGAACGCCACCGGCGCCCAGCCCCGCTCGCCGGGCGGGGCGAGGTCGGTGGGCAGCGTGTCCACCGCGACCACGAACCGGCCGCCCCGCGCCAGCCGGGCCAGCATCTGCGCGGACCGCTCGTCCAGCAGCGGGGTGAGCACCACCACCAGCGCGTCGGCGGAGAGCACCTGCGGCCCGAAGACCTGGTCGTACGGCTCATGCGGGGAGGCCTCGGCCCGCACGTCGAGCAGCCACTCCAGCACCGTCAGGTACTGCCGGCGGCCGGTGGCCGGGCGCAGCCGGCGGGCCGCCGGCCCGTACTCCAGCATCGCCACCCGGTCACCCCGGTGCAGGTAGTGCTCGGCGATCGCAGCGGCGGCCCGGACGGTGGTGTCCAACACGGACGCGGCGCCCTTCACCCCGCCCGAGCGGCCCGCCTCGGCGAGCACGTCGAGCAGGACCACCACCTCGGCGTCCCGGTCCGACAGGGTGGCCGCCACGTGCAGCTGACGGGCCCGCAGGGAGACCCGCCAGTCGATGCGGCGCAGCCGGTCGCCGGGCCCGAAGACCCGGACGCCGGCCAGCTCGCCGCCCTCGCCCGGGCGGCGCGAGTGGTGCGCGCCGACCAGCCCGGCCGCCCGGGGCATCGCCTCCACCGCCTCGAACTGCTCGGTTTCCGGGTAGACCCGCATCCGCACCGGGTCGGTGATCACCGCGCGGGAGACGAGCAGCCCGTCGGCGGCGGCGACCCGCGCGCCGGCCGGGCCGATCGGGTGCCGCCCCCAGCGCAGCGCGGTGCCGGACAGCTCCAGGTCGACCGCCCGGCCGGTGGGGATCGAGGTGACAAAGGGGCGGTCCGCGCCGCCGGAGCGGCGCACGTCCACGCCGGCACCGCCGAAGCCGACCCGCTCGACGCGCAGCCACGGCGAGACGCGGGCCCGTACCACCGCGACGTCGTACGCCACGGTGTCCGGGTTGCCGACGCTGACCGTGCCGGCCATCGCGCCGCCCTCGACCAGGTGCGCGTCGTCGGCGAGGATCTCCAGCTGCGGCGCGGCGGTGGGCCGGCGGCGCAGCGCGTACGCGGTGCCGAGCGCGAACGGCGCGGCGAGCACGACCAGGTCGACCCGGCCGAGCAGCACGGCGGCGATCAGCAGCACCCCGGTGAGCAGCACCGCCCGGCCCAGCGCCCAGGTGGGCGCCCAGCCCGCCGTCGGCTCCGCCGCTTCGTCGGTGGGCACGGTCGTCAGCGCCCCGGCCGGCCGGCCGCGTAGCTGGGCAGCGCGCCGCTGGCCGGGGCGGGAGTCTGCTCCAGCACCTCACCGACCACGAAGGACGGATCGACCCGCCGCAGCCACATCTCCGGCCGCAGCGTGATCCGGTGCGCGAGCGCCGGGGCGGCCACCTCCTTGACGTCCTCCGGCACCACGTAGTCGCGGCCGGCGAAGACCGCCCGGACGCGGGCCAGCAGCAGCAGCGCCAGCGAGCCGCGCGGGGAGGCGCCGACCAGCACCGACGGGTGCTCGCGGGTGGCCGCGGTCAGGTCGACGATGTACCGGCCGACGGAGTCCTCCACCACCACGTCCTCCAGCGCGGCCTGCATGGCGCGCAGCGTGGCGGCGTCCACCACCGGCTTGATCTCGGCCTCCTCGCGGCGGCGGGCCATCCGCCGGCGCAGCACGTCCCACTCCTCCTCGCGCTGCGGGTAGCCGAACGACACCCGCAGCAGGAACCGGTCGAGCTGCGCCTCGGGCAGCGGGTACGTCCCCTCGTACTCGATCGGGTTGGCGGTGGCGAGCACGTGGAACGGCTCGTCCAGCCGGTAGGTGACGCCCTCGACGGAGACCTGCTTCTCCTGCATCGCCTCCAGCAGCGCCGACTGGGTCTTCGGCGGCGTCCGGTTGATCTCGTCGGCCAGCAGCAGGTTGGTGAAGAGCGGGCCGGCCCGGAAGGAGAAGTCACCGCTGCGCTGGTCGTAGAGGAAAGAGCCGGTGACGTCGGCCGGCAGCAGGTCGGGGGTGAACTGGAGGCGGCGGAAGTCCAGGCCGAGGGCCTGCGCGAAGGACCGCGCCGTCAGCGTCTTGCCCAGCCCCGGCAGGTCCTCCAGCAGCACGTGCCCACCGGCCAGGATGCCGGCGAGGACCAGCTCCAGGGACTCCCGCTTGCCGACCACGACCTGACCGACCGCGTCCAGCACCGCCCGGGCCAGGTGGCCTACCTCCGATGCGGGGATGCTTTTGCGATCCACGTCGTTCATCAGATCTTCTCCAGTTCGGCGACGATCGCCGCGAGGTCGCGCGGCGACGGGGGGCGGCGGGAGGGGGTGTCGAGGAACGTCCACAGCGGCTCCCCGAGCAGGGTGCGGGCGCGGGCCGGGTCGGACTCGCGGGTCAGGCCGTGGCGCTGGCGCAGCCGCTCGTCGGCCAGCTCGCCCAGCCGCGGCAGGATCCGCTCGGTGAACCGCTTCCGATTGCCCGAGGACCAGTCCAGCGGTCGTTCCCACCCGTTGATGGCGGTCCGCAGGGCGTCCCGGGCGCCCCAGTCGTACGAGCCGGGTTCCTCGCCGGCCGGAGCCCGGCCGCCGGCGCGGGGCGGGGGTGGCGGGGCGAGGCCGGCGGTGACCCGGCGGACGGCGAGCACCGCCAGCACGCCGGCCACCACGATCCAGATCGAGACCTGGAGGCCGACCGCGCGCAGGACGGCGAGGACCACCGCGGTGACGGCGGCGGCGACCGCGAGGGTACGCAGCACCGCCCGGCCCCGGCCGCCGCGCTGCCGGCCGGCGCGTGGCGGCGGCTCCTCCTCGAAGGTGAGCAGGTCGTCGAGGCCGGTGCGCTCGGTCACGACCGCACCGCCCGGGGCTCGACGGGTCGCGCGTTCACGCCGGCACCTCCTCGGCGGCGGTGGCGAGGGCGGTCAGTTCGCCGCGCAGCCGGCGCAGCGCCGCCCGGGCCTGGTCGCGCATCCGGGCGTCCACGGTGTGGGTGGCGTACCGGGCCTCGCGGTAGACGTGGGCGAATGAGTCCAGCACGTCGGCGCTGGCGATGGCGGGCACCCCGGCGGCCGGGTCGCCCCGCAGCAGCCGGGTGACCAGGTCGGTCGGGGTGTCCCCGGTACGCCGCGGCACGCCGGCCTCGGTGGCGGCCTCCTCCAGGCGTACCCAGCAGGCGATCACGGCGGTACGCGGGTCGGTGTCGGCGTCGTCCAACTCGACCAGGCCCGCGTCGAGGGCGGCGACCACCTCGCGGGCGGTGCCCTCGGCGGTGCGCCGGGCGCGGGCGGCCGGGACGGCCCGGGTGGTGCGGCGCAGGGCGCCCCGGATCAGCGTCCAGGCCAGGTAGCCGAGGGCGAGCAGGATGGCCAGGCCCAGCAGGACGATCGCCGCGGTCGCGATCCACTGCGGGATGTCGGCCTGGGTGCGTTCGGCACCGGCGCGCGGCTCGATCGGGATGGAGGGGGCCGGCGCGGCGGAGGGGTAGTCCGGGACGTACGGGAGTTGCTTGGCGGCGGGCGGGATGCGGCTCGCGCCGATCGAGGAGTGACCGGCGGCGAGCGCCGCGGCGGCCAGCAGGAGGGTCACCGCGAGGACGGGCCACCACCTGCGCAGCACGCCGAGGTCCATCGCCACCGCCCCACGCAGCCTCAGTCCACCCCGGCGAGTTGCTTCGCCCGGGCGAACACGTCGTCCAGCATCAATGGTGTCAGCCGTCCCGTGAAGGTGTTCTGCTGGCTGACGTGGTAGCAACCGAGCAGCTCGGGGGCGGCCGTCCCGGACCAGTGTGCCCCATGACCGAAGACCGGTCGCGGGCTGGGCGGGCGGACGCCGTACACGTCGCGCAGCACCGGCCACCACGCTGCCCAGGCGAAGGCGCCCAGCGCGACCACGACGCGCAGGGTGGGCCGGATCAGCCCGACCTCGCGGTGCAGCCACGGCGCGCAGGTGTCCCGCTCGGCCGGGGTGGGCTTGTTGTCCGGCGGCGCGCACCGCACCGCGGCGAAGATCCGGGTGTCCCGCAGCGTGAGCCCGTCGTCGGCGGCCACGCTGGTCGGCTGGTTGGCCAGGCCGGCGCGGTGCAGGGCGGCGAAGAGCACGTCGCCCGACCGGTCGCCGGTGAAGATCCGACCGGTGCGGTTGCCGCCGTGCGCGGCCGGGGCCAGCCCGAGGATGCCGATCCGGGCGTCCGCCGTGCCGAAGCCGGGCACCGGGCGACCCCAGTAGTGCTGCTCGCGGAAGGCCGCCCGCTTCGTCCGGGCGACCTCCTCCCGCCAGGAGACCAGGCGCGGGCAGGCGAAGCAGTTGCTGACCGCACCGTCGAGGTCGGCCAGGTCGGTCGCCCGCGCGGCGCGGGCGACCACCTCGGCGGGGGTACGGGGCTCAGCCAAGCTTGGCCCGGAAGAGTTCCAGGGTGCGCGCCCAGGCGGTGGCGGCGGCCCGCTGGTCGAAGTTCTCCGGCCGGTCCTCGTTGAAGAACGCGTGCGCGGTGCCCGGGTAGTCGTAGGTCTGGCAGGTGCCGCCGGCCGTCTCGATGGCCCGGCGGACGGTCTGTACGCCGTCCGCAGCGGAGAGGCCGTCGGCCTCGGAGCAGTGGATGACGGCCGCCTTGCCCGCGTAGTCGGTCCACTCGGAACGCATCGCCTCCCACGGCAGCCGCGGGTAGAAGGCGGCGGTGGCGACGATCCGCTCGGAGCGGGTGGCCGCCCAGAGGGCCAGGCTGGCGCCGGCGCAGAACCCGGCGCAGCCGACCTTGCCGGTGACCTCGGGACGGCCGGCCAGGTAGTCCGCCGCGACGGCGATGTCGGCCGCCGCCTCGTCCATCTGCACGCTGTTCAGCATCTGGCGGGGCTCACTCGGCTTGCTGGCCGGCTGACCGTGCCGGAAGTCCGGGGCGAGGGCGACGAAGCCGGCCTCGGCGAAGCGGTCCGCAACCGACCGGATGTGGGGCACCAGACCCCACCAGTCCTGGATGACGATGACCGCGGGGCTGGCCGCACCGCTGGAGGGTATCGCGAGATACCCCTCGCTCGTCCCACCGTTGCTGGCGTAGCTCACCATCTCGCCCATCGGCCGTCCTCCTAGCGGTCAGTCATCGTTGGCTGGTCGCCCAGTGGTCCTACGTGCCGGTAGCCTGCCACGCCGTGAGCGCGCCGGGAAGACGCGAGAACAGTGGCATATACCTCCCGTTCACCGCATGGTGAACCGGCGTACGACGACGGCGGCGCGGGGGCTTCCCGCGCCGCAGTCCGACGGTCGTGCCGAGGCCGATCCGGCCCTCGTGGTCCCGGCCGGTCAGGCCTTCCTGGTCAGGCAGAGCAGGTAGCCCTTGCCGCCCGGGGCGATGTTGTAGAAGACGTAGCCGTCCTCGCTGGGCTTGATGTACTGCTCGCACGCCTGGCCGCTCCTGGCCTGCGCCTCGGTCTGGTCCTCCACCCGGCCGACCACGGTGTAGACGGCCTCGGTCGAGGTGCACTTCACGACCTCGGCGCTGCTGACCGAGCGCTCCTCGGTACCGGTGACCGTGGGCAGTTCGGCGATGCAGTCACCGGCCTTGGCCTCGGCGGTCTCGTCGGAGTTCAGGAAGCTCCCGATGGCCGTGCCGAGGCCGAACTTGAGGCCGGCGACGACCAGGAACACGACCACCGCGCCGATGATGACCAGCGCCTTGCGGCCGCCGGATCCCGTCGCCGCCGCCTCGACCGGGGACGCCGCCGGCGCGGCCCCGTCCGCCTGCGGAGCCGCGTCGGCCTGCGGGGCCGGGTCGGGCTGCGCGAGCTGCTCGGGCTGCGCGGCCTGCGGCGCGGGGGGCGGTGCTACCTGCTCTGACACTGAGGATCCTTCCGAGGGGTGGACGAGCAGACGACACCGTAGCCACCAAGATCGAGATGCGGTGTCCCGTTCCCCTCACCCGTTCAGCTATTTCCCAGGATCGATCCTCAGCTCGTCGGGACGGGCGCCGGAGCGGTCGGCCCGGCCGGCGCGGTCACCGTCGGGCCCGGTGCGCCCCCGGTCGGCGCCGGTGCGCTGACGGTCGGCGTCGGTGCGCTGACGGTCGGCGTCGGCGCGGCACCGGTCGGCGTCGCGGTGGCCGAGGGTGCGGCGGTCGTCGGGGCGGTGCCCGGCGGGACCGGCACCTGCGCCGGCGGGCGGGGCCGGAACGGCGCCTGCTCCGGGCAGTACGGGTAGCCGCGCTGCACCGGGTTGACGTCGGGCAGGGCCGGGTCGGCGCAGGAGGGCCAGCCGAGCCGGATCGGGGTGCCGTTCTGGTCGAAGAGCCGGGCGTTCTCCACCAGCCGCCCCTCGCTGTCGTAGACGTAGACGTCCTGCACCTCGTCGTACGGGTTGCGCACCGAGATCGGGTCGTAGCCGTAGTCGCCGTGCCAGCGGGCCCGCTCGTCCACCTGCACCAGGGCGGCCAGGGCGAACACGATGAGCACCAGGGTGCCGGCGCGCAGCAGGAGGCGCGGCCAGCGGCGCAGTTCGCCGGCTCGGCGGCCCAGCCAGATCGAGGCCAGCACGCAGCCGACCAGCAGCACCAGCCCGGCCATCGCGCTGCTGCCCACCCGGGGCACCACGGCCAGCGGCGCGCCGGTCATCGCGCCCAGCAGCGACGCCGCCAGGTAGCCGCGCAGCACCCACCATGCCGGGCGGAGCAGGCGGAGGAACTCGCTCGCCGAGGCGTACCCGAGCGGGGGGCCCAGCCGGGTGTCCAGGCCGGAGAGCCGGCTGCGGACCCGGCCCGCGACGGCGCCGAATCGCTGTTCCAGGCCGAGCCGGCCGGCGGACCGCTCGCCCGCGCCAGCCGCGGCGCGCAACTCGGCCGCGTACGCCTCCGGCTCGCCCAGCCGCTCGACCAGCGAGCCGCCGTCCTCGGCGGCGACCTCGGCGAGATGCTCCGGCAGGTCCTCGGTCAGTTCCTCGCGGACCGCCGGCGGCAGGTCGGCCAGCGCGGCCCGCACCCGTTCCACATAGTCCGTGATCTCCTGCCCAGTGACGGTCATGCCGCCATCCCCCGATCGTCGAGCAGCGTGTCCATGGTGGTGGCGAACGAGCGCCAGGTCTTGCCGGAGCGGGTGAGCTGGTCCCGGCCGGCGGCGTTCAGCGCGTAGTACTTGCGGTGCGGCCCGGACTCGCTGGGCACCACGTACGTGGTGAGCAGGCCGGCGCCGAAGAGCCGGCGCAGCGTGCCGTAGACCGAGGCGTCGCCGACCTCGTCGAGACCGGCCTCGCGGAGCCGGCGCAGGATGTCGTAACCGTAGCCGTCCTCATCCCTGAGCACGGCGAGCACGGCGAGGTCGAGCACACCCTTCAGGAGCTGTGTGGTATCCACGGATTCGAGAGTAGTGTGGATTGCGTAGTACCGTCAACGCCCTCGCCCCAGTTCAATCCGTCGAATTAAGTTTCGCTTAGCTGGCCTGCTGATCCACGAGCAAGATCGGTACCTTGCCCGGATGCGACACATCCGAACCGTGATCACCGCAGCCGTCGTGGGTCCGCTGGCCTGGATCCTGTTCGCCCTCGGCCAGGATCGGTCAGCACAGGCGTTCGCCGATGCACAGGATGGCGGGGCGCTGGACAGCAGTGATTTCGTGCGACCCGCCCTGGTGCTGGCGGCTGCCGGGATCCTGCTCGGGCTCATCGCCACGCTCCGGATCTCCCCGCTGGGCGCGGCGCTGACCGGGTTGGTCTACTCGGCCAGTTACCTGGGCCTACTGATCCGCCCCGCCGCGCTGATGAGCCTGCTCGACCACAAACTGACCTTGGGCGGCTACCAGGTCGACCTGGCGGCCCCGGTACGGACCGGGACGACACTGCTGGTGGGCTCGCTGTTGCTCGTCGGGGTCGTGAGCATCCGCCGCTGGCAGCGCTGGCCGGAGCCCGCCGCCGACGCACCCGATGCGCTGGTACCGGACGAGATCATCCCGCCCGCGGCGGGCCGGGACCGCCCACTGGGCGTGGACGGTCTCGGCCTGGGCACGCCACCCACGACGCCGGAGCCGGAGCTGGTGGGGACCAGCGGTGCGGACCGACCCGATCGTTCGGACCGGGCCGGCTCGCTGGCGGGCGGCTCCGGGGACGGGCGCGGGCAGTGGTCGGACTGGAGGCGCCAGCCGTCGCGGTGAACTACTGACGCTGGTCCCGCAGGGCGAGGCTCCAGGCGATGCCGTCGAGGATGTCGTGTTCGGAGGCGACCACCGACGGCATGCCGGCCCGCTCCATGATCACGCGGAGCACCAGCGCACCGGCGCCGATCACGTCGGCCCGCCCGGGGTGCATGACCGGGACGGCCAACCGCTGCTCGCGAGTCTTCGCCAGCAGGTCGGCGGTCACGTCGGCCACCCGTTCGTACGACACCCGGGCGTGGTGGATGCGCTCCGGGTCGTACTCGGTGAGGCCCTGGGCGATGGCGACCACGGTCGTGACCGACCCGGCGAGGCCGACCAGGGTGGCGGCCTGGCGGCCGGGGACGGCCTCGAGCGCGCGGTCCACCGCGACCGCGATGTCGGCCTGCGCGGCGGCGATCTCGTCCAGCGTGGGCGGGTCGCCGTGCAGGTGCCGCTCGGTCATCCGGACGCAGCCGATGTCCATCGAGATCGCCGCCTGCACCCCGCCCTCGCGGGTGCCGACGACGAACTCCGTCGAGCCGCCGCCGATGTCGACCACCAGGTACGGCGGCTCCGCGTCGGCGGGCAGCCCCCGGACCGCGCCGGTGAAGGAGAGCCGGGCCTCCTCGTCGCCGGTGACCACCTCGGGCGCGACACCGAGGGTCTGCTCGACCATGGCCCGGAAGTCCCCGGCGTTGGCGGCGTCCCGGGAGGCGGAGGTGGCGCACATCCGCACCCGCTCCGCGCCCAGCTTCTCGATCTCGGCGGCGTATTCGGCCAGCGCCACCCGGGTCCGCTCGATCGCCTCCGGGGCGAGCCGCCCCGTCCGGTCGACGCCCTGGCCGAGCCGGACGATCTCCATCCGGCGGGTCAGGTCGACCAGCGGCGCCTGCGCCCCGGCGGACGGGTCGGGCAGGTCGGCGACCAGCAGGCGGATGGAGTTGGTGCCACAGTCGATGGCGGCCACACGCGTCGTCACGGCAGCAACCCTACGGCAGCCTGCTGGCCCCGGCCCCAGGGTCGCGCCTCCACCTCCGCGCCCCCACCTCCGCGCTCTGCCGGCCGTCGTGCCGACGGCGGGCGGCCGGCGGGCGGCGGGCAGCGGGCGGGCGGCGAACGCGGCGGCCGAGCGGCGAGCGGACGGACGGCGACAGGGAGCATGGACCTGATTGAGCGACATGCCTGTCAGGCATATTTATGGGTCTTGTGACGCATGTGTGGGTGGTTCGGTGCGTCGTTTATGGCGCATGCCGTTGTCCTGCCTAGGTTCTGGCTTGTCGAAGGTCAGAACTGG
>NZ_JARXXY010000008.1:0-221123 GCF_029893845.1 Micromonospora sp. A200 | reverse complement strand
CATTTGCACTGGTCACAGTGGCGGCGCCGGCATCAAGCCCAAGCCCGACGATCCCACTACACACGCCGCCTCAACCTCGAACTTCACCCATGATCCCGAACGGCGGCTGTCGTACTAGGTGTGCAGGAGGGTGGGCCGGGCGTTCTCGCGGCCGGAGGCAAAGACCCGGGTCAGTCCATCCTTGAGCATCGGGAGCTGGTCGGAAGTCAGCTCCAGGGCGAAAGTGACGTCGGCGCTCACGCCGAGGTCATGGGCAGCCTCGGGTGTCAGCTTGAGCCGCAGCCGCGTCTCGGTCACCTCGCACTCGATGACGCCGCCGTAGTGCGTCGCCTGGCCGGGGTCGACGACGAGGCAGTTGTCAGGGCCAGGTCCGGGCCTGGGCGTCGAAGACCTCGGGCGGACTCTCCACCGGCAGGACGCAGACCAGGTGCCCGCCCGGCACCCGCAGGATGCGACAGTCCAGCCACCGGGTCACCTCGGTGGCGCCGAGGGCGACCAGCCGTGCCGTCTCGGCCTCGACGTCGTCGGTCTCGAAGTCGAGGTGGAAGCGGGGCGCGTCGTCGACGGCCTGCACGGCGGTGACCAGCCCGGGCAGAGCGCCGTGCAGGCCGACGAACTGGGGATACTTCGGGTCCGCCTCGGTGGGAACGCCGAGGGCGGCCGACCAGAAGGCCGCCGCCCGTGCGGCCTCCGCATGCGGGGTGTCGATCAGGACGGCGTAGACGCGGCTCCGATGCATGCCGGGCAAGATAATGCCTGTCCACGATCCGCGCCGCCCCGGTGGAGCCGGCGCGAGGGAGTGGTCCGGCCCCGTGGCGACCTCGCCTAGGCCGCGGCGGCGGCCGGGACCCAGAGTTCGTCGACGGCGCGCTCGGCTGCCGCGAGGCTCTCCTGAGCCAGCGGCACCAGGCCGGCCATGGCCGGGTTCACGCCGGCGAGGGTCAGCTCCGCCGTGACGAAGCGCGGCTGGAGGCCGGTCATCGCCAGGCCGTGCGGCAGCCACGGCTCGGCGTGGTCCCAGCCCTCGCGTGGCGTGCCGGGGGCGTACCCGCCGCCGCGCGTGGCCAGCACGATGAACTCGCGGTCGCCCAGGAGGCCGGCCTGGGTCTCCGGGTCGTAGGCCAGGCCGGGCGCGATCAGGTGGTCGACCCACGCCTTGACGCTGCTGGGGGCGGCGAAGTTGTACAGCGGCAGCCCCAGCAGGACCGTGTCGGCCCGCCTCACCTCCTCGACCAGCTGCTCGGTCAGCGCCCAGGACTCCCGCTGGGCCCGGCTGTGCTGCTCCGGCGGTGTCATCCGCGCCAGGCCGCCGGCCTGGTCCAGATGCGGCAGCGGATCGGCGCCCAGGTCCCGGTAGTGGACCGTGCCGTCGGGGTGCGCGGCGCGCCAGGCCCTGGCCGCGCGCTCGGTCAGCCGGCGGCTCACCGACCGGTCCCCCTGGATGCTGGAGTCGATGTGCAACAGGTGTGCCATTGGTTTGCCCTTCATAATTCATTGGTATCTTACCAATCATTTGTAGCACGTGGGTCGTGGGCTGCGGCGGTAGGCTTGGTCACATGCCTGCCGTACCGGTCGACCAGCCCGAGCACCGCTCGGCGCCCCTGCTCGACCACCTCGCGCGGCGGATGCGGCTGCGTGCCGAGACGGTGCTGGCGCCGCTGGGGCTGCGACCCCGGCACCTGGTCGCGCTCACCGTGCTGCGGGCTCAGGGCGGCAGCAGCCAGCAGGCCCTCGCCGGCACGCTGGAGATGGACGGCACCAACATCGTCGGGCTGCTCAACGAGCTGGAGGCGGAGCGGCTGATCGAACGGCGCCGGTCTCCCGAGGACCGCCGCCGGCACGTCGTCGACCTCACCCCCGCCGGAGAGAAGCGCCTCGGGGAGGCTGAGTGCGCCCTCGCGGCGGTGGAGGACGAGGTGCTCGGCGCGCTGGACGCGCGGCAGCGCGAGACGCTCTACGAGCTGCTGGAGCGGGCGGTCGGTGGCGGTCCGGCGTCCTGCGCCGGGGCCGCGGAGGGTCCGTCGTGCTCGGCCGCCGGCGGGCCGGCCTGCTGACCGGTCAGGAGACCGCCGCACCGATTGACTTTCGATAGGTTACGAGCGATAGTCGATGCATGTTCGCTGAGCATCGAGCGGTGGCCCCGCTCCGAGTCTTCCTCGTGCTGCTGTTCGGGATCCTGGTCATGTTCCAGACCTTCTCCCTGCCCGGACAGTTCGCGCACATGGCCCAGGAGTCCCCGGACCAGGCCTACCTCCGGTGGCCGATGACTGCCGTCTCGGTGTTCTGGCTGCTGTGCATCCAGGTGGTGATCGTGGCCACCTGGAAGTTGCTCACCCTGGTCAAGAACGACCGCATCTTCAGCGACGCCGCCCTGGCGTGGGTGGACGCGATCGTCTGGGCGATCGTCGCCGCCTGGGTGGTGCTGCTGGGCGTGTTCCTCTACGTCGGCTTCAACGCGTCGGACCCCGGACTGCCGCTCCTGCTCTTCCTGATGTTGGTGGGCGTCGCCGTGCTGGGGCTCCTGATGGTGGTGATGCGGGCACTGCTGCGGCAGGCCACGACACTGCGCACCGACATGGAAGCGGTGATCTGATGCCCATCGTCGTCCGCATCGACGTCGAGCTGGCCAAACGCAAGATGAGCGTCGCCGAGTTCGCCGAACGCGTCGGGCTCACGCCGGCGAACGTGGCGGTGCTGAAGAACGGCCGTGCCAAGGCCGTCCGCTTCAGCACCCTGGAAGCCATGTGCCGGGTGCTCGACTGCCAGCCCGGTGACCTGCTCGAGTGGGTCGAGGACTGACCCGGCGCACCGCGCGCCAACCACCGGACACCTCAGCCACGTCGCCCCGCTCACCGGCCGGATCCGCGACGGATCCGGCCTCGGAAAGGAAACCCCATGAAGTACGTCCTCGCCATCGTCGCCCTCCTCGCCGTCGCGATCGGCGTCGCCGGCGTCGTGTACGGGGAGGCCGACGACTCGCCGGGCCTCCAGCTCCTGGGCGTCCTGCTCGTCCTCGGCGCCGTGGTGTTCGGCGTGCGGGCCGTCCGACGCGGCAGGTAGCAGAACCCACGGTGGCGTCGTCCCCGCCCGGCGGCGTCAGGTCCGGCCCTCGACCCGGAGCCGGTCGGCCAGCTCACGGACCGCGGCGGCGAAGCGTTCGTCGGATTCGCACGGCCAGTGCCCCTGCACGGGGGGCGGGACGCTGTCGCTCGGGGGCGCCACCACGTCCTCGGGGTCCCGCAGCCGCCGGTCGACCCGGTCGCTCGGGCCGGCCCGGGTCGGTGGGTCACCGGGCCGGTGTGCGGCGAACATCCAACCGCCGATGGGATCGGTCTCCCGCCACAGGTTCAGCCAGCGCCAGCCGACCCGCTCGCCCACCTCGTGCAGCACGTCCCGGCCCAGGTACGCGGGGAAGAGCCGGGCGTACAGGCGGTCGAGCGGGGACCCGTAGGTCAGCAGCGCGACCCGCCGGCGTACCTGCGGCGGCAGTTGCAGCACCGTGGCCGCCAGCAGCACCGAGCCGTGGCTGTGGCCGGTGAGCAGCACGCCGGTGTGCCGTTCCGCCAGGTAGCAGATCCGCTTCGCCAGCTCGGGTACGGCCCGTTCGGCGTAGCACGGCGGCGCGAAGGGGTGCGCCGCCCGGGGCCAGAACGTGCCCAGGTCCCACACCACGCCGACGTACCGGCGGAACTCCGCCGTCCGGTAGGCGAACAGTCCGCCCATCACCAGGGCGAGCACGAGCCCGGCGATGAGATAGCTGCCCACGGTCAGCCCGAAGTTCACGAACCCGGACGGCACCCCGAGCAGCCGTTCCGCCAGCGGGCTCGGCTGCAGGCCGAACAGTGCGAGCAGGCTCGTGGCCAGGCCGAGCGTGGCCAGGCAGGCGCACGCGACGGCCAGCGGGCCGAGCCACTCGGTGAACCGCGCCCGCGCGATCGTCTTCTCCACGCGTCGCATCCGGTCGGCGGCCTCCGGCGGGGCTGACGGGAAGTCCCGGGCGACGATGGCTGCCGCCGCCCGTCGGCGACCCCGGCGGGAGAGCAGGGTCAGCCCGGCGGCGACCAGCACCGCCACGATCATGCTCAGGAAGAAGGTGAACAGCGCCCACTTGTAGGCCAGCGGCGGGGCCGCCAGATCCATCGGGCTTCCGGTGATCGCCCGCCGGTTGAGGAAGTACGCCGTCCGGTAGACCAGCTCGGCGGAGAACGCGCCGGCCAGGCCGACCGCGAAGGCCGCGATCACGGGTGCGCCGAGGCCGTGCAGCAGCGCGTGGCCGCCGTCCCGGCGGCCGCGCCAGGGGGCCAGCACGGCGAGGGTCGCCAGCAGGGCCATCTGCGCGAGGAAGGCCCAACCGACGATCCGGCCGTACCCCGGCAGCCCGGCCGCGAGCGGCCACGGGGCCTGGTCCAGTGCGACCACCCCGAGGGTCGTCACGGTCAGACCGCAGGCCACCGTGCGCAGCGCCACGGTCAACCGGTCGGTGGTGTGCGCCGTCGCCGGCCGTTCCAGCAGCTCGGGCACGCAGAGCAGCGCCGCGCCGGCCGCCAGCACCAGCACGGCGAGGACGGCCAGGGCGACCGTCACGACCGAGGGGTGGCCGGCGGCGCGCGCGGTGAGCAGGGTCAGGTCGAGCACCGCGAGCGCGACGGCGATGTGGATCGCCCGCAGCCGGCCCACCATCGGCATGGCGTCCCACTGGCCGACGGCGCTGAGCCGGTCGCCCTCCGGGTCGCCGGTCGGCACCCGGAAGCCCTCGTAGGAACGGCCGGGCCGGGCGCCCAGCAGCCAGACCAGCCCGACCGCGGCGATCGGCACCACGGCCAGCACCGCCAGCCGCAGCCCGACCGGGTGCCCGCCGAGCCAGGACAGCCAGGCGCGGCCCATCAGGCAGCGGGACGAGCCCATGCACTTCCAGGCGATCAGGTCCAGGGCGACGCCGGCGGCGGACAGGGCGTACAGCACGGTGAGGTTGAGCGCGACGAGCCGGCACAGCACCTTGACGCCCGAGCCGGGCCCCCGCCGGGCCGGCCGCATCCAGATCGCCACGTTGCTCAGCATGAACGGGAGCAGGAAGACCAGGGACAGCGTCCGGGCCGCGGTGCCGGAGGGCAGGTCGCTCCACCGGTACGCCTCCAGCACCACGCCGCCCGGCCCCGTGCTGTCCGGGTAGCCCGGCCTCGGCCGGAAGAAGCCACCGCTGCGGTCGCCGGCCACCTGGTGGGCGTGCGGCCGGTCGAGCACCTGATCGGCGCGGGCGCCCGAGACCCCGTGCACCCGCAGTTCGACGACATCGTCCGGCGCGTGCTGCTCCCCGGACGGCGGTGCGGTGTCCGTCATCGGCCTGCGACCCCCGGCAGCGCGGCCAGCAGTTCGGGACGGCTGCCGAGGGACGAGCCGCCCGGCAGCCGGCTGGCGGGCGTGACTACCCGCGCAGGAGGGCGCCAACCGGGAGGTCACCGCGTCGCGCATCGACCGGCACGGCTCACCTGCCGCGTCCCGTCGTCGGCCGGACACCGGATCGGCTGCTGGTAATGTCGGCGGCGAGTGATCGGGACAGGGAGACCAGACATGGCGGGTGACGACGACATCTCCGGGTGAGACCGGACATGTTCGGCCATCGGCAGGCGCGTGGGAAGCGCCCCGCCGCCGGTGAGCCGTGCGTTGTCGACCAACCCCTGCCTGCCCGGGCGGCTCTGGCACGCCCGCATCACACCCGAGGTCCTCCGCATGTCCGACGCGTACGTCATCTGCTCCAACCTCTCCTTCTCCTGGCCCGACGACACACCCGTCTTCGAGGACCTGTCGTTCACCGTCGGCGGTGGTCGTACGGGTCTGGTCGCCCCCAACGGCGCCGGCAAGAGCACCCTGCTCAAGCTGATCGCCGGGGAGTGCCGGCCCACCGGCGGGTCGGTGACCGTCGAGGGAGTGCTCGGCTACCTGCCGCAGAGCCTGCCCCTGGCCGGCGACCTGACCGTCTCCGAGGTGCTGGGGGTCGCCCCCGTGCTGCGGGCGCTGCACGCCATCGAGGCCGGCGACGCCAGCGAGGAGCACTTCACCACGATCGGCAACGACTGGGACGTCGAGGAGCGCACCCAGGCCCAGCTGGACCGGTTGGGGCTCGCCGGGGTCGCGCTCACCCGCCGCCTGGACACCCTCAGCGGCGGGCAGGTCGTCTCGCTCGGCCTCGCCGCGGAGCTGCTGAAGCGGCCCGACGTCCTGCTGCTCGACGAACCCACCAACAACCTCGACCTCGACGCCCGGCGTTTGCTCTACCGCGTGCTCGACGACTGGCCCGGCTGCCTGTTGCTGGTCAGCCACGACCGCGGGCTGCTCGACCGGATGGACCGCATCCTCGAACTCGACCGGGGCGAGGTCCGCTCTTACGGCGGCAACTTCACCGCCTACCAGGAGGCCGTGCGGGCCGAGCAGGAGGTCGCCGAGCGCAACGTCCGCAACGCCGAGCAGGAGGTCAAGCGGGAGAAGCGGGAGATGCAGCAGGCCCGCGAGCGGGCCGAGCGGCGGGCCAGCAACGCCAGCCGCAACCTCAAGAGCGCCGGCCTGCCGAAGATCTTCGCCGGGACGATGAAGCGCGGCGCTCAGGAGTCGGCCGGCCGGGCCGGCGAGACCCACGCGGCCCGGGTCAGCCAGGCGCGGGCCCGGCTCGACGAGGCCGGCCGCGCCCTGCGCGACGAGCAGCGGATCGTGCTGGACCTGCCCGGCACCAACGTTCCCGCCGGGCGCACCGTCTTCCTTGGCGAGCGGATGCAGGTCCGCTACGGCGACCGCGCGCTCTTCGCCGCCGACGGTGCCGACCTGGTGATCCGGGGACCCGAGCGGATCGCGCTGACCGGGCCCAACGGCGCCGGCAAGTCCACCCTGCTTCGCCTGGTCCACGGTGACCTGGAGTCCGACGGCGGCCGGGTGCGGCGGGCCGACGGGCGGATCGCGTACCTGTCGCAGCGGCTGGACCTGCTGGACCTCGATCGCACGGTGGCGGAGAACCTGGCCGCGTTCGCGCCCGGGACGCCGGAGGCGGAGCGGATGAACCTGCTCGCCCGCTTCCTGTTCCGGGGCTCCCGCATCCACCTGCCGGTCGGGGTGCTCTCCGGCGGGGAGCGGCTGCGCGCCACCCTGGTCTGCGTGCTGTGCGCCGAGCCGGCACCCCAACTACTGCTGCTGGACGAGCCGACCAACAACCTCGACCTGGTCAGCGTCGCCCAGTTGGAGAGCGCGCTCGGCGCGTACCAGGGCGCGTTCGTGGTGGTCAGCCACGACCAGCGGTTCCTCGCCGAGATCGGGGTGAACCGCTGGCTGCGGCTCGCCGGGGGAGAGCTGCGGGAGACCGGCGCGCCCGAGCCCGACTGACACCGGCATCACCAGGGGACGGGCCGGCCGTCCCGGAAGAAGCCGACCCGGCGGCCGGGCCGCTGGTGTCGCAGCAACGCCAGGACGGCCTGGGACACCTTCAGCGCTCCGAGCGCGTTGACCTCGAAGGGCTCCCGGACGACGCCGACGTCGCCGCCGGCCGGGTCCTGGTCGGTGTCGTAGTGGATGCCGGCGCGCCGTACGCACCGCCCGTCAGTGGAACCGGGAGGCGCGTACGGCGGCGGCCGGGTCAGCCGGTGCCCTGCCGGTGCACCCGCCCCTCGTGCGCGACCTTGGACCGGCCGTGGTCGCGTTCGCTGCCCGAGGGGCCGGTCGCGGTGCGCTGGTGCCGGCGCTTGGGCGAGCGTTCGACCTCCGAACCCTGCCGCCCTGGCGCGCCGCTGCCCGGGTGCCGCCGGCCCCGGGCCGATTCGCCACCGCTGTCGTGTTTGTTGTGCTGCTGGCTACCCATGGGCAGCGCGTACCCGCCGAGCGGGCGGCTAGTCACCCGTCACCGCCGGTCAGGCCGCCCCAGCGGGGACCTGGTGCCGCGCCCGAAAATCGAGGGTCGGTTCCCCACCCGGCGAACTAGGCTGCGCCGGCGGATCACGACGTGACAGGGGGCGGAATGTCCGGTGGGCGGATGCACGATGACGAGGTGCCGACGGACGTGGGCCTGGTCCGTCGCCTGCTCGCCGCGCAGTTCCCGCGCTGGACGGACCGGCCCGTCGAGCCGGTCCGCTCGGCCGGCACCAACAACGCGATCTACCGGCTCGGCGACGACCTGGTCGTGCGCCTGCCCCGCATCGCGGACGCGGTGGAGCAGGTCGAGTTCGAGTACGACTGGTTGCCGCGCCTCGCCCCGCACTCGCCGGTGCGGGTGCCGGAGCCGGTGGCCCTGGGCAAGCCGGGCGAGGGGTATCCCTGGCCGTGGGCGGTCAACCGCTGGATCGGCGGCGTGACCGCGACCGAGGCCGACGGAAGCCTGGCCGGCGTGGCCGCGGAGCTGGGCGGATACGTCGCCGCCCTGCGTCGGGTCGACGCCGCCGGCGCCCGACCGGGCTACCGGAGCGGGCCGTTGCGGGGGCGGGACGCGTACGTCCGCGAGTGGACGGCGGCGGCCCGTGGCCTCGTCGACACCGACGCGGTGCTCGCCGCCTGGGAGCAGGCGCTCGCCGTGCCCGAGTGGGACGGGCCGCCGGTCTGGACGCACGGGGACCTGCTCCCTGGCAACCTGCTGGTCGAGGGCGGGCACCTGAGCGGTGTCATCGACTTCGGCGCGGCCGGCGCGGGCGACCCGGCGTGCGACGCGCTGCCCGCCTGGGTGCTGTTCACCGCCGAGACCCGGGAGGTGTTCCGCGCTGCGGCCGGCTTCGACGACGCGACGTGGGCCCGGGGGCGCGGCTGGGCGCTGCCGTTCGTCAGCGCGCTGACCTACTACCGCGAGACCAACCCGGCAATGGCCGCCCTGGGCCGGCGGGCGGTCGAGGCGGTGCTGGACGACCTGGCGTGACAGGACCCGCGCCAGTGCGCCCCCCGCATGGTCGGCCGGCACCCGGAAAAAGTGGTTGAACCGCCCCCGCCCGGCCGGCCTACCCTCGGCGGCGTGACCACCCGCTCCGGCCGCGAGCCCGTCGACTCCTACCTGGTCTGCGCCACGCCCCGCACCGGTAGTTCACTGCTGCTCGGGCTGCTCGCCTCCACCGGGGTCGCCGGCCGCCCGCAGGCGTACTTCCGGGTGCCGGACGAGCCGTTGTGGGCCGAGCGCTGGGGGATCGCCCGGCGTCCCGACGGGAACGTCGACTACCGGGAGTACCTGGCGGCGGCGCTGGCGGCCGGGCGTACCGACAACGGCGTCTTCGGGGCGAAGCTGATGTGGGGGACGCTCGACGAGCTGGTCGATCGGCTGGCCACGGTGTACCCGGACCTCGCCGGCGCGGACCGGGCGCTGCTGGAACGGGCCTTCGGGCGTACCCGTTTCGTGTACCTGCGGCGCGACGACGTCGTCGCGCAGGCGGTGTCCTGGCTGCGCGCCGAACAGACCGGCACCTGGTACCTGGGCGGCGACGGTGAGATCAGCGGCGGCGGCGACGGCGGCGGGGGCGCGCCGACCTTCGACGCGGACGCGATCGGCCGGCTGGTCGAGGTGATCGGCCGGCACGACGCGGCGTGGCGGGCGTGGTTCGCCGCGTCCGGCGTCCGGCCGTACGTGGTGTCCTACGAGGACCTCGACGCGGACCTGGTCGGCGTCACCCACGCCGTCCTCGACTTCCTCGGGCTCGCGCTGCCCGCCGGGGCCGCCGTCGTACCCCGGCACCGGCGGCAGGCCGACCAGCTCAACCGGGAGTGGATCCACCGCTACCGGGCGGTCTCGACGGGCGCCGGCACCCGCGTCGTCCGGCCGAGGTAGGTGACCGGGCTGGGGTCGGGCACCGGGATCTCGTGGAAGCCCAGCCGGTCATAGAAGCCGCGCGCCCGCACGTTGGCGGTGACCATGCCGACGTGCAGCCCGGGCGCCCCGGCGCGGGCGGCGGCGCGCAGGAACGTCTCGACGAGTCGCCGGCCGTGACCCCGGCCCTGGTGCTCGGGCAGCAGGTCGATGTGCAGGTGGGCGGGGTAGCCGGCGAGTTCCGGCAGCAGCATCCGCTCCGGCCGGTGGTGCAAAGCGATCATCTCGTCGTCCGGGGTGGCCGGCGGGTGGGTCGGTACCGGGTACCGGTCGGCCAGCCGGGGTATCCACTCCCGCCGGTAGGCCCGCACGAAGGCGGACGTGTCCGCCGTGCCGATCACGTAGCCGACGACGACGTCGGAGTGCGTGAGCACGAACGCCAGATCCGGCTCCAGGTGCAGGTACGGCCCGGCGAAGAGGTCGGGCATCAGGTCGTCGCTGGCGTACCGGCCGCGGGCGTCGCCGCCGGCGTCGGCCGTGCGGACGCAGATGTCGTAGACCGCGTCGTGGTCGCGGTTCCGGTATTGGCGGATGGCGGTGGCGGTGCTGTCCATGCCGGGACGGTACGGGGTGGAACCGCTTGCACCGCAAGCCTCCGGGTCGACTCCGCGACGGTGCCGGGACCGGCCGGCAACGGCCGGCCCGCCGGGCGGCGGGCCGGCCGGGCGTCACCAGGCGTAGGTGACCGAGACGGTGGTGGCGGGGCAGTTGTTCGCCCAGCTGGTCAGGGCGCTCTTCTCGGCGCTGTCCACGGTGAGCCGCCAGCGGATCTTGGTGGCGACCCACTCCTTGACGTAGCGGCAGCGGGCCGAGGCGTACGGGGGCAGCCAGGTGGCCGGGTCCTGGTCGCCCTTGGCCTGGTTGACGTTGTCGGTGACGGCGGCCAGCGGGCGGCTGTCGCCCAGGTCGTTGGCGTACGCCTGGCGCCGGCTGGTGGTCCAGCTGCGGGCGCCGGAGTCCCAGGCCTCGGCGAGCGCCACCATGTGGTCGATGTCGAGATCGCCGGTGAGGGTCCAGTACGCGTTGTCGTAGTAGGAGTACCAGCGCCCGCCGGACAGCGTGCAGCTCCCGCCGACCGTCGGCGCGGAGACGGCCTCGGCGATCAGCACCTCGTTGCGGGCGTGGCAGCCGTCGCCGTCGGCGTCGACCCAGTGGGGGAAGAGGTCGCGGTTGTAGCCGGTGCGGACCTCGGTGGCGACCGGAAGGCCGGCGACCGCGGTGGTCAGCGAGGCGGAGTAGCTGGCGGCCCAGGCGGGATGGGCGAGGCCGAGGGTGGCGGCCAGGGCGGCGGCGAGGATGGTGGCCGTCGCGCGCAGGGTACGGGTCATGGTGCTCCGTCCAATGAGGGTGGGCGGGATCGCCTGCGTACATACGGACAGAGAAGGCGGCCGATATCCAGATCAAGTTTGTGAACGCTGGGCGACGCAGCGTCGCCGAACCGATGACAAGCTCGGTATGTGTGCCAGCCTGCGCAACGGCGGTCCAGCCGTGGCGTCGACGCGCCCGGCGGTGGGGCGGGCGCGGCCACCCGTGGCGGCCGGTCGGCTCACTCCGCCGGCAGGAAGGCCAGCGCCAGGGTCAGCTCCAGCACGGTCGCCGGGTCGTTGAGGCGCTCGCCGTACAGCTCGCGCAGCTGACCCATCCGGTAGCGCACGGTCTGCGGGTGGACGAAGAGATCGCCCGCGACGTCGTCGCGCCGGCCCTGGTGCAGCAGCCAGGAGCGCAGCGTCTCGGCCAGCCGCCGGGCGGTCGCCGGGGGCAGCGCCGACAGCGGTTGCAGCACCTGCGCGCGCAGGTCCGCCAGGGCCTCCGGGTCGGTGCTGAGCACCAGTCGGGCCAGGTGCTGCTCGGTGTCCAGTGGCGCGCCGTCCGCCGGCCGGTCCAACCCGAGCGCCAGCGCCCGCAGCACCCGCTGGTACGACTCGGCGACCCGGGTCCACGGCCGGGCCGGCCCCACCACCGCCCGGTGCCCCTGCACCGCGCCGGTGAGCCGCCGCCGGCGCCCGCCGTGCACGTCGGGTACGAGCAGCACGGCGGACTCCTCGGCCAGCTCCACCCCGGGCAGGTCCTCGCCGCTCTCCAGGGTGTGCGGGCTGAGCGTCGCGAGCACTCCGCGCAGGTTGCTGCGGGGCAGCACCGCGACGGTGAGGGTCTGCGGGGGCGGCCACTCCGCCCGCTCGGCGCTGCGGCGCAGCACCTCCTCCGGCTCGCCGGCGAGCAGCTGCTGGACCAGCCGTTCCAGGTAGCGCCGGTGCACCCGGCCGGCGCTGGCCAGCTCGTCGGTGTGCCCGGCCACGCTGGCGGCGGAGAGCTCGTCGATGTAGGCGAACATCAGCTCGGCGAACTCGGCCACCCGCTCGGCGGAGAGCCCGTCGCGTACGGTGGTGGCGGAGACCTCCCGCCAGGCCACCCGGGCCCCCACCCGGTACGCGGCCAGCAGCGCGTCCATGCTCCGCCCTGACCGGGCCTCGCCGCTGCCGAGGGCGTACGCCGCTTCCAACGCCCGGCTCAGCGGGGTGCTCGGGTCGGCGGCGTCGGCCCGCTCGATGAGCTGGAGGAACGTGCCCAGCGCGATGCGGACCGCGCTCTCGATCTTCTCGCGCATCTGTCCGGTGAGGGTGCCCGAGTAGTCGGGGACCTCGGCGGTGATCGCGGTGACCGTCCGCTCGGCCACCGCGGGCAGCTGGCCGCGCAGCCGGTCGGCCACCCGCTCGTCCAGCTCCAGGTGCGCCGCCCGGCGGCTGGTGGCCCCGGAAGGATCGGTCATGTTGTTCTCCCCGAACAAGAACCCGTGGTCAATTCACCTTAGCTGGCCAAGATGTTATGCGAACGGGCGACGATCCTGGACATATGACCACCACCGTCCCGCGTCCCCCGACGAGGCTCTCCGTCCGGGACCGGCTCCTCCGGCTCGCCGAGACGGTCACCACCCCGCTGCTCCCCGAGGACTATCTCGACCTGGTCGCGCCGCTGCGCGCCGGGGCCGCGCTGCGCGGTCGCGTGGTCGCAATCGACGCCGAGACCCGCGACGCCGCCACCCTGACCATCCAGCCCGGCCGCGCCTGGCGCGGCCACACCGCCGGGCAGTACGTGCGCCTCGGCGTGGACGTCGACGGGGTCCGGCAGTGGCGGGCGTACTCGGTCACCTCGGCTCCCGGGCGTCCCGACGGTCGCATCTGCGTCACGGTGAAGGCGATCCCCGACGGGAAGGTCAGCAGCCACCTGGTCCGGCGCATCCGCCCGGGCGCCATCGTCCAGCTCGACCAGGCGCAGGGGGACTTCGTCCTGCCCGACCCCGCGCCGGCCCGGGTCCTCTTCCTCACCGCCGGCAGCGGCGTCACCCCGGTCATGGGGATGCTGCGCGCCGGCGCGCTCGGCCGGTCGGACGTCGTGGTCGTGCACTCCGCGCCCACCCCGGCCGACGTGGTCTTCGGCGCCGAGCTGCGGGCGCTCGCCGCGCAGAGCGCGATCCGGCTGGTCGAGCGGCACACCGACACCGACGGGTTGCTCGGCGTCGAGGAACTGGCCGGGCTGGTCCCCGACCACCTGGAGCGCGAGACCTGGGCCTGCGGCCCGATCGGGATGCTCGACGCGGTGGAGGAGCACTGGCGGGCGGCCGGCGCGGCGCAGCGGCTGCACACCGAGCGGTTCCGGCCGACCGTGATCTCACCGGGGGAGGGCGGCACCGTCACCTTCACCAGGGCCGGTCTCAAAGTGCGGGCCGACGGCGCCACCCCCATCCTGGACGCCGGGGAGGCCGCCGGTGCGCTGATGCCGTCGGGCTGCCGGATGGGCATCTGCTACGGCTGCGTCCTCCCGCTGCGCCAGGGGGCGGTCCGCGACCTGCGTACCGGGGACATCACCACGGCCGTCCCCGGTGACGGCGTACTCATCCAGACCTGCGTGTCGGCGGCGGCCGGTACCTGCGACATCGACCTGTAGACAGGAGGCCGGACGTGACCGCGATCCAGAAGAAGCCGGACAACCCGATCGCCCACCTCAGTGCCGGGGACATCGAGATCCTGGGCAAGGAGCTCGACGCCATCCGGGACCGGGTGATCGCCGAGCGCGGCGAGTCCGACGCCCGGTACATCCGCAAGGTCATCAAGACCCAGCGGACGCTGGAGATCAGCAGCCGCGCGGTGCTGCTCTTCTCGCTCTTCCCGCCGGCGTGGGTGGTCGGCACCGCCGGCCTGGCGGTGGCCAAGATCCTGGAGAACATGGAGATCGGCCACAACATCCTGCACGGCCAGTACGACTTCATGCGTGATCCGAAGATCCACTCCACCACCTGGGAGTGGGACCACGTTTCCCCGGCCGACCAGTGGAAGCACTCGCACAACCAGCTGCACCACACGTACACCAACGTGCTCGGCAAGGACAACGACCTCGGGTACGGGATCATGCGCGTCGACGAGGACCAGAAGTGGCACCCGATGCACCTCGGCCAGCCGCTGTGGAACTTCGTCAACGCCTGCTTCTTCGAGTACGGCATCGCCGCGTACGACCTGGAGCTCGGCCGCAACCTGCAGAAGGACCGGCGCAAGGCCCCGGAGTTCCGGGCCCGGGCCCGCGCCGTCGGCCGCAAGATCCGCCGTCAGGTGCTCAAGGACTACGTCGTGCACCCGCTGCTGTCCGGCCCGTCCTTCCTCAGCACCCTGGCCGCCACCTTCACCGCGAACCTGATCCGCAACCTGTGGAGCCACTCGGTGATCATGTGTGGGCACTTCCCGAACGGCGTGGAGACCTTCGAGAAGACCAGCATCGAGGGCGAGACGCGCGGCGAGTGGTACCTGCGGCAGATGCTCGGCTCGGCCAACATCAGCGGGAGCCGGCTGATGCACATCATGACCGGCAACCTGTCGTTCCAGATCGAGCACCACCTCTTCCCCGACCTGCCGAGCAAGCGCTACCAGGAGATCGCCCCGCAGGTCCGGGCGCTCTTCGACCGGTACGGGCTGAAGTACACCACCGGCCCGCTGCCCAAGCAGGTCGCCTCGGCCTGGTGGAAGGTCATCCGGCTGTCGCTGCCCAACCGGACCCCGGCCGCGCCGAAGCCGGCCGACGACCTGTCGACGCGTACCCTCGCTCCCTCGGGGGCCTGAGCACCCGCGACGGCGCCGCCGAGCCACCCGGAATGCGGTGGCCGGCGGCGCCGTCGTCGCGGTACGGTCGGGCCATGCAGATCAGGCGCACCACCGCCGCGGCCGCGCGAGCTTCCCGCTCGCCGGTTGCCGCCGCCTGATCACCTGACCCCACGCCGGCGACCGGAAACGGTCCGCCGGCGTTCGCGCGTCTGCACCCCCGCGTCCGCGCGGCGGGCCGTACCGGTCGCACCCTCACCGGAAGGCCCGCGCCATGACACCCGAGCACATCGTCCGCACCTTCGTCGACCACTTCCACCGGCGGGGCCACCGGTCCGCGCCGGAGAGCCCGCTGATCCCACCGCCGGGCGATCCGGTCCTCTTCACCACCTCCGGGATGCACCCGCTGACGCCCTACCTCGCGGGCCGTCCCCACCCGTCCGGCCGGCGCCTGGTCAACGTCCAGCGCTGCCTGCGCACCACCGACCTGGACGAGGTCGGCGACCCGACCCACCTGACCGTCTTCGACATGGTCGGCACCTGGTCGCTCGGCGACTACGGCATCGGGCCGAGCCTGCGCTGGGGCTACGAGCTGCTCACCGACGGCTTCGGCGTCGACCCGGGCCGGCTGCACGCCACCGTCTTCGGCGGCGACGACCAGGTCGGCCCCGACGAGACCGCGCTGGCGACCTGGACCGAGCTCGGCGTGCCGGTGGAGCTGACCCGCGCGGAGAACTGGTGGTCCAACGGCCCCACCGGGCCGTGCGGGCCGGACTCGGAGATCTTCGTCTGGACCGGCGACGGCCCGCCCACCGGCACCCCCGGCGGCGACGACCGGTGGATGGAGGTCTGGAACCACGTGCGGATGCGCTACCACCGGCACGACGACGGCCGGCTGGAGCCGCTGCCACAGCCCAACATCGACACCGGGATGGGCCTGGAGCGGCTGGAGATGGTGCTGCGCGGCGGCCGGTCGGTCTTCGAGTGCGCCGGCCTGACCCCCTGGGTCGAGGCGGTCCGCGACCGGTGGCCGCTGGACGAGACGGCGCACCGGATCGTCTGCGACCACCTGCGCTCGGCGGTCGTGGTGCTCGGCGACGGCGTCCGGCCCGCCAACACCGGCCGGGGCTACGTGCTGCGCCGGCTGGTCCGGCGGGCGCTGACCACGCTGTGGCGCGACGATGAGTCCCGAACCCTCGCCGAGCTGCCCGATCAGCCGTACGCGGACAACCTGCGCCGGTTCCGCCAGGGCGGCGACGTCGGGCCGCTGCGCCAGGTGCTGGTCGACGAGGAACGGCGCTTCCGGGCCCTGCTGCGGCGGGGGCGGCCGGTGGTCGAGCGGTGCCGGTCCCGGGGGCCGCTGACCGACACCGACTACGCGTGGCTGCACGACACCCACGGGCTGCCCCGCGAGCTGGTCGACGGGCCGCTCGGCGAGGCGGGCTGACCGGGCGCGGACCCGAGGGGGTGGATTGCGGGCGCCGCCACCTGGGTATCCGCTGTGGACCGCCGTCGGACGGCCGGCGGCGGTCCGCCCTCGGGGGAGGTGTCCGGTGACCGTCCGTGCCTCGGCGAGCCTGCTCGCCCTCCTGCTCACCCTGACCGGCTGCGGCGTGGCGCGGGACCTCGCCACCGGCGACGCCGCGACCCCGTCCGGGCCGTCCGCGCCCGACGAGCTGCGCCAGGCGGCGAAGGCGTTGGACCGGGGCCCCTACAGCTTCCAGTTCCGCACGCCCACCACCATCGGCGCCGGCGCGGTCGACGGGCGCGACGGCTGGCTGCGGATCAGGGTGGTCGGCGGCGAGATCGCCAAGGCCCGGGTGACCTTCGAGGTGCTGCACCGGGACGGCCAGCACCTGGTCCGCAGCAACCCGCTGACCGAGGACCGGTGGACCCGGCTGGACATGACGAAGGTGGACCCGGCGCGCCGGGCCGCGCTGGAGCGGTTCGGCGACCCGGCCCACGCCGAGGACCTGCTCGCCGGAGTCGGCACCGCCGAGCGCAACGGCGAGCGCGGCTATCGGGGCACGTTGGACCTGACCCGGGCGACCGAACCGGGCGCCAGCCGCCTCATCGACGACGCGTACCTCCGGTCGCTCACCCCCGAGCAGACCGGGGCGGTGCCGTTCGAGGCGACCGTGGACTCCCAGCGGCGGCTGCTGGGCCTGCGTTTCACCCTGCCGGCCGCCGGGGGCCGACCGGAGCAGCCGTCCGAGATCAGCTACTCGGGGCACGGCTTCAAGCCCGACCTCAGCGCGCCGTTCGACGGGAAGATCGGCCCGGCGCCGGCGGAGGTCTACGAGTTCGTGAACAGCTGACCTCGTCCACCCTCGATCACCTCGGCGGCGGGACCGGTGGGCTAGCCGAGCAGCAGGTACGTCGGCACGCCGACCAGCACGCCGGCCACGCCGCCGGCGAGCACCTGGGCGGCGGTGTGGTCACCCAGCCGCACCCGGGACCAGCCGATCAGGGCCACCAGGCCGAACGCGACCAGCAGCGCCGGCCCGAAGACGACCACCAGCACCCCGACCGCCCCGGCGGCGACGGCCGCGTGCGCGCTGAGCTTCCAGACCTGGTTGACCGCGGTGACCACGAGCAGCACCGCGAACATCACCATCACCATCGCCACCAGCGCCCGGGGTGCCCCGAGCAGGACCAGCGCCGCGATGCCCGCCAGCACCGAGAGCAGGCCGCCGACCAGCGGCGCGCGCCGCTGCTCGCGTACCCCGATGTGGTGGTCGGTGAGCCGGCCGCGCCGCACCCCGAGCCAGATGATCCCGTACGGCACCACCGCGCTGAACAGCATCGCCAGCAGCGCCCAGCCGAGGCCGGTCAGCCAGGCCGGCGCGGTGGCGTGCAGCGCCACGACCACCGGCATCGCCGCCGCCCACACGGCCGGGGCGAACACCTCGGTGACGATCCGCGCGACGTTGGGGCCGGCGGGCGCGACGACCCTGGTCTCACTGGACACGCTGTTTCCTCTCGCTGTTCTCGGTGCCGGTCGCCGGGCCCAGCCCGGCCCGTAACCGGGCGACCTCCGGGGAACGGTAGGCCCTTGCCACCCGGACGAGCCAGGCGACCTGCTCCGCGGCCTCCCCACCGTCGGCACCCCCGGCCGGCAGGTCGGGCAGCTCCTCGTGGTCGGCGGCCGGCGGCGCCCCGGCGGCCCGCGCCTGCAGCGCGGCGGCCAGCACGGTCGCCTCGGTGGCGGCGGCGAGCCGTGCACCGCTCCAGCCGGCCCGGCGGCCGGCCGCCTCGGCGGCGCGCAGCAGCGCGGCCGACATCCAGGGGCGCAGGGTGGCGTACCCGTCGAGGATCTCCACGGTGGCGCGGACCCGGCGCAGGTACGGGTCGCGCAGCACCGCCAGCAGCCCGGCGGGTCCGCGCGGCTCGGGCAGCAGCGCGATCTCCGGCAGCACCCGGTGCACCGCCGCCTGGAGCGGACGCAGCCGGTGATGGTCGACGACGGCCCCCAGCCGCGCGCCGAGCCGGTCGAGACCGACCAGCGGCCCCCAGGACGGTAGCGTCGAGCCGATCAGGATGAGCAGGATGGAGACGGTGAAGCTGAACACCACCACCGCGTCGGAGACGAGCGCGGAGTCGGGCCAGAGCGCGCCGGCGGCCACCGCGGTCAGCTTGCCCAGCACGTAGACCAGGCCCCAGGCCGCGCCCGCCACGATCAGTCGCAGGCCGAGGCGGAGCAGCGGCCGGCCGGCCTGCCGCGCGTACCGGTGGGCCAGGGCCACCACCTGGGTCATCGACCAGCCCAGGTAGGTCAGGTAGACGTAGAGGAAGGGTGCGTCGAACGGGTCGCCGTAGTACCGGCCGCTGGCCACCCGCGGGTCGTCCAGGGCCGTCCGCGCCGGGGTCAGCGCGAAGAGCACCGCGATCGCGGCGATGCTGACCAGCAACGCGACGGTGCGGCGGCGCACCCGGCGCCGGGTGCGCTCGTCGTCTCCGGTCATGTGCAGCAGGAAGGCCTGCGCGGCGGTGGCCGAGACCAGGGTGAGGCAGTTGGACAGCAGCCGGGCCAGGTCGAGCACGCCGAGCGCCCGGTCCAGGGCCGGCATGAACGGCTGGATGGTGAGCGACACCGTGATGCCGACCAGGGCCAGGCAGAGCGCCCGCAGCGGCCGGTAGCGCGGGTTGCGGGCCAGGTCGCGCAGCTTGTAGAGGCTCATCACCCAGCAGGTCAGCGTCACGCCGATCATCAGGTCACGGACGAGGCTGATCACGGGTGGCGGCGTCCTTCGAGGGCGGCGGCGAGCCGGTCGGCGAGGGCGATGTCGGCCGGGGCGGTGACCGGTATCTCCGACCAGCTCTCCGCGCGTTGCACGGCGAGGCTGCCGAAGATCTCCGCCCGCCGCTCCTGCGGCACGTCGTACGAGCTGCGGGCCAGCGGGGCCGGCGCGGCGGCGGGCCGGTCCAGCTCGGACGCCGGGGAGGCGTCGTCGAAGAGGGCGTGGCCGTACTCGTGCCCGATGATCAGGCGCTGACGCACCGGGCTGGCGTTGGCGGCGTAGAAGATGTAGTCGGCGTGCTCGCCGGCCACCCAGAGCCCGTGCGGCGCCAGCGCGGGCAGCTCGCGGGGAATGAGGTGCACCGGCCGGCCGCGTCGGCGTTCCACCCGCTCGTGCAGCTCGCCGAAGGTGAAGCCGCCGGTCAGTCCGAGCGCGTCCAGGGCCTGCTCGGACTGGCGGCGCAACTGCCGGAGCTGGTCCTCGCCCGCCGCGCGTCGTCGCCGGATCATCGGGCCGGCGCCGGGTGCTGGGCGGACCCGTCCCGCGGTGCCGGCAGCCGGACCCCGCCACCGCCGGTGGCCCGCTCCGTCCTCACCTCGCCTCCGCCGGGCGCTCGCCGGAGCGGCGGGCGCGGGCGGCGGCCTCCAGGCGCTCCACCTGCTCGATCATGGCCACCACGGCGGCGTGGCCCTCGGGGGAGAGCCGGGCGTCGGCCAGCCGCATGGCCACCTGCTTGATGTGCGGGTTGGCCAGGGCGTGCGCGAGGTCGCGCCCACCGTCCACGTCGTCCGGACCGGGGGCGAAGAAGCGCGACGGCTGGCCGAAGAAGGCGGCGATGGCGTCCACCACCGACTGCCGCGGGTCCGGCGCGCGCCCCTGCCGCAGGTTGCTGAGGTGGGTGTGCGAGATCCGGCAGCCGCGCCGGGTCAGCTCCTGGGCCACGTGCCGGACGCTGTACGGCCGGCCCTGCGGGTCGGTCACCGTCCGGAAGAGCCAGTCCAGGCGGGCGGCGAAGGAGTCGTCGTGCGGCTCGGTGACCTGGGGCAAGGGGACTCCTCCGCACGTGGGCGATGACACCGGCCGGGACGGTGGCACCGACTGTTGACGCCGCTACCGCGAGTATGTATAGCATTACCACCCCTGGCACGGGGAGTGGACACTTTGGTGTGATCGTGGCACCGCCCAATGCCAGGGGCGTCCTGGCAGGTTCGACGGGAGCGCGCAGCCATGCGCCATCGGGGGTCCGTCGGAATCACCACGGGACGCGGGCGGCCGGGCCGGGGCCCGGCCCGCCGCAGGGGTGCGGTACGCCGTGCCGCACCCCTGCCCATGACGTCCGCCCGGTGGCAGCCGGGGTGGGCGGGTGTCAGACTTGCCGGCGGGGACCGCAGCGGCGAGGGACGTGGACGCATGACGGGACACGGGTACGCACTCCGGCCGGACACCGAGACCGGGACGCTGCTCGGCGCCCGGGTGACCCTCGTCGACCCGGCCGGCCTGCTCGCGGCGGCCGCCGCCGGCCCCGTCGCGCTGCTGGCCGACGCCACCTTTCCCGACCCGGTGCGCCGGGTGCGGTTCACCGTGCGCGTCGAGGCGGGGGAGCACCGGTTCGACGCCTCGGTGCGGGCCGGCGTGCCCGCCACCGCGGTGGGGCTGCTCGCGCTCGGCCTGGCCGGCCCGGCCGGGATGCTGCTGGCCCAGCGGCTGGCCGCCGGCGATCCCCGCGCCGACCGGATGGCCGCCACCGCCGGCCGGGTGGCCGCCGAGCCGTCCCGCCGGCTCGGGTTCCGCCCGCCCGCACCCGCCGCGCCGCCACCCGACGCCGCCGGGGCGGCCGTACTCGACCGCGCCCGCGAGCTGGGACTGCGCCCCGAGATCAGCCACCACGCCGAGCCCGGCGGGCGGCTGGTCACCGTGCGCGGCGCGACGCTCAGCGCCGACGTCACCCCGGCGCACCTGACGGCGATGGTCGCCCTGGTCCTCCAAGCCGTCCGTGAGCTGGCCGGCGACACCCCGGAACCGGCGGTGCTGCGCGGCCGGGCGTACACCCTCGGGGTCCGGCCGGAGCCGGCCGCGACGCCGCCGGGCAGCGCGGCGGTGACCCTCGACCAGGTCGGCGGCCTCGCCGAGGTGGTGGCCCGGTTCCGGGAGATCGCCGTGTCGTTCCGGCACCCCCAGGTGATGGCCCGCTGGGGCGCGCGCCGCCCGCAGGGCATCCTGCTGTACGGCCCGCCCGGCACCGGCAAGACCATGCTGGCCCGCGCGCTGGCCAACGAGATCGGCGCCGACTTCCGGGAGATCCGCACCCCGGAGATCCTCGACAAGTATCTCGGCGGCTCCGAGCGCAACATCAAGCAGATCTTCCGCGAGGCGCGCGGCTACCGGCAGCCCACGGTGATGCTCTTCGACGAGTTCGACAGCATCATCAGCTACGCCGGCGCGGGCGGGGACGCCGCCAGCCAGGCCGTCAACGCGGTCGCCGGCATCTTCAAGCAGGAGATGAACACCCTCATCGAGGAGAACCCGGACGTCATCGTGGTGGCCACCACCAACTTCCCGCACCGGGTCGACGCCTCGCTGACCCGCTCCGGGCGCTTCGACGTCAAGCTGGCCATCCCGGCGCCCGACGAGAGCGGCCGCGCCGAGATCATCGCCAAGATGGTCCGGGAGCTGATCGACCGGCACGAGCGCCCCGGCTTCCGGATGTTCGCCGACGACGTCGACCCGCGCGGGCTGGCCGCGCTCACCGCGGGTCTCACCGGCGCGGACCTCCGCGAGGTGCTGCGCCGGGTGCAACTCGCCAAAGCGATGCGTGAGGCATCTGACGGTGCGCCGGCCGGCCCGATCAGCCAGGATGACCTGCGTGACGCCATCGCCGGGCTCCGGCTCGGTTGAGGCGTACGACGGAAGGAGATCCGTGTCGTCCACCCTGCTGTCCCGTCGTGACCTGCGCTTCCTGCTCTACGAGTGGCTGGACGCGCCCCGACTGACCGAGCGGCCCCGCTACGCGGAGCACTCCCGGGAGACCTTCGACGACGTGCTCGACCTGGCCGAACGGGTGGCCGCCGAGCACTTCGCCCCGCACAACCGGGCCGCGGACACCAGCGAACCCGTCGTCGACGGTGGGCGGGTCCGCATGATCCCCCAGGTCAAGGCCGCGCTGGACGTCTTCGCCGGCACCGGGCTGCTCGGCGCGAGCATGGACGAGAGCGTCGGCGGGCTGCAGCTGCCGCACGTCGTCTCCGCCGCCGCGTTCGGCTTCCTCCAGGCCGCGAACGTGAGCACCGCGGCGTACCCGTTCCTGACCCTGGGCAACGCCAACCTGCTGCTCGCCCACGGCAGCGCCGCCCAGGTCGACACCTTCGTCCGGCCGATGGTCGAGGGCCGGTTCTTCGGCACCATGTGCCTGTCGGAGCCGCAGGCCGGCAGCTCGCTGGCCGACATCACCACCCGCGCCGAACCACAGGACGACGGCAGCCACCGGCTCTTCGGCACCAAGATGTGGATCTCCGGGGGAGACCACGAACTCGCCGAGAACATCGTCCACCTGGTACTCGCCCGGATCCCCGGCGGCCCGCCCGGGGTGAAGGGCATCTCGCTGTTCATCGTGCCGAAGGTGCTCATCGGCCCCGACGGCACGCTCGGCGCCCGCAACGACGTGGTGCTGGTCGGCCTCAACCACAAGATGGGGTACCGGGGGACCACCAACACCCTGCTCAACTTCGGCGAGGGAGTGCACCGGCCGGACGGTCGCCCCGGGGCGGTCGGCTACCTGGTGGGGAAGCCCCACCAGGGCCTGGCCCAGATGTTCCACATGATGAACGAGGCGCGCATCGGCGTCGGGGCCGGCGCGACCGCGCTCGGCTACACCGGCTACCTGAAGTCCCTGGCGTACGCCCGCCAGCGCCCGCAGGGCCGGCCGCTCGCCGACAAGGATCCGACGGTGCCGCAGGTGCCGATCGTCGCGCACCCCGACGTGCGCCGGATGCTGCTGGCCCAGAAGAGCTACGTGGAGGGCGCCCTCGCGCTGGTGCTCTACTGCGGGCGGCTGCTGGACGAGGAGAAGACCGCCCCCGACCCGGCCGACCGGGCCCGGGCGCACCTGCTGCTGGACATGCTCACCCCGATCGCCAAGAGCTGGCCGTCGCAGTGGTGCCTGGCCGCGAACGACCTGGCCATCCAGGTGCACGGCGGCTACGGCTACACGCGCGACTACGACGTCGAGCAGCACTGGCGGGACAACCGGCTCAACCCGATCCACGAGGGTACGCACGGCATCCAGGCGCTGGACCTGCTCGGGCGCAAGGCGACCATGGACGGCGGAGCGGGGCTGTCCCTGCTGCTGGAGACGATCTCCGCGACGGTGAGCCGGGCGTGGAAGGCCGACGGGGAGGCCGCCGGCCTGGCCGCCCAGCTCGGCGCCGCGGTCGACCGGATCGCCGGCACCACCCGCCGGCTGTGGGCCACCGGTGACCCCGCGCTCGCCCTGGCCAACGCCAGCCTCTACCTGGAGGCCGTCGGGCACGTGGTGGTCGCCTGGATGTGGCTGGAGCAGCTGCTCGCCGTCGACGCCGCGACCGGCGCGGCGGCCGGCGGTGCGGCGGACGGCGGTGGCGACGCGGACGCCGCCTTCTACGCCGGCAAGCGGCAGGCGGCGCGGTACTTCTTCCGCTTCGAACTGCCCCGCACCACCGCCCGGTTCGACCTGCTGGACGGCCTCGACCGGACCACCCTGGACATGCGCGACGAGTGGTTCTGAGTAGCGGCACCGGTCCCTGGCCCCGATGGACCCTCCCGAGACCCCGTCGGGGCCGGTGGACCGCGACGCCCGGCTGGAGACGCTACGACGGTGGTGGCGACCGCCGGGGCCGGTGCGGGCCGAGGTCCGCCGGCTGAGCCGGGAGCGCCGCCCGGCTCAGTCCTGCGCGAGCAGCCGGTCGCGGACCTCACGGCGCAGGATCTTGCCGATCTGCGAACGGGGCAGCTCCTCGACCACCACCACCCGGCGCGGCACCTTGTACGCCGTCAGGTGCTGCCGGCAGGACGTGCGCAGGCTCTCCGGATCGGCCGCGTGGTCCTCGTTCAGCACCACCGCCGCGACGACCTCCTCGCCGCCGTGCTCGCCGGGCAGCCCCACCGCGGCGGCGTCGGCCACCCCGGGCACCCGGCGCAGGGCGTCCTCCACCTCGGACGGGTAGACGTTGAAGCCGCCGGTGATGATCAGTTCCTTGATCCGGTCGACCACGGTGACGAAGCCGTCCGGGTCCATCACCACCACGTCCCCGGTTCGCAGCCAGCCGCCCGGCAGCAGCACCGCCGCGGTCTCCTCCGGGCGGTTCCAGTAGCCGGAGAACACCTGCGGGCCCCGGATCAGCAGCTCCCCGGCCTCGCCGGGGCCTCGGTCGACCGACGGGTCCTCGGGGTCGACGATGCGGACCTCGGTGGACGGGAACGGCACCCCGACGGTGCCCGGCCGGCGGGCGGGCGAGACCGGGTTGCCCAGCGCCACCGGGGAGGTCTCGGTCATGCCGTACCCCTCGACCAGCAGCCCGCCGGTGACCGACTCCCAGAGCTGGACCGTGGACGGCGGCAGGGCCATCGCGCCGGAGATGGCGTACCGGACGGAGGTGAGGTCGACGCCGCGCTCGCGGGCGGCGGTGGCCACCTTCTCGTAGATCGGCGGGACGGCGGGCAGGAACGTCGGCGGGCGGCGGCGGACCGCGTCGAGCACCTGGTCGACGTCGAAGCGGGGCAGCAGCACCAGGGTGGCGCCGATGCTCACCGCGAAGGTCAGGCAGAGCGTCAGCCCGTACGCGTGGAACAGCGGCAGGACGGCGTACACGGTCTCCTCGCCGTCGCGCAGCCCCGGCACCCAGGCGCGGCCCTGCGCGGCGTTGACGCGCAGGTTGCGGTGGGTCAGCACGGCGCCCTTCGGGATGCCGGTGGTGCCGCCGGTGTACTGCAGCAGCGCGGTGTCGTCCGGGCCGGGCGCGGGGTGCTCGGCGCGCAGCGGCGGCGCGGCGGCCAGCAGCGCGTCCCAGCTCAGCGCGCCCGGCGCCGCAGCCGTCATCGCCGCCCGGGCGGCCCGCGCCTTCGCCAGCGGCAGCCGCAGCGCCCAGCGCTTCGCCCTGGGCAGCGCGCGGGTGAGGTCCACCGCGACCACGGTCTCCACCGCGCCCGCGCCCCGCACCTGCGGCGCCGCCTTGTCCCAGACCACGGCGACCCGGGCGCCGTGGTCGGCGAGCTGGTGGCCCAGCTCCTGCGGGGTGTAGAGCGGGTTGTGCTCGACCACCACCGCGCCGAGGCGCAGCGCGGCGTAGAAGGCGATGACGTGCTGCGGACAGTTCGGCAGCACCAGGGCCACCCGGTCGCCCGCGGCGACGCCGAGCCGGCGCAGCGCCTCCGCCGCCCGGGCCACCTGCGCGTCGAGCTCGGCGTAGGTGGTCGTGGACCCGAAGAAGTCCAGCGCGACCCGGGAGCCGAACCGGCCGGCCGCCGCGCGCAGCAGGTCGACCAGGGACTCCTCCGACGGCGCGATGGTCGCCGGCACGTCGGGGGCGTAGCTGCGCAGCCAGGGCCGCTCGGTGGTCAGGTCCATCGGGTCTCCCCTCGCTGGGCACGACGGTCCGCCCGCCGGTCGCGACCGGGCGTACCGCCCCAGCCTAACCTACCTACCGGTAACCTACGCCTGCGTAGGTCCGGGTCAGCAGCCGTTCCACCGCATCGGGCGCAGCCGGGCGCCGTTGACGGAACCGACGATGGTGCCGTTGTCCGCGATCGCCCAGGCCATGATGATCACCGCGCCCGGGACCGTGCCGGGGAGCGGGACGAGCCGGTCACCGCGGTCGACCGCCCGGTCGCCGAGCACCGTGCCCCGCGCATTGACATCCTGCACCGACGGCAGCCCCGGGTGCACCGGAACCGCCGACCCGCTGTGCAGGTTCCAGCGCATCGGCGTCTGGTCCCCCTCGGGACCGGCGCCCCCGACCGCCCAGTCACCCTGGGCGGCCCGTATCCAGGTACCCGTCATGCCCGGCGCGGTGAGCCGGTCGATCCGTCCGTCGGGCCAGCGGACCCAGGCGGTGGGCCCCGTCGCACCGCCCGAGGCGCCGGCGGTGCCAACGATGGTGCCGTTGTCGAGGATCTCCTGCGCGGCCGAGTCCGCCGGCGCGTCGACCACCTCCACCGTGCCCGGCCGGTCCGCCGGCCAGAGCAGCGGCAGGGCGGTCTCGGTCTCCTCCACCGAGCCCTGGCCCACGATGTCACCGCGGGCGTTGATCCCGAGCGGCCAGGTCCCGGAAACCGTCGCCGGCACGGGCAACCACTCCAGCCGGCCGTAGCGGTAGCGCCACGGACGGAAGGTGCCGTCGACGAAGGCGCTGCCAACCACCACGCCGTACCGGTTGACGGCGGCGAGGCGCCGGGACGGGTCGGACGGCACCACGGTGACCCTCGGCCCGTCCCAGAGCAGCAGCAGTTCCTCCCGTACGTCCCCGGTGATGCGCAGGCCCCGGCCGGCGATGAACCGTCCGGTCGGGTCGATCGCCCGAGCCTCGCCGTGCGTCACGTCGGCCGGCATCGGCAGTGGGCGGCTCGTGCAGAGCGTCGCGCTACGCGGCCCCGTCGCCGCCGTGGCGACGCCGGGCGCGCCCAGCGTCGCGGTGAGGACGCCGGCGGTGAGGCCGGCGAGGAGGCTGTTCGGGATGGTCCGCGTCATGGCTGCTCCCGGCATTGGCGCCCGGGCTTCCGGGCGGTGTCCATGCCCTGTTCACGGGTGAGGGCACCGCCCGGTTGCACCGCGCCGCGGCCGGGAACCCGCTGCGGCATCGACGTGGCGGGGATCGGGCCGCTCGGCGGTCAGGTCCCTCCGGTTCCCCCGCCGTCGCCGGTGCGGGCGGGACACCCGCACCGGCGACGGCGCAACTGACGCCGCCGATGCCGGCGGCGCAGTCGGTGGAGTCAGCAGCCGCTCCAGCGCACCGGGGTGAGCCGGCCGTCGTTGCGGAAGCCGACCACCGTGCCGGTGTCCGAGATGGCCTCAGCGCCCAAGCCCACCCGTGCTCCGCCCCCGGGCAGCAGGCGGGAGGTGCCGCCGCGGGCGATCCGGTCGCCGCCGACCACCGTCCCGCGCTTGTTGACGTCGGTCACCAACGGCAGCTCGTCGGCGAGTCGCGACCAGGAGCCGTCGCGCAGGTCCCAGCGCACCTTCACCTGGTTGCCGTCACCGAGGTTGACCCGACCGATCGCCCAGTGGCCCTGCGCCGCGTAGACGATGGTGGTGCGGGCCCCCGGCACGGTGAGCGCCTCGACACGTCCGTCCGGGTACCGCACCCAGCCGGTCCACGCCGCGAACTCGCCGGCGGTGCCGACGATGGTGCCGTCCTCGGTGATGCCCTGCGGCACGGCGCCGGCCGGGGCGTCGAGCACCTCGAACGTGCCGGGCCGGGCGGCCGGCCACCGCACCGTGAAGGGGTCGTAGGTGTCCGGGTCCACCCCCACACCGACGATGTCTCCTGCGCCGTTGATCGCCGTCGGCTCCGCGCCGCCGGGCGGCGACGGGAGGAGTGCGACGGCGCCGTCGCGCAGGATCCACGGCCGGATCCTGCCATCGGCCCAGCCGCTGCCGACCACTGTGCCGGCGGTGTTGACGTCCGCCACGTTCTCGGCGAGCGATGACTCGATGGTGGTGAGCCGCCCGCGGTCCCACACCAACAGGAGGGCCTGGTTGCTCTCCTCGCCGACCCGCAGGGCGGTGCCGGCGATGAACCGGCCGGTCCGGTCGATGGCCCGCGCGTCGGCGCGGTAGACATCGGCGGGGTAGGGCAGGGTGGACAGCTTGCAGGCGCTGGCGCTGGCCGTCCGTGGCGCGGCGGTCGCCGGCGCGGTGGCGACGCCGATCGCGGCGGACAGCAGCCCGGCGGTGGCCGCCGCCAGCATCCTGCGTCGAGCGAGGTGGGTCATCGGTATCTCCCCGTGGTCGGTCCGGGTGCTCCGGACGGTGTGACGGGAGAACCCTCGACGGCCAGGTCGGGTTGCAATCTGTCCGATACCTGACAACCCGTTCGCGTTCCCGCCCGCGCCCGCGGCCGGCCCAGGCGTTCGCCTATCGGCGACCGGGGGAGTGCTGTCGCATCAGTTGCCGGCCCCGCACGAAGGCCAGCACGATCACCACCACCAGTGCGATCGCCCCGATGACGACCAGCCAACGGACCGCCTCGAGGAGCAGCCCCAGCAGGACGAGCGCGCCGCCGACGATGCCGACGATCCAGAGCACGGTCCGCATCTTCGCCTCCCTGATCGACTGTCCGCGCGCCTCCCCCTGGGGGCCGGACATGCCGGCCGGGCGCGGAAACGTCGGTCAGCGTCGGGCGACGTAGACGGTGTTGGCGCTCTCGCCGCCGGTCAACGGATTGGCGAAGCGGACGACGTGGGCCTGCGAGGTCGGGAACACCTCGGCCAGCACCCGGCCGAAATCCTCGTCCGGCGGGTCGTCCGACCAGAGGGCGAACACCCCGTCCGGGTGCAGTAGGTCGGCCAGCCGGCGCAGCCCGTCCGCCCGGTAGAAGGGGGCGTGGCTGGGGTGCAGGACGTGCCGCGGCGAGTGGTCCACGTCCAGCAGCACGGCGTGGAACCGGCGGTCCGGATCCGCCGGGTCGAGGCCGGTGCCGCCGGCGACGGCGGCGAAGAAGTCGGCCCGCACGAACCGGGTACGCGGGTCGGGCGCCAGCCCGGCGGAGAAGGGGAACAGCTGCCGGCGGTGCCAGTCGATGACGTCCTCGATCGCCTCGACCACCACCAGCGAGCGCACCCGGGGGTCCTCCAACGCGGTCCGCGCGGTGTACCCGAGGCCGAGGCCGCCGACCACCACGTCCAGGGCGTCGCCGGTCAGCGGGGCCAGCCCCAACCGGGCCAGCTCGATCTCCGCCACCGGGAAGAGGCTGGACATCAGGAACTCGTCGTCGAGCTTCACCTCGTACACGTCGACGTCGAGCGCCGGGTCGCGGCGCCGGCGCAGGCTGATCTCGCCGATCGGGGTCTCCCGCCAGGCCAGTTCCTCGAATCGCGTGCCCACCCGGCCTCCTCGCCGCCACCGTCCGTGCGGGATGCTACCGGTCGGGTCCGGCTCATCCCGCGACCCTGACCGGCCGGCGCACTCTGCGGTGACCTCCCACCCCGGCGGTCACGCCGCCCGGGTCGCCACCACCACCGTGTCGAGCGCGTCCACGGTGTCGCCGTCGACGGTCACCGGGCGGCGGGCCGTCTCCGCCCGCCGTACCCGCAGCCCGTCGAGACCGGCGGTCACCTCCTCCGGCGTGAGCAGGATCGCCGGCTCGCGCGGGCCGCCCACGCCGCCCTCCAGGTTGGCCCGGTCGTGCCCGACCACCACCACCGTGCCGCCGGGCCGCAGCGCGTCGCGCGCCCCGGCCAGCACCGTCGCCAGCGCGGCCGGGGGCAGGTGCAGGTAGGCGACCAGCACCAGGTCGTACCGGCCGGGCTCGGGCGCGTCGGCGGTGACGTCCCCGACCCGCCAGTCCACCGGTACGCCCCGGCGGGCGGCCGGCTCCCGGCCGCGCGCCACCGCCACCGGTGAGAAGTCGACCGCGGTCACCCGCCAGCCCCGCCCGGCCAGCCAGACCGCGTTGCGCCCCTCCCCGGCGGCGAGGTCGAGTGCGTCACCCGGGGGCAGGTCGGCGATCGCCTCCACCACGAAACGGTTCGGCTCGGCGGTCCACACCAGCTCCGTCGAGGCGGCGTACCGCGCGTCCCATTCACTGCTGTCCACGGTCCGGTTATACGCGATCGGCGAACCTGGGGCGCGACATCCGGCCGGGCGGTGCGGCCGTGACGACGCAGGGTCGCCGGGACATCGACGCAGCGCATATCCTGTCCGCCGACGACTCGCCGGAAGGGACGCCATGCCGTCGCGGCAGGACCAGCTCCACTCGTACCAGTTCACCGTGCAGCGGGCGGTCGCCGCGCTGGTGATGCGGGAGACCGACCCGGCGCGGTCGCCGTTCCGGCGGCTCGCCGGCGCCGGTCTGGCGAGCGTGCTGGTGGCCGCGATCGGGCTCGGGGGCTTCGCCCTGTACGGCCTCTTCGCCGGCGGTGGCAGCAAGTGGCGCGACCCGGGCGCGGTGATCGTCGAGAAGGAGTCCGGCGCCCGGTTCGTCTACCGGGACGGCAAGCTGCACCCGGTGCTCAACTACGCCTCCGCGCTGCTGATCATCGGGGCCGAGCGGTCCAGCACGGTGCTGGTCTCCCGCCGGTCCATCGAGGGGGTGCCCCGGGGCCTGCCGCTGGGCATCGCCGACGCGCCGGACTCGCTGCCCGCCCCCGGGCGGCTCTCGACCGCCGCGTGGACGGTCTGCTCGGTCGTGCCGGCCGGGACCGGGCGTCCGACGCCCCGCTCGGCGCTGCTCATCGGTCGGGAGGCCACCGGCGGGCGGCCGACCGGCGAGGAGGGGGTGCTGGTCCGGCATCCGGACGGCACCCTGCATCTCGTCTGGCGGGAGCGGCGCTTCCTGCTGCGCGACACCAGCCGGGTGCTGGCGGCACTGGCCGCTACCCGGGAGCGGGCGGTGCCGGTGGCGCCCGCCCTGCTCAACACGCTGCCCGCGGGCGCCGACCTGGCCCCGCCGGCCCTGCCCGAGCTGGGTCAGCCCGCCGCCCGGGTCGCCGGCGCCGCGGTCGGTGACGTCTACCTGGTCCGCAACTCCGGCGGCGGCCGGCAGTACGCGGTCGCCGAGTCCGACGGCCTCGCCGGCATCACCGAGTTGCAGGCGGCCCTGCTGATGGCCCGCACCGGTCAGGGCGACCCGAAGCCGATCACCCTCGGCCGGTTCGCCGCCCTGCCCAAGCTGCCGGACCTGGTGCCGAGCGGCCCCACCGCCCCACCCGCGTCGCCGCCCCGGCTGGCCGGCGTGGACGGTGGCGGGCTCTGCGCGCGGGTCGGCGACGACGGCGAGGTCCGCGACGTCCGCGTCGGCGCCACCCTGCCCGATCTGACCGCCGTGGCCCGCACCGGCGCCGCCACCGGGCGGGGTGCGGTGCTCGCCGACCACGTGGTGGTCGAGCCCGGCCGGGGCGCGGTGGTGGAGTCCGTCGCCGCGCCCGGCGCGACCGGCGGCGCGGTCTCCGTCGTCACCGACCTGGGCCGGCGGTACGTGCTGGCCGGCGCCGAGGTGCTGGGCATGCTCGGCTACCGCGACGTGCGGCCGGTGCGGCTGCCCGCCGGCCTGGTCAGCCTGGTGCCCGCCGGCAGCCCGCTCGACCCGGCCGCCGCGCGGGCGGTGGCCGCCCCCGCCTGACCCAGGCCTGGCGATGGTCGGGCCCAGGGGCGCCCGCCGCGAGTGGGTCAGGGCCCAGGACGGCGGGCGGTCAGGGCGCGGGGCGGCGGAGCACGCTGACCGCGAAGTCGGCCTCGTCGCGCCACGGACGCAGGTCCCAGGTGGCGAAGCGGTGCTCGGGGCGCAGCCCGGCGGCGACCGCGTCGCCGTCGAAGTCCGCCAGCCGGTAGCCCCGGTCGGTGCCGAAGCCGACCAGCACCACGCCGTCGGGGCGCAGGTGCGCGGCGATCCGGGCCAGCACGTCCCGTTCGGTGCCCGGAGCGACGAACGCCATCACGTTGCCCGCCACCACGGCGGCGTCGAAGGGCTCCGGCTCGCCGGCCGCGGCCAGGTCCAGTGCGGCGAGGTCGCCGACCAGCCAGCGCGGGCCGGGATGGTCGGCGCGGGCGGCCTCGACCAGCGCCGGGTCGGCGTCCACCCCGACCACCCGGTGACCGCGGGCGGCCAGCGCGGCGCCGACCCGGCCGGTGCCGCAGCCGGCGTCCAGGATCCGCGAGCCGGGCGCGACCATGGCGTCCACCAGGCGCGCCTCGCCGGCGAGGTCGGCGCCCTCGGCGGCGAGCTTGCGGAACCGGTCGATGTACCACTGCGAGTGTCCGGGGCCGGTCTCGGTCGCCCAGCGGGTCGGGTTGGTCATGCCGCCACGGTAACCGGCGCCCGGCGGAGCGTCCCGGCGGTCAGGGCAGCCGGGCGACGGTGACGAACTCGTTGTACGTGAAGAGCTTGCCGAGCGCCCGGGGGAAGGGGAACGAGTACTGCCGTACCACGGTCATGCCGAGGTCGCGGGCGGCCTCGGCCGCCTCGGGGAACCCGACGAACCGGACGTGGCTGGCGTCGCTGGCGTACCCGCGCTCCTGCGGGGTGATGAAGACGGCGGTGCCGCCGGAGCGGACGAACGGCAGGTACGAGGAGACCACCTCCAGCGCCTGGCCGGCGGGGAGGTGCTCCAGCAGGTGGGCGGCGAGCAGCGAGTCGAAGGCGTCCGGGCGGGCGTGCTCGGAGCGGAAGAACTCCTCGACCGTGTACGCCTCGTGCCCGGCGGCCCGGGCGTGCGCGATCGACGTGGCGTTGTGGTCGACCCCGACGGCGCCGTCGCCGAGGTTCGCGAGGTTGCGGCCGAGTCCGCAGCCCACGTCGAGGGTGCGGCCCAGGCCGAGCCGCCGCAGGTTCCACCGGTACGGCGCCTGCACGTCGAGCAGCTGCTTCCAGCGCGCGCCACCCAGGCGTTGCAGCCGACGGGTGTAGTCCTCACCCTGGGTGCCCGTTGGCGCGTCCTGCCGTGCTCGACCCATCGCCGGCCCCTTTGCCTGTCGCGGATACGGATGTGGTGCTCGCGCACCTGCCGGCGGCACGCGCAGGGCGTTCCGTCGGCTTCCCCCGTACCCGCCGGGGCGGGTTTTCGAACGATGCTACGGACGACATGACCGTTCGGCACGATTATCTACCAGGTGTTTCGAGGCGTGATCGCGGCCTCCACGGACGGTGACCGGCGGTCGGCCACCGCCCGTGGGCGGGTGGTCAGCCCTTCTCCGCGCCGGCGGTGAGACCCTCGGTGAGCAGCCGCTCACTGGCGAAGAAGAGGATCACGATGGGCAGGGTGAGGATCACCGACCCGGCCATCAGCACCGTCTTGGGCACCTCGACGCCGTCGGCGAGCAGGGAGAGCCCCAGCGACACCGTCCACCGGTCGGGCTTGTCGACCAGGAAGAGCAGCGCGAAGAGGAACTCGTTCCAGGCGATCATGAAGTCGTAGAGCGCGACCGCCATGATCGACGGGGCGGCCAGAGGCAGGCTGATCCGGCGGATGATGCCGAGCCGGCCGGCCCCGTCGATCGCCGCGGACTCCTCCAGGCTGATCGGGATGGTCTCGAAGTAGTTCTTCAGCATGTAGACCGAGACCGGCAGGGTCTGCGAGATGTAGACCAGCACCAGGCCGAACAGGGACCCGCGCAGCCCGGCCCGGGTGAAGACCACGAAGAGCGGGATCGCGATGACGATCGACGGGAACAGGTAGACGGCCAGGAACAGGACATTGACCTGGCGACGGCCGAAGAACCGCAACCGGGAGACGGCGTACGCGCCGGGGATCGCCACCAGCAGCGTCAGCAGCGTCGCGGCCAGGGCGACCAGGCCGCTGTTGCGGATGAAGGTGAGGAAACCCTGGCCGCCGTCCTCGGCGGCCTTCAACACCTCGGTGTACGTGGCCACGGTGAGCTCGCCCAGCGGCACCCACAGCGAGCCGGGGTCGAGCAGCAGCCGTTCGATGGGGCGTACCGAGAGCACCAGCATGTACCAGAACGGCAGCAGGGTGACCAGCAGGAACGCGGTGACCACCAGCCGGCGCAGCCAGCGCAGCGAGACGGTTTCGATCCGGTCGCGGTCCATCACGCCTCCCTGCGTCCGGCGAAGAAGCGCAGGTAGATCGCCACGAAGACGATCAGCACCACGGCCAGCACGACGGCCTGCGCCGCCGCCGCCCCGATGTCGGTCCGCGCGGTGAGGAACTGGTAGACCCGGACGCTGACCACCTCGGTGCCGGCGGAACCGCCGGTGAGCAGGTAGACGTCGTCGAACTTGTTGAACGTCATGATGAACCGCAGCACCCCCAGCAGGGCGATCACCGGCATCAGCTGCGGCAGCAGGATGTGCCGGAACCGCTGGGTCGGGGTGGCGCCGTCCACCCGGGCGGCCTCCTCCAGCTCGCCGGGGACGGCCTGGAGCCGGGCCAGCAGGAACAGGAACGCGAACGGGAAGTAGCGCCACGCCTCGAACGCGACCACCGTGGCCAGGGCGGTCGAGTCCTGGGACAGGAAGGGGATCGGGGCGTCCCAGCCGAGGAAGCGCTGCCCCCAGTCGTTGACGATGCCGAGCTGGGGGTCGAGCATCACCTGCCAGACGAAGGCCACCGCGACCACCGGCGCCACGTACGGCAGCAGCATCGAGGCCCGGACCAGCGTCCGGCCCCGGAACGGTCGGCGGACCACCAGCGCGGCGACCAGGCCGAGCGCGATCGACCCGGCGGTGCCGCCGAGGCTGTAGAGCACCGTGGTCCAGAGCGTGTCGGCGAAGCCCGGCGTATTCAGCACCCGGTCGAAGTTGCTCAGCGTCAGCTCACCGAAGAGCCCGGTCTTGCGCAGGGTGGCCAGGCGTACCCGTTGGAAGGCCAGCACCACCGTCCAGACGATCGGGATGCCGATCACCGCGACCACGACGAGCAGGGTCGGCGCAACCAGTGCGAGCCCGGCGCGCGACTCCCGGCGACGCAGCGTGAGCGGGCGTCGGCGGCCGGGGCCGGGCCGCTCCCGGGCGGGGGAGCGGCCGGTCTCCGGTGGGGCCGTCGTCAATTGACGCCCGCCTTGATCGCCTCCACGTCCTTCTTCGCCCGGGCGGCCGCCGCGCCGGCGTCGCTCTTGCCGCCGACGACGTCCGCGAGGGCCTTGGGTACGGGCAGTTCGCCCAGGATCGCGCCGACCAGTTTGCCCTGGCCCTGGGTCAGGCCCCAGCGCTGGAAGGTGTCCGGGCTCGTGCGCAGGCCGGTCAGCACCTCGGCGCCGTACACCTCGGAGAGTGGCTTCTTCGCGTCCACGCCGGCCTGGCTGGTGTTCCAGGCGGTGAGGAACTTCTCCTTGTCGTCGGCGGTGCCCTTGCGGACCGGGAAGCGCCCCTCCGGGGACATGCCGAACCAGCGCGGGTAGCCGTCGGAGAGCAGGTACTCCACGAAGGACTTCGCCGGGTCGGCGGCGGCCTCGTTCAGCACCGCCCAGGAGCTGATCTCGCCGTACTGGGCCGGCTCCGCGCCGTTCGGGCCCTTGATGGCGGTGACGAAGCCGCTGTTCTTCGCCAGCCAGTTCGGATCCTTCGCGCACTGGGGACAGGTCGGCTTGGCGTCGTTGCGCAGTCCGGCCAGCTCATCGAGGATGAACGGCGACCAGATCAGCATGGCGGCCTTGCCGGCGAAGTAGGTGGCCCGGGTGGTGTCCACGTCCTGCGCGCCCTTGACGGAGTGGTTGCGCATCAGGTCGCCGTAGAAGCGGAAGGCCTCGACGCATTCGGGGGAGTCCAGCTTGACCGCGCCGGAGTCGTCGGTGAGCTGACAGTTGTTGGCCAGGGCCAGGTGCTCGAAGGTCTGCTGGGTGAAGACGTCGCCCGGGGCGGTGGCCGCCGTGATGCCGGCGACCCCGCCGGTGTTCAGCTTCGCCGCCGCGGCGGCGATCTTCTCGTACGTGTCGGGGGCGGGCAGGCCGGCGGCGTCGAAGAGGTCCTTGCGGTAGACCAGCAGCTGCCCCCACCCGTCGCTGGGTACCGAGAGCTGCTTCCCGTCCTCGGAGGTCAGTTCCAGGGCCCGTGGCGAGAAGGTGTCCCGCCCCAGCTTGTCGACGATCTCCTTGTTGGCGTCGGGATGCAGCAGCTCGTTGCCGGCGAGGGTGCGGATGCCGGCGAGCGACACCGACCCGACGACGTCGGGCAGCTCCCCGGCGGCGGCGCTGGAGGCGATGAGGGAGGGGAACTGGTCCTCGTTGACGGTGACCAGATTGACCTTCACGCCGGTCTTGGCGGTGTAGTCGGCGATGATCGCCTTGGTGGCGGTGACCCGGTCGGCCACGTCCTCCAGGCTCCAGACGGTTATTTCGGAACTGTCGCTTTTAGACTCGTCGTCGCTGCAGGCCAGCAGGCTCGCCCCGGTTACTGCGAGGATCAGGGTGGCGGCCAGCATCCGCATCGGAGGGGATGACATCTGTGGCACTCCTCTCGAAGGGTACATGAGGGATTCAACGTGCTGGATTGATCAATCACAAGACATATAGCGATTTTTTGTTAAGATTGAGCCCGGTACGTCCCGGGAGTGGCACCATGGGCAACTGGGTTGTCTCGCTGGCCGGGCCGCGGCGCGTGAGCCTCGAGCCCTGCCCCACCGATCCGCTCGGCCCGGGCCAGGTCCGGGTCCGCACCTGCTATTCCGGCATCTCCGCCGGCACCGAGCTCACCCTGTTCCGGGGGAGCAACCCCCGGCTCAGCAAGGACTGGGACGACGCCAGCCGGATGTTCGTCCCCCGGCAGACCCCCGTGCCGTATCCGCTGGTCGGGTTCGGCTACGAGGAGGTCGGCGAGATCGTCGAGGTCGCCGACGACGTGGCCGACCGACATCCGGGCCAACTCGTCTGGGGCATCTGGGGGCACCGGGCCGAGGCCGTCCTGCCGGCCGGCGCGGTCAACCCGCTCGCCCCCGGGCTCAACCCGCTCGCCGCCGTCTTCGCCCGTCCCGGCGCCATCGCGCTGACCGCCGTCCTCGCCGGGGACCTGCACCTCGGCGACTGGGTCGGGATCTTCGGGCAGGGCGTCATCGGGCTGCTCGCCACCCGGCTGGCCAGCCTTTCCGGGGCCCGGGTGGTCGCCGTCGACCGGGTGCCCGCCCGGCTGGAACGGGCCGCCCGCCTCGGGGCCCGGCGCACCGTCGACGCCGGTGTCGACTCCGCCGCCGCGGTGCTGCGCGAGGCCACCGCCGGCCGGGGCGCGGACGTCTGCCTGGAGCTGTCCGGGGCGTACCCGGCGCTGCACGAGGCGATCCGCGCCACCACCCATGCCGGCCGCGTCGTGGCCGGCGGCTTCTACCAGGGCCAGGCCGACGGGCTGGGCCTTGGCGAGGAGTTCCACCACAACCGGATCCAGCTGGTGGCGGCCCAGGTCTCCGGCCCCGCCCCGGCGCCCGGCCTGGCCGGCCGGTGGTCCGGTGCCCGCATCGCCCACACCTTCATGGACCTGGTGGCCGAGGGCAGCGTCGACCCGCTGCCGCTGGTGAGCCACGTCGTGGACGCCCGCGCGGTGGCCGACGCGCTCGCGTTGCTCGACCGCGGTGCCGGTGACGTCCTACAAGTCGTGCTGGAGTTCTGATGTCCATCCCGCTCGCCTGCCAGGAGCAACTGCTCCCGGGCACCAACCTGGCCCAGAAGTTCGCTCTCGCCACCGCCCTCGGCTACCAGGGCATCGAGCTGCGCGGCCGGGGCGACCTCGCCCTCGCCCGTCGGCTGCCGGAGCTGCGCCGGGCCCGCGCCGAGGGGGTGGTCATGCCCACCGTCTGCGTGGAGATGGACCACTTCATCGGCGACTTCGACCCGGCGCGCTCCCGCGACGCGGTCGCCAACCTGCGCTCCCAGCTCACCGTGATCGCCGAACTCGGCGGGATCGGCGCGATGACCCCCGCCGCCTGGGGGATGTTCTCCCGTCGGCTGCCCCCGTTCGAACCGCCCCGCCCGCCCGGCGGCGATCGGCAGGTGCTCGTCGACGCCCTGGGTGACCTCGGCGAGCACGCCCGCGCCGAGGGCGTCACCCTCTTCTTGGAACCGCTCAACCGGTACGAGGACCACATGGTCAACCGGCTCGACGAGGCGGTCACCCTCTGCGCCGCCGTCGGCCTGCCCTCGGTGCGGGTGGTCGCCGACACCTTCCACATGAACATCGAGGAGGACGACGTGCACGCCGCCCTGCGCGCCGCCGCGCCGTACCTGGGGCACGTGCAGGTCAGCGACTCCAACCGGTTCCAGCCCGGCGCCGGGCACCTGGACTGGCCGGCGCTGCTGCGCACGCTGCGCGACATCGGCTACCCGGGCTGGCTGGCGCTGGAGTGTCGGCTGCGCGGCGACCCGGTCCGGGCGCTGCAACAGGCGGCGACCGTGCTCCGGCACGCCCAGCCCCGGCAGGCGGCGGCGTGAGCACCGGCGCCGCCGGCCCGTCCGGCCTCGGCGCGCCCCTCGCCGACGACCCGGACGGCGGCCCCGCCCCGAGGGCCGGCGCGGCCGCCCGTCCGGCGCCCGCCGGGCACCTCGCCGACCTGCGCCGGCTGGCCATCGCCACCCTCGACGCCAACTGGGAGCATGACCACACGGTGCCCTCGCGCACCCTCTACCCGCACCAGTGGAGCTGGGACTCGGCGTTCATCGCGATCGGGCTGGCCCACGTCCGCCCCGACCGGGCCTGGCGGGAGCTGCGCACGCTGTTCGCCGCCCAGTGGGCCGACGGGCGGGTGCCGCACATCGTCTTCAACCCGGCGCTGCGGGTGGGCTCGTACTTCCCCGGGCCGGAGTTCTGGGGCTCTGCCACCGCCGAGGGCGCCCCGCCCGCCGCCACCTCCGGCATCGTCCAGCCGCCGGTGCACGCCCAGGCGGCCTGGCTGGTGTACCGCCGCGCCCCGTCCGAGGCGTCGGCCCAGGCGCTGCGCTGGCTGTACCCGAGGCTGGTCGCCCAGCAGCGTTACCTGACCGGCCGGCGGGACGTCGGCGGGGCCGGGCTGGCGGCCATCGTGCACCCCTGGGAGTCCGGCCTGGACAACAGCCCGGCCTGGGACGCGCCGATGGCGGCGGTACCGGCCGACGCCGCCGTGATGCGGGCGTACCGTCGGCACGACACCGCGCACGCCGACGCCGCGCACCGCCCCACGGACCTGGACTACGCGCGGTACGTCGCGATCGTCGCCTCCTACCGCGACCGTCGCTACAGCGATCAGGCGCTGGCCGGGTGGCATCCGTTCCTGGTGGAGTGCCCGCTGTTCAACGCGGCGCTGGGTGCGGCGGAGCACGCCCTGGCTCGGATCGCCGCCGTGGTCGGGGCCGATCCCGGTCCGCACCGCGACCGCGCGGCCCGGATCACCGAGGCCGTGGTCCGCCGGCTCCACGACCCGGTCACCGGCACCTTCCACCCGCGCGACCTGCGCACCGACCGGCTGGTCCCGGCCCGTACCGTGCTCGGGCTGATGCCGTTGATCCTGCCCGACCTGCCGGGGCGCCAGGTGCGGGCGGTGCTGACCGAGGCGTGCTCGGCGCGGTTCGGCCTGGCCCCGCGCATGCCGCGTCCGCTGCCCACCCACGACCGCAGCGCGCCGGACTTCGAGCCGCTGCGCTACTGGCGCGGCCCCAGTTGGATGAACACCAACTGGCTGCTCTGGCGCGGGCTGCGGGCGCACCACCGGCCGGACCTGGCCGCTGGGCTGCGCGAGTCGATGCTGGCGCTGGTCGCCACCGGCGGCTGTCACGAGTACTTCCATCCGGACACCGGGGCGGGGCTCGGCTCGGCGGCGTTCAGCTGGACGGCGTCGCTGCTGCTCGACACCCTCGCCGAGGGGTGAACGGCACCCGACCCGTCAGTCCAGTCGCCGCCAGTCGGGGCCGGCCGGGGGCCCGTCCGAGGTCAGCGCCGCCAGCATCACCGACTCGACCTGCCGCCACCTTCTCCGGCGGCTTCCGCCGCCGCCACCGGTCGCGCCACCAGCTCATCCGCGCCCTCCCTCCGGGAGCACCCCGTGCGGTCGGAATGCCCCGCCGGTCCCCGCCGCCAAACCCCGGCACGTCCGGGCCGCCGTCTACAGTGGGTGCCCGCCCGGACCGGAGGATCGCCCGTGGACGCCATCGACAAGATCGCCTGGATCCGGATCGCGCACGGCCGGATCCTCAGCACCCGCTCGCGGGGCCGGGACGTCTGGTACCTGCCCGGCGGCAAGCGCGAGCCCGGCGAAACCGACCGGGAGACGCTCACCCGCGAGATCGCCGAGGAGTTGGGCGTGGTGATCGACCCGGCGACGGCCGTGCACGTCGGCACGTTCACCGCCCAGGCGCACGGCCATCCGGCGGGCACGCTGGTGCGGATGACCTGCTACTCCGCCGAGCACCACGGCGAGCCCCGGCCGGACCACGAGATCGAGGAGGTCGCCTGGCTCGGGTACGCCGACCGGGACCGGGTCTCCCCGGTCGACCGGATCATCTTCGACGACCTGCGCCGGCGGTCCCTGCTGGGCTGAGCGACCTCGCGGGTGCCGCGCCACGAGTTCGCCGCCGAGGCGGGCGGCTTCCCGCTCGTCGCGCGGATGCGAGCCGCGCCGGAACCGGTCGGGTGAGGCGGCCGTTTGGGGTCCGCCGGGACGGGTAACCGCGGTCGGATTCCCGACCCGGCGGGACGGCCGCCGAGGGTCGGATTTCCGACGGACGACCCGGGGACTCCGGGTCGGAGGTGCGGCCGATCGGCGGAGCGAGAGGAGGACCGGTGCGCTTTCCCCTCTTCGTCGACGCGGTCGCCCGGCGGGCGGAGTTGCCGCCGGAGCGGGCCGCCGCGATCGCCCGTGCCGTGCTGGTGACGGTGGCCGAGCGGGTCCAGGCCGGCGAGGTCGACGACCTGAGCGCCCAGCTCCCGGACGAGCTCAGCGCATACCTGGCCGGACCGCCGCCGGAGACCACGCCGGGCGCGGCGGAGACCTTCGGACCGGTCGAGTTCCTGCGCCGGGTGGCCGATCGGGCCGGCGTCGAGCCGGCCACCGCCCAGGTCGGGGTCCGGGCGGTCTTCGCCACCCTGCGCGAGGCGGTCACGGTCGGCGAGTTCCAGGACCTGGTGGCGCAGTTGCCGAAAAGTTTCACCAGGGACGTCGATCCAGCGCCACCGCGGCCGTACGATGAGTGACGTCGCCGCCACTGCGCACCCCGCCTGAGCTGCCATAACGGGAGCCGACGGGGCGGAAGATCCCCGGTCTGCGGCCCCTTTCGCCGGAAATTTGCTCGCTGAAATCCCCTTAAGCTGAAACTCCTCGCCGCGCTAGGGGGATGATCGGCCGAATTTCGACGCCCGATCACCGAGGTGTCGTGGCCCCTTCGGGCTGACTCCGGTCAATGGCCTGTTCCGGGAGGCATCGAGCCCTATTCTGGCTCCATTGTGAAGTCCTGGGGGGGATCATGATCACAATTGTCGATACCTGCGCGCCTGTCCACAGTGGAGTCGAGTCAGCTCCCTGAGATGGCGCAACCAATGATCATCCAGCGTTTCGTGGACGTCGCTGCCGCCCATCCTGACCGGCCGGCGATCCTGGGCGAGACCCACGAGGTCGACTACGCCGAGCTGGCCGGCAGCGCCGGTGGCCACGCCGCCGCGCTCGCCGCCGCGGGCCTGCGCGCCGGCGACCGGGTCGCCCTGCTCACCGGGCACGGCGCGCCCACCGTCGCCGCCGTCCTCGGTGCCCTCGCCGCCGGCTGCGCGTACGTGCCGGTGGACCCGGGGTTCCCCGACGCGCGGCTGCGGCACCTGCTCGCCGCCGCCGACGTGCGGGCCGTCGCCTGCGCCGCCGCGCACCGGGAACTGGCCGAGCGGCTGTGCGCCGACCGGCCCGGCACCACCATGATCGTCCTCGACGGGATCGGGCCCGCCCCGCTGCGTCCCGTGCCGGTGCACCCGGACGCGCCGGCGTACGTGCTGTTCACCTCGGGCTCCACCGGCACGCCCAAAGCCGTCGCGCAGACCCACCGCAACCTGGCGCACGTCGTGGACAACCAGATCCGTGACCTCGCCCTCGGCCCGGACGACCGGCTCAGCCTGCTCGCCTCGTTCAGCTTCGACGCCGCCATCCCCGACCTGTACCCGGCTCTGCTCACCGGCGCCGCCGTCGTCCCGGTGGACCTGCGCCGGCACGGCCTGGCCCACGCCGCCGACCAGCTGGTCCGACGCCGGGTGACCGTCTACCACTCCACCCCGACCGTCTACCGGTTCCTGCTCGACACCCTCGGCGCGCGCCGGCTCGACGCGGTGCGGGTGGTGCTGCTCGGCGGCGAGCAGGCCACCCACGCCGACGCCGCGCGCGGTCGGGACCGGTTCGCGTCGGGCAGCGTCCTGGTCAACGGCTACGGCGCCACCGAGATGACCTTCGCCGCCCGGCACACGCTGCCGTTCGCCGAGGCCGACCCGACCGCCACCGGGCCGCTGCCGATCGGCACCCCGTTGCCCGGGTACGAGCTGTCGCTGGACCGGGACACCGGCGAGATCGTGGTGCGCAGCCGATACCTCGCCCCGGGCTACCTGGGGCAGGACAGCGACCGGTTCAGCCTCGAGAACGACGGCCACACCCGGGCGTACCGCACCGGGGACCTCGGCGCGCGGCTGCCCGGCGGCGAGCTGGTCTGCCTCGGCCGGCTCGACCGGCAGGTGAAGGTGCGCGGGTTCCGGGTCGAGCTGACCGAGATCGAGGCGGTCCTCGCCGCCCAGCCCGGCGTCGCCGCCGTCCGGGCCATCGCCCGCGACGGCGAGCTGCTGGCGTACGCGACGCCCGCCGGCGGGCCCCTCGACCCGGCGGCCCTGCGCGCCGCCCTCGCCCGGCGGCTGCCGGAGTACGCCCTGCCCCGCGCGGTGGTCGCGCTCGACGCCTTCCCGCTCACCGTCACCGGCAAGGTCGACGAGCGGGCGCTGCCCGACCCGCCCCGGGACGTCCCGGCCGGGCAGGGCCCGACCACCGAGACCGAGCGGGCGGTGCACGACATCTGGTGCGCGGTGCTCGGCCGCGACGCGGTCGGCCGGCAGGAGAGCTTCTTCGACGCGGGCGGCCAGTCCCTGCTCCTCGGCCAGGTGCAGCAGCGCCTCGCCGAGCGGTTCGGGGTGGCGCTGCCGATGGTGCGGCTCTTCGCGCACCCCACCGTGGCGGCGCAGGCCCGGCTGCTCGACGCGGCGGCCATCGATGACCGGCCCGGCGCACCGGCCCCCGCGCCGACCCTGCCCGCCCCGGCCGCGCCGACCGTCGCCGCCCGCGAGTACGCCGGCGACGAGATCGCCGTGGTCGGGCTCGCCGGGCGGTTCCCGGGCGCCCCCGACCTGGCCACCTTCTGGTGGAACCTCTGCGCCGGGGTCGACTCGATCCACGACCACAGCGACGCCGAGCTGGCCGCCCTGGGCATCGGGGCCGGCCTGCGGGCCGACCCCCGGCACGTCCGGGCCGCCGGCCGGCTCGACGGCGTCGCCGACTTCGACGCCGAGTTCTTCGCGATGGGCGAGCAGGAGGCCGCCCGCACCGACCCGCAGCACCGGCTCTTCCTGGAGACCGCGTGGGAGGCGCTGGAGGACGCCGGGCACGACCCGACCCGGTTCCCCGGGCTGGTCGGGGTCTACTCGGCCACCTCGGCCAACCGGTACTTCCTGTTCCACCTGCTGGACAACCCGGCGGTGGTGGGCGACGTGGACCCGGACGACTGGGAGGCCCGGCTGATCGGCCGGCAGTTCACCGACCACCTGCCCGGCCAGGTCGCGTACCGGCTGGGGCTGACCGGGCCGGCGGTCGCCGTGCAGAGCGCCTGCTCCAGCTCGCTGGTCGCGGTCTGCCTCGCCGCGCAGAGCCTCGCCGACTACCAGTGCGACCTCGCCCTCGCCGGCGGCGTCAACGTCACCTGGCCCCGCTACCGGCACACCCCCGGCGGCCTCGCCTCACCCGACGGCCGCTGCCGCGCCTTCGACGAGGCCGCCGACGGGGCCGGCTTCGGCTCCGGGGTCGGGGTCGTCGCGCTGCGCCGGCTCGCCGACGCCCAGGCCGACGGCGACCGGATCTACGCGGTGCTGCCCGGCTGGGCGATCACCAACGACGGGCCCGACCGGGCCGGCTTCGCCGTCCCCGGCCCCGCCGGGCAGGCCGCCGCCGTCGCGAACGCGCTCGCCGCGGCCGACGTCGCGCCCGGCGAGGTCCGCTTCATCGAGGCCCACGGCAGCGGTACGCCGCTCGGCGACGCCATCGAGGTCGCCGCGCTGCACGAGGTGTACGGCGGAGCCGCGCCCGCCGAGTCCTGCGCGCTCGGCTCGGTCAAGACCAACATCGGCCACCTCGACGCCGGAGCCGGCGTGGCCGGGCTGATCAAGACCGTGCTCGCCGTGCAGCACGGGGTGATCCCGCCGAACCTGCACTTCACCCGGCCGCACCCGGAGATCGACCTGGCCGGCGGCCCGTTCTACGTGCCGACCAAGGCGCGCGACTGGCCGCCGGGCCCGCGCCGGGTCGCCGGGGTCAGCTCGTTCGGCCTCGGCGGCACCAACGCGCACGTGGTGGTCGAGCAGCCCTCGCCGGTCGAGCCGGTCGAGGCGCCCGAGGGTGCCGCGCACCTGCTGCCGGTCTCGGCGCGTACCCCCGGGGCGTTGCGCGCGGCGCTCACCCGGCTGCGGGCCCACCTGGCCGGCGCGGCGCCGGCGCTGCCCGAGGTGGCCGCCACCCTGGCGCTGGGCCGGCGGGCCTTCGACTGCCGGGCGGCGGTGGTCGCCACCGACCCGGCCGGCGCGGTCGCCGGGCTCGACGAGCTGCTCGACACCGACACCCGGATCGCCGGCCCGGCCGGCCGGCTGCGGGACCTCGCCGCCGACTGGGTCGCCGGTGGCGACGTCGACTGGGCCGCGCTGCACCCCGGCGGGGGCGTCCGCCGCACCGGGTTGCCCGGCTACCCGTTCCAGCGCCGGCGGTACTGGATCGACCCTCCTCAGAAAGGCGCGCGGTGAACTGGTTCGTCTCGCCCGGAAGCCGACCCCAGGCGCCGGTGCAACTGTTCTGCCTGCCCTACGCCGGGGCCGGCGCGAGCGCCTTCCGGCGCTGGCCGGAGGGGATCGGCCCGGACGTCGAGGTGCTGGCGGTGCAGCTGCCCGGCCGGGAGAACCGGATCTCCGAGGACCCCCGGTTCACCGTGCCCGACGTCGCCGCCGCCATCGCCGGTCGGGCCGACCGCCCGTACGCGATCTACGGCCACTCGATGGGCGGCCGGGTCGGCTTCGAGGTGGTCCGCGAGCTGCGCCGTACCGGCCGCCCGCTGCCGCTGCGGCTCTACGTGGGTGGTGCCCGGGCGCCGCACGTCACCGCCCCCAGCCTCTTCGACGGGCTGTCCGGGGTGGACGACGACGAGCTGCTGCGCCGCCTCGGCGCCGGCGGCGGGCTCCCCGCCGAGCTGCTGGAACACCCCGAGCTGGTGCAGCTGCTGCTGCCGCTGCTGCGCGCCGACTTCGGCCGGGTGGACAGCTACCGGTACGTCCCCGGCGAGCCGCTGCCGGTGCCGCTCGTCGCGTTCAGCGGCCGGCACGACCGGGCGGTCAGCCGGGAGCAGAGCGCCGCCTGGGCCGAACACACCGCCGCCGGGTTCACCCTGCACGAGATCGACGGCGGGCACTTCTTCCTCACCGACCGGCTGCCCGAGCTGCTCGCCGCAATCCGCGCCGACCTGGCCGAGGCCGTCGCCGCGCCGGCCGCCGCCGCTCCGACCGCCGCCCGGTCCGGCGCTGCCGCGCCGAGCCCTGCCGCGTCCGGCGCTGCCGCGTCCGGCGCTGCCGGTGCGGAGGGTGCCGGGTCGACCGGGGCGCACCGGGTGCCGCTGGGGGACACCGGCTGGTCGGTGTGGCGGGACGCCGTGTTGCGCAGCACCGGCTTCCCGGCCGACGGGCTGACCCTCCTCGCCGCGCCGCACGCCGCCGCGGCCGCCGACGAGCTGCTGGCCACCGGGGCCGGCGCCGACCGGTTCGACAAGGAGTTCGACGAGGCAGTTCGGGCGTCGGCGCACCGGATCAGCGAGCTGGCCGGCCAGCCGCTGCTGCGCGAGGCGGTCACCTGGCAGAACCGGGGCGCGCTCTTCGCCCTGGACGGCCTGGCCCGCGGCGGCGGCGACGCGGCCCGCAACGTGCGTCGCCGCGACCGCGAGCGGGCCCTGCTCAAGTACTGGCAGCGCTACGCGGGCAAGAACGAGACGGTCGGCTTCTTCGGGCCGAGCTGCTGGGTCACCCTCGACCCGGAGCAGCCGGAGGTGGCCCGGATCAGCCAGGGGCCGGGGCTGACCCGCCGCCGCTGGGTCTGGTTCGAGTCCTGGGCGCTGTCCGCGTACGCCGACCGGATCGGCACCGACCTGGCGGTGCGCCGCTGGTGGCCGCCGATGCTCTGCCCGCACCTGAGCGTGCGCGGGCGCAGCGTGCTGCGCCCCGGCCGGCCACCGGTGCCGCTGTCCCCGGTGGAGGCGGCGGTGCTCGCCGCCGTCGACGGCCGCCGGCCGGCGTGCCACCTGGTGGCCGACCCGGCGCTCGGGCTGCGCCGACCGGAGGACGGCTACGCCCTGCTGGACCGGCTGGTGGCCCGGGAGCTGATCACCTGGGACGCCGCCCTGCCGGTCAGCCCGGACGCCGAGCAGGTGCTCACCGCCCGCATCGACGGGATCGGCGACGAGCCGGCTCGGGCCACCGCGCGGGCCGGCTGGGACCGGCTGCGCGCGGCACGTGACGAGGTCGCTGCCGCGGCCGGCGACCCGGACCGGCTCCGGGTCGCACTCGACGACCTCGACGCCACCTTCACCGCGCTGACCGGGGCCGCGTCCCGGCGACGGGAGGGCCAGATGTACGCCGGGCGGACCATCTGCTACGAGGACGCCAGCCGCGACCTCGACGTCGTCTTCGGCGCGCCGCTGCTGGCCGACCTCGCCGCCCCGCTCGACGTGCTGCTGCGCGCCGCCCGCTGGATGGTCAACGCCCTGACCGAGGCGTACGGGGCGGTGTTCCGGGGGCTGTACGAGGAGCTGCGCGCCGAGGCGGGGGACTCCCCGGTCGCCCTCTCCGACCTCTGGTTCCTGGTCCAGGGCCTGTTCTGGGGCGGGGGCGAGCGCCCGGTCGACACCGTGGCCGCCGAGTTCGCGGCGCGCTGGGCCGGGCTGTTCGCGCTGGACACCCTGCCCGCCGGCACCAACGAGGTCCGGCTGCGGGTCGCCGACCTCGCCGGGCGAATCGACGAGGTCTTCGCCGGGTCCCGGCCGTCCTGGTCCAACGGCGTCGTACACAGCCCCGACCTGCAGATCTGCGCCTCCGACGCCGATGCGCTGCGCCGGGGCGAATTCACCGTCGTGCTCGGCGAGCTGCACGCGGCCTGGTCGTCGTTCGACTGCGCCGTGTTCACCCCGTCGCACCCGGACGTGGAGCGGCTGAGCGCGGCGCTCGCCGAGGACCTGGGCGAGCGGCGGATCCGGCTGCTCTTCCCGAGCGAGTGGCCCCGGCGGACCAGCCGTACCGCCGAGTCGCTGACCGGTCCGACCGACCGGCACCTGGCGTTCCAGCCGGCCCCGGGCGCGGACCCGGCCCGGGTGCTGCCCACGGTGGACCTCACGGTGACCGACGAGAACGGCCGGCTGGTCGCCACCGCCCGCGACGGCCAGCGATGGCCGCTCACCGAGGTCTTCGCCGAGCTGCTCAGCGCGCATGCCGTCGACGGGTTCAAGCTGGTCGCCGCCGCGCCCTACACCCCCCGGATCACCCTGGACAACATGGTGGTGGCCCGGCAGACCTGGCGGACCACGGTCGGGGAGAGTGGGCTCGCCGCGGTGACCGGCGAGCGCGACCGCTACCTCGCGGCACGGGCCTGGCGACGGCGGCTGGGCCTGCCGGAGCAGGTCTACGTCAAGCTCGGGACCGAGGTCAAGCCCTGCTTCGTGGACCTGAGCAGCCCCGCCTTCGTGACCATGTTCTGCGCCATGGTCCGGGCCGCCCGCACCGACGGTGGCGACGAGGTTTCCCTGCTGGTCAGCGAGATGCTGCCCACCCCCGACCAGGCGTGGGTGCCGGACGGCACCGGCCGCCGGTGCTTCAGCGAGCTGCGGCTGCAGATCGTGGACGCCCCCGAAAGTGAGGACGGCCGATGAGTCACCTGCTGCCGCTGGGCGACACCGGCTGGTCGGTGTGGCGGGACGTGGTCCTGCGCAGCGCCGGTTTCCCCGCCGACGGATTGGACCGGTTCGCGGCGCCCGACGCGGCCGCCGCCGCGGACGGGCTGCTCGCCGGGGAGGTCGCCCCGGAGATCGTCGACAAGGCGCTGCGCGAGGCGTTCGCCGACTCCTCGGCGGTGGCCGGCGAACTGGCCGCCGACCCGCTGCTGCGCGAGGCGGTCACCTGGCAGAACCCGGACATGCTGATCGCGCTGGACGGCCTGCTGCGCACCGACCCGACCGTACGCAACGTGCGCCGGCGCAAGCGGGAGCTGAGCCTGCTGCGCTACTGGCAGCGCTACTGCGGCAAGGCCGAGACGATCGGCTTCTTCGGCCCGGTCTGCTGGGGCACCTTCGACCCGGACGACCCGCGTACCCGGCTGGCGCCCGGACCCGGACTGGTCACCCGCCGGCACGTCGGGTTCGAGGCCTGGGCCCTGATCGCGTACGCCGACCGGCTCGCCGACGACCTGGCGGTACGCCGCTGGTGGGCCCCGGCGCTGCAACCGCACCTGACCGTCCAGGGCCGGCAACTGCGCTGGCCGCTGCACCCGCCGATCCCGCTGTCGGCGGTGGAGGCCCGGCTGCTGGCGTCCTGCGACGGGCGCACCGCCGCGGTGGACCTGGCCGAGCGGGCCCGCACCGACGGCGACGTCCGCACCGTCGACGACGCGTACCTGCTGCTGGACCGGTTCGTCGAACGCGGCCAGCTGACCTGGGACGCGAACCTGCCGAACAGCCCGGACGCGGAACGGGTGCTGGGCGAGCGGATCGCGGCGATCGGCGAGGAGGCCGTGCGCACGGCGGTGGCCGCCGACTTCGACCGGCTCCGCGCCGCCCGGGACGCGGTCGCGGCCGCCGCCGGCGACCCGGACCGGCTGGGCGTCGCGCTGGCCGCGCTCAACACCCGGTTCACCGCGGTCACCGGCCGCCCCGCCACCCGGCAGAGCGGCCAGATGTACGCCGGGCGCACCGTCTGCTACGAGGAGACCGCCCGCGACCTCGACGTCACCGTCGGCGCCATCGTGCTGGACGCGCTGGCCGCCCCGCTCGCCGTCATCCTCCAGGCGGCCCGCTGGCTCACCGCCGAGATCGGCGCCGGCTGCGAGGAGATCCTCGCCGACCTGCACGACGAACTCGCCGCCGACGGTCCGGTCCGGCTGGCCGACATCTGGTCGCTGGCCCAGGGGATGCTGATCGCACCGGACGGACCCGTCGCCCGCGCCGGGGCGGACTTCACCGAGCGGTGGGCCGAGCTGTTCGGGCTGCGGCACCTGCCGGCCGGCACCGTCGAGCTGCGGCTGCGCGCCGAGGATCTGGCCGGCCCGGTCCGCGCGCTCTTCGCCGCCGAACGGCCCGGCTGGCCGTCCGCCCGGATCCACAACCCCGACCTGCAGGTCAGCGCGGCCTCCGCCGAGGCGATCGACCGGGGCGAGTTCCTGCTCGTCCTCGGCGAGCTGCACCCGGCCACCGTCGCCTACGACAGCGCGGTGCTCACCCCGTTCCACCCCGACCCGCCGGCACTGCGGGCGGCGCTCGACGCCGACCTGGGACCGGCCCGGATCCGGGTGCTCTACCCGGAGAGCTGGCCCCGGCTGACCACCCGTACCACGTACGCCCTCACCGGCCCGGCGGACCGCCAGCTCGGCATCGACACCGCGCGCGGCGGCGATGTCGACCGGCTGGTCCCGGCCACCGCCGTCACCGTGGTCCGCGACGGCGACGGGCTGATCGCGGTATTCCCGGACGGGTCCCGCTGGCCGGTGATGGAGATCTTCGCCCACCTGCTCGGCTCGCTGCTGTTGGACGCCTTCAAGCTGCTGGACCCGGCCCCGCACACGCCCAGGATCACCATCGACCGGCTGGTGGTGGCCCGGCGCACCTGGCGGACCACCGTGGCCGGCAGCGGGCTGGCCGGGCACGGCGACGAGACCGCGCGCTACCTCGCGGCGCGCCGCTTCCGGGCGGCCCTCGACCTGCCCGAGCGGGTGTTCGTCAAGGTCGGCACCGAGGTCAAGCCCTGCTACGTCGACCTGACCGGCCCGCTGTACGCCCAGTCGCTGTGCGCCATGGCCGACGCCGCCGCGAAGACCGGCCCGGACGTGGCGGTGGTGGTCACCGAGCTGCTGCCCACGCCGGCGGACGCCTGGGTGCCCGACGCCGCCGGGCGCGGACACGTCAGCGAGCTGCGCCTGCAGATCACCGATCCAGCCACCTACCGGGGAGAGCACGGGTGACCGACATCCTGTCCATCAGCGCCGTCGCCGGGCCGCAGCTGCCCTGGCCGGACGGGACGCTGGCCGACCTGATCGCCGCCCGGGCCGCGCGCTGTCCCGACGCGGTCGCGGTCCGCCAGTGGGACGACCGGCTCACCTACCGGGAGCTGGTCGGCCGGGCGGCCGGGGTGGCCGCCGCGCTGCGGGCCCGCGGCGTGGGCCGGCAGGCCCGGGTCGGGGTCTGCGGGCGGCGCCGGCCCCGGCTGGTCGTGGACGTGCTCGGGGTGCTCCTCGCCGGCGGCTGCTACGTGCCGCTGGAGCCGGACGGTCCCCGCGAGCGGCAGCGCGAGATCGTCGCCGACGCCGGGGTGTCGCTGCTGGTGGGCGACGCGGCGGCCGAGCTGGCCGACCTGCCGGGCGTCGAGGTGGTCGAGTCGGACGGCCCGGCCCCGCTGGCGCCCTGCCCGGCCCGGCCCGGCGATCCGGCGTACGTGCTGTTCACCTCCGGCTCCACCGGCCGCCCCAAGGGGGTGCTGACCACCCACCGCAACGTGGTCGAGTTCGTCACCGGGTGTGCCACGATCAGCGGCGCCGACGCCGGGGTGCGCAGCCTCGGCATCGCCTCGCTCGGCTTCGACGCGGCCACCATGGACCTCTTCCTGCCGCTGCTGCTCGGCGGCGCGGTGCAACTGCTCGGCGCCGACGACCGGGCCGACCCGACCCGGCTCGCCCGGTTCATCGCCGCGCATGAGGTGAACTGGGGCTTCATCACCCCGACCGTGCTGTCCATGCTGGACCCGGTCGACGTGCCGGGCTGGCGTACCGTGCTCTGCGGCGGCGAGGTCGTCCCCGCCGAACTGGCCGCCCGCTGGGCGCCGGGGCGGCGCTTCCTCAACGGCTACGGCCCCACCGAGACCACCGTGCTCGCGGTCACCGGCGAGCTGAGCGGCGCCGAGACCGACCCGGTGCCGATCGGCTCGCCACTGCCCAACCACCGGGCGTACGTCGTCGACGCCGAGCTGCGGGCGGTGCCGCCGGGGGAGACCGGCGAGCTGCTGATCGGTGGCCCCGGACTGGCCGACGGCTACCTCGACCGGCCCGGGCTGACCGCCGACCGGTTCGTCCCCGACCCGTTCTCCGGGTTGCCCGGCGAGCGGCTGTACCGCACCGGCGACCTGGTCCGCCAGGCGGCCGACGGGTGGATCGTCTACCTCGGACGTACCGACCGGCAGGTGAAGATCCGGGGCCAGCGCATCGAGCTGGGCGAGGTCGAGGCGGTGCTGGCCGGCACCCCCGGCGTCGACCGGGTCGCCGTCGAGGCGGTGCCCGGGCCGGCCGGTACCGAGCTGGTCGCGGTCCTCACCCCGGCCGGGGCGCCCGGCGACGACACCATCCGGGCGTACGCCCGGGCGCGGCTGACCGCCGCGATGCTGCCGGCCCGGCTGCTGCGCCGCGACGACCTGCCGGTCAGCCCGGTCACCGGCAAGCTGGACCGGCCGGCGTTGCGCGCCCTGGCCACGGCCGCGCTGACCGCCGGAGCAACCGCCGGAGCCACCGCCGAGGAGCCGGCCGGTGCGGCCGACCCGGTGACGGGAACGGTGACCCGGATCTGGACCCGGCTGCTCGGCGCGACCCCCGGCCCGGACACCGACTTCCTCGCCGCCGGCGGCAACTCCATCGCCGCGATGCGTCTGGTCGCCGCGCTCCGCGCCGAGCTGGGCCGGCACGTCGAGATCCGGGACGTGCTCGCCGGACGCACCCTCGGCGGCCTGGTCGCCCGGCTGCGCGCCGCCGCCCCGGCCGACACCGAGCCGCTGACCACCGGCAACCCGCCCACCCTCTCCCCACCGCAGCGTCGGCTCTGGTTCGTCGACCAGCTCGCCCCGTCCAGCGCCCCGTACAACATCGCCGTCGCGCACCGGCTGCGCGGCCCGCTGGACACCGCCGCCCTCGGCGCGGCGCTGCGGGCCGTCGTCGAGCGGCACGACGTGCTGCGCTGGCGGATCCCGCAGACCGCCGGGGTGCCGTACGCGGTCTGCGAGGAACCCACCGACGTGGCCGTGCCGGTGGTCGACCTGACCGGCAGCGCCGATGCCGAGGCGGAGCTGGCCGGGATGCTCGCCGCCGGCGCCGCGCACGCCTTCGACCTGGCCACCGGGCCGCCCTGGCAGGTGACCGTCTACCGGCTCGGTGCCGACGCGCACGTGCTGGCGATGACCATGCACCACGCGGTCTTCGACGGCTGGTCCGAGGCGGTCCTCTACGACGACCTCGCCGCCGCGTACGACCGGGCCGTCACCGGGGCCACCCCGACGTTGCCGCCGCCGGCCGCCACGTACGCCGACTACGCGGTCTGGCGGGCCGGGCGCGACGCCCGCCGGGGCGCGGCGGACCTGGCCTGGTGGGCCGAGCACCTGCGCGGCGTGCCCACCGTGCTGGAGCTGCCCCGCGACCGGCCCCGCCCGGCGGTGCAGACCTACGCCGGCGCAGAGGCCGCGGTGCGCCTCCCGGAGCCCGCCGACCGCGCGGTCCGCGCCCTGGCCGCCCGGCGCGGTACCACGGTCGCCGCGGTGCTGCTCGCCGGCTTCGGTGAGCTGCTGCGCCGGCTCACCGGCGGTGACGACCACGTGGTCGGGGCGATCGTCGCCGACCGCCGGCTGGCCGCCTTCGACGACGTGGTGGGCTTCTTCATCGACACCGTGCCGGTGCGGCTGCGCACCGGCGGGGCCACCTTCGCCGAGCTGGTCGACCGGTGCGCCGCCGAGCTGCACGAGGTCACCGCCCACCCGGGCGCGCCGCTGGAACGCCTCGTCGAGGCCCTCGGCGTCGGCCGGGACACCTCCCGGGCGCCGCTGGTGCAGGTGCTGTTCAACGTGCTCAACTTCGCCCCGCCCCGGCTGGCGCTGACCGGGCTGACCGCCGTGCCGGTCCCGGTGCCCAAGCCCGGCTCACCCTTCGACATCACCGTCTACGTGGTGGAGTCCGACGGCCGCTTCGGCGTCGAGGTGGTCCACAACCCGGACCTGTTCGACGCGGACCGGATCGAGGCGCTCCTGGCCGACCTGGCCGAGCTGGTCGGCGCGCTCGCCGCCGACCCGCACGCGCCGGCCGACGCGGTTGCCGCCGCGCTGCCCCGGCCCACCGTGCGTACGCCCAAGCTCGGCGCGATGACCGTGGCGGCCGCCGAGGCGCCGCGCATTTCGATGCCGGCCGGTCCGGGCGGGTTGACCGACACCGAGGAGTTGATCGCCGGCATCTGGCGGGAGGTGCTCGACACCGACCGGGTCGGGGTCACCGACAACTTCTTCGACATCGGCGGGCACTCCCTCGCCCTGGCCGCGGTGCACGCCCGGCTCACCGCCGCCACCGGCCGCTCGATCACCATGCTCGACCTGTTCCGCCACCCCACCGTCCGGGCGCTCGCCGCCAGCCTCGACGGCGCCGCCGACCGGCCGGAACTCGCCCGCGCCGCGCTGCGGGCCGCCGCCCGCCGCAGCCGCACCCGCCGCAACCCACCCCGCCGCCCCGGCGGCACCGCGCAATGAAGGACACGCAGATGGACAACCGGATGGCACCCGACCTCCCCGCCGACGACGACATTGAGCCGATCGCGATCGTCGGGCTCGCCGCCCGGCTGCCCGGCGCGGCCGACGTCCGCCAGTTCTGGCGCAACCTGGTCGACGGCGTCGAGTCGGTCACCGAGCTGAGCCGGGAGGAGCAGCTGGCGCGGGGCGCCACCGTGGAGGAGGTCGACGACCCGGGGTGGGTCAACCGGGCGCCGCTGGTCGACGGGTACGACGAGTTCGACGCCGGGCTGTTCGGGATGACCGCCCGGGAGGCGGAGATCACCGACCCGCAGCACCGGCTGTTCCTGGAGAGCTGCTACACCGCGTTGCAGGACGCCGGCTACGACCCGGCCCGCTACGACGGCGCGGTCGGCGTGTACGCCGGCACCGGCGGCAACACCTACCTGCACCGGTACGTCCTGCGCAACAAGCGCGTCGGCGGCGGCCCGCACGGGGTGGTCTCCATCGCCACCGGCAACTCGCCGAACTACGTGGCCACCAACGTGTCGTACCGGCTGGACCTGCGCGGGCCGAGCCTGACCGTGCACACCGCCTGCTCCACCTCGCTGGTCGCGTTCCACCTGGCCTGCGAGTCGCTGCGCAACGGCGAGTGCGACATGGCGCTCGCCGGCGGGGTCAACGTCGAGCTGCCGCACGTCGGCTACCTGGGCATGGAGGGCTTCACCTCGCCGGACGGGCGGTGCCGGCCCTTCGACGCCGCCGCCAACGGCACGGTCTGGGGCAGCGGCGTCGGCGTCACCCTGCTCAAGCGCCTCTCCGACGCGATCGCCGACGGCGACGCGATCCGGGCCGTGGTGCTCGGCAACGCCATCAACAACGACGGCGCGGGCAAGGTCGGCTTCACCGCCCCCAGCATCGACGGGCAGATGGCGGCGGTCGCCCAGGCCGTCGGGATGGCCGGGATCGACCCGCGCAGCATCAGCTACGTCGAGGCGCACGGCACCGGCACCGCGATGGGCGACCCGATCGAGATCGCCGCCCTCTCCGCCGTCTACACCCGGGACACCGACGACCGGGGCTGGTGCGGAATCGGCTCGGTGAAGTCCAACATCGGCCACCTCAGCCAGCCCTCCGGCATCGTCAGCGTGATCAAGACGGTGCTCGCGATGGAGCACGGCCTGATCCCGCCGAGCATCAACTTCGAGACCCCGAACTCGGCGATCGACTTCGCCGACACCCCGTTCTACGTGGCGAACACGCTGACCAAGTGGGACACCGACGGCGGGCCGCGCCGGGCCGGGGTCAGCTCCTTCGGCATCGGCGGCACGAACGCCCACGTGGTGCTCCAGGAGGCGCTGGCGGCGCACCGGGCCGACCCGACGGTCCGCCCGGCGCAGCTGCTGCACGTGTCGGCGAGGACCGCCACCGCCTTGGACACCGCCGTGCGGCGCCTCGCCGAGCACCTGGCGGGCGCCACCGACGGCGGCCCGCGGCTGCTCGCGGATGTGGCACACACCCTGCGGGTGGGCCGGCAGGAGTACCCGCACCGGGTCGCCGTGGTCGCCGCCGACCTGCCGGACGCGGTGACCGCGCTGCGCACCGCGCGCCGCCGCCAGTCCGGCGTCGTCGACGGCCCCGCGCCGCGCGTGGGCCTGCTCTTCTCCGGGCAGGGCTCGCAGTACGCCGGGATGGGCGCGCAGCTCTACGCCCAGGAGCCCGCCTTCGCCGCCACCGTGGACGAGTGCGCCGAGCTGCTCCGCCCCGAGCTGGGGCTGGACGTCCGCGACCTGATCCTCGGCCGCGACCCGGAGGCGGGGGAGAAGCTCACCGAGACCCGCTACACCCAGCCGGCCCTCTTCGTCGTCGAGTACGCCCTCGCCACCCTCTGGCTGCGGGCCGGGGTGCGGCCCGCCGCGATGATCGGTCACTCGATCGGCGAGTACGTCGCCGCCACCGTCGCCGGGGTGCTGAGTCTCCCGGACGCGCTGCGGGTGGTCGCCGCGCGGGGCCGGCTGATGCAGTCCCTGCCGGCCGGCTCGATGCTCGCCGTGGCGCTGGACGAGTCGGTGGTCGCGGAGCGCCTGCCCGAGGGGCTGGCCATCGCCACCGTCAACGGCCCGGGCACCTGCGTGGTGGCCGGCGAGAGCGACAAGGTCGCCGCGTTCGCCGAGACGATCAAGGGAAAGAGCAAGGCGCTGCGCACCTCCCACGCCTTCCACTCGCCGATGATGGAACCGATCCTGGCCGAGTTCACCGCCCTGATGGCGGGGGTGCCGCTGCGCCCGCCGGCGATCCCGTTCCTGTCCAACGTCACCGGCACCTGGATCACCGCCGAGCAGGCCACCGATCCGGCGTACTGGGCCGCGCACCTGCGCCGGCCGGTGCGCTTCGGCGACTGCGTGGCCGCGCTGCTCGCCGAGGGCACCTGGGCGTTGCTGGAGTGCGGCCCCGGCCGGCAGCTGGCCAACCTGGCCCGGATGCAGGTCGCCAAGGCCGGCCCGGCCCAGCGGGCGCTGACCCCGCTGGGCAGCCTGCCTGGCCCCGGCGAGCGCAGCGGCGACCTGGCCACCCTGCTCACCAGCGCCGGCGCGCTCTGGTGCGCCGGCGTCGGGGTGCGGCTCGACGCCGATCCGGGCGCCCGCCGGGTGCCGCTGCCCACGTACCCGTTCGAACGCCGCCGCTACTGGGTGGACCCGGACCCGGTGGACCAGGCGCCCGCCGCGCCGGCGCAGCGCGGGCCGCGCCCGCTGCCGGAGTGGTTCGCCGTGCCGGTCTGGCGGCAGGCCGCCGCCGAGCCGCGGACCGCGCCGCTGGGTCGCTGCCTGGTCCTGGCCGACGGTCCGCGCGGCGACGCGCTGGTCGCGGCGCTGCGGGCCGCGGGCGCCACGCCCACCGTGGTACGCGCCGGCGAGCGCTTCGCGGCGGTCGACGGCGGGTACCGGCTGCGGCCCGGCGCCCGCGAGGACCACGACGCCCTGGTGGCGGCGCTCGCCGCCGACCCGCCGGAGCGGCTGGTGCACGCCTTCGCCCTCGACGGCGACCCGGCCGGCACCGACGTCGCCGCCGCCTGGGCCGCCCAGGACCGGGGCTTCTTCAGCGCGCTGCACCTGGTGCAGGCGCTCGCCGGGGCCGGGCTGACCGCCGACGAGCGCGCCTGCACCCTCGACCTGGTCACCGCCGGCATCGGGGACGTGACCGGCGCCGACCTCATCCGCCCCGAGCACGCCACCCTGGCCGGACTGGCCCGGGTGCTCCCGGCGGAGCTGCCCGGGCTGGCCGTCCGGCTGCTGGACGCCGACCCGGCCTCGTCCGACGTGGACGCGCTCGTCGCCGAGCTGCGCCAGCCGGTCGCCCCGGCCCGCGCGGAGCTGGCGCTGCGCGGCCCGCGCCGCTGGGTGACCGGCTACGAGCAGGTCACCGTCGACGCCGAGGGCGAGCCGGGCGCGCTGCGCGAGGGCGGCCGGTATGTGATCACCGGTGGTCTGGGCGGCATCGGCGTCACCCTGGCCGAGGACTTCGCCCGGCGGGCCCGGGCGAAGCTGGTGCTGCTGGCCCGTTCCGGCCTGCCGCCGCGCGAGCGGTGGGACGACCACCTGGCCGTCCACGGCGGCGCGGACCGGGCGGGCCGGGCGATCGCGGCGATCCGCCGGATGGAGGCGGCCGGCGCGTCGGTGCTGGTGCTCGCCGCCGACGTCACCGACCCGGCCGGCCTGCGCCGGGTCCGGGCGGCTGCCGAGGCGGAGTTCGGCGGGATCGACGGCATCGTGCACGCCGCCGGCCTGCCCGGCGGCGGCATGGCCGAGGTCAAGGAGCGGGCCGAGGCGGAGCGGGTGCTCGCGCCGAAGCTCGCCGGCACCCTCGCCCTCGCCGAGGTCTTCGGCGACCTGCCGCTGGACTTCGTGGTGCTCTGCTCCTCGATCACCGCGGTGGTCGGCGGCTTCGGCCAGGTCGACTACTGCGCGGCGAACAGCTTCCTCGACGCGTACGCCCGGTCCGGCGCGGGCTTCCGGGCGCCGGTGCTGTCGCAGAACTGGGGCGGCTGGGCCGAGGTGGGCATGGCCGTGGAGACCGACGCGCCGGCCGGCTTCCGGGCCGCCGGACGGGACACCGTCACGCATCCGGTGGACCACCCCGTGCTCACCACGTCGGTGACCGGCCCGGACGGCGTGGTGCTGCACGGCCTGGTCTCCGCCGACACGCACTGGCTGCTGGACGAGCACCGCATCGGCGGCGTGCCGGTGGTGCCCGGCACCGCTCACCTGGAGTCGGTCCGGGCGGCGGTGGCCGCCGGGCTGCCCGCCCCGACCGGGGACGCGGCGGTGGAGCTGCGCGACGTGGTCTTCCTGGAGCCGTTCTCGGTGCCCGACGGCACGGTGGCGCAGTACCGGGTCGAGCTGACCCCCGCCGAGGACGGCGTGGACTTCGCGGTACGCAGCCTCGCCGCCGGGCAGCTGCGCACCCACGTCCGCGGCGCGGCCGGCTGGACCGACGAGCCCGCCCCGCCGGCGCGGGTGCCGACGGTGACCGGCCGGCGGGTGGACGACGACGCCTCGTTCGGCCGGGGGCGCACCAGCATGCTGACCTTCGGGCCGCGCTGGGCCGCGCTGGCCGAGCACCACCTGGGCGAGGGGGAGGAACTGGCCCGGATCACCGCGCCCGCCGGAGCGGTCGGCGACCTGCCCTCCTGGGGGCTGCACCCGGCGCTGCTGGACGTGGCCACCGCGTTCGGCCGGGGCCAGGGCAGCGGCACCTACCTGCCGCTGTCGTACGGGCGGATCGTGGTGCGCGGCGACCTGCCGGCGCAGTTCCTCAGCCACCTGCGGCACCGCGACAGCGCCACCGACGAGGTCGTCGCCGCCGACGTGTCCCTGCGGGACGCCGACGGCCGGGAACTGGTCGCGATCAGCGACTTCGTGCTGCGCCGGGTCGATCAGGGCGCGGTGACCGGCGGGCTGGCCACGGCGGCCGCACCGGCGCAGCCGGCCGCCCCGGAGCCGGGTGTGCCGACCGAGGACATCCGGCCGGTCGACGGGGCCGAGGCGTTCCGCCGCAGCCTCACCGCCGGGCTCGGCGCGCAGGTCGTGATCGCCACCCGGACCGTCGACGACATCCGCAGCCGCGCCTCCCGGGTCACCACCGAAGGTCTGGAGGCCGCCGACGAGCCGGCCCTCGCCGTCCCGGCCGGCGGTGGCGCCTCCGCCGCGCCGCGTACGGAGCTGGAGATCACCATCGCCCAGGTCTGGAAGGACGGGCTGGGGGTGGCCGAGGTGGGCGTGGACGACGACTTCTTCGCCCTCGGCGGCAACTCCCTGGTCGCGGTCCAGCTGATCGCCGCGATGCGCAAGGCGACGGGGGTACGGCTGCCGATGCGCAGCCTCTTCGAGACCCCGACCGTCGCCGGCCTGGCGGCCCGGATCGAGGAACTGCGCGCCAGCGCCGCACCCGCCGACGAGCCCGCCCCGGCCACCATCCCCGCCATCCCGCGGCTGCCCCGCGACTGAGCTTCGAGAAACAGGAGTGACAGAGCAATGAGCGACACGATCGCCACGCTGCCGGTGGTCGTCGAGAACGACGGCACACCACTGACCGAGCTCATCGACCGGCGGCGGACGGAGCTGCGCGCCACGCTCGCCGCCCACGGCGGGCTGCTGTTCCGCGGCTTCGACGTCGGCGGGGTGGACGGCTTCGACCGGGTGGTCCGCGCGTTCTCCGGCGAGCCGCTGACCTACACCGAGCGGTCCTCACCCCGGCACGCCATCAAGGGCCGGGTCTACACCTCGACCGACTACCCACCGGACGAGGAGATCTTCCTGCACAACGAGAACTCGTACCAGGCGCGCTGGCCGTTGACGCTGTTCTTCTACTGCATCAGCCCGCCGGACACCCTCGGCGCCACCCCGCTCGCCGACGTCCGCCGGGTGTACGCCGAGATCGACCCGGCGGTCCGCGAGGAGTTCGTCCGGCGGCGCTGGATGCTGGTGCGCAACTTCCACGCCGACTTCGGCACCCGCTGGCAGGACGTGTTCGGCACCGACGACCGGGCCGAGGTCGAGGCGTACGCGGCGGCGAACCGGATCCGGCTGGAGTGGGTCGGCGCGGACGGGCTGCGTACCCGGGCGGTGCGCGACGTGGTGCACCACCGGCCCGGCTCGGACACCCCGCGCTGGTTCAACCACGCCACCTTCTTCCACGTGAGCACCCTTCCGAAGGACTACCAGGAGGGGCTGCTGGACATGTTCGGCGCCGACGGGCTGCCGGCGAACACCTACTACGGCGACGGCGGCGAGATCCCCGCCGACGTCATGGACCACCTGCGGGCCGCCTACCGGGCCGCCAGCGTCCGCTTCGACTACCGGCGCGACGACGTGCTGGTGGTCGACAACATGACCGCCGCGCACGGCCGGGAGCCCTTCACCGGGGCCCGCCGGATCGCCGTGGCGATGGCCGAACCGCACACCCCCGAGAGCGCTGGAGAGCACTGATGGCCGACTCCCGATTCCTGGTCGTCCGCAACGACGAGGAGCAGTACTCGATCTGGCCGGCCGACCGGGAGCTGCCCGCCGGGTGGCACGACGCCGGCTTCACCGGCACCCGCGAGGAGTGCCTGTCCCACGTGGACACCGTCTGGACCGACATGCGTCCCCGCTCCGTGCGGGAGGTGCCGTCATGACGCGGGAGTGGACCTTCCCGGCCTCCTTCGCCCAGGAGCGGGTGTGGATGGCCAACCAGTTGGACACCGCCTCGCCGGTCTACAACGTCTCCACCCCGTGGCGCTTCCCGGCCGGCATCGACGCCGACACCGCCGGTGAGGTAGTCGGCCGGGTCGTCGCCCGGCACGAGGCGCTCCGCACCCACCTGCGTTCCGACGACGGCGCCCTGGTGCAGGTGGTGCGGGAGCACGAGCCGGTCCGGCTGCCCGCCGACGACCTGCGCGACCTGCCCGAGGCCGAGCGGGCCGCCCGCTACGCGGCCCTGCGTACCGAGCTGGCCCGCACCCCGATCCCGCTGGACGCCCCGCCGCTGTGGCGGGCCCGGCTGGTCCGCCTCGACGACGCCTGGACGCTGCTGTTCGTGGTGCACCACGCCGTCTTCGACAGCCACTCGGCGGTGCTGCTGGTGGCCGAACTGGCCGCGTTCAGCGAGGCCGCGCTGACCGGCGCGCCCGCCGCCGTGCCCGAGCTGCCCATCCAGTACGCCGACTTCGCGGTCTGGCAGCGCGACCAGCTCACCGGCGCGGAGCTGGACCGCCAGCTCGCCTTCTGGACCGGCCAGCTCGCCGGGGCGCCGCCGGTCACCGGCCTCCCGCTGGATCGCCCCCGCCCGGCCCAGCTCGGCTTCGCCGGCGACGAGGTGCGCTTCGCCCTGCCCGACGGGCTGCTCGACCGGGTCGGCCGGCTCGCCGCCGGGTCGGCGGCCACCCCGTACATGGTGCTGCTGGCCGGGTTCGCCGCCCTGCTGTCGCGGATCTCCGGCGACACCGACGTGGTGGTCGGCGTCTCCACCGCCGGCCGGGACACCGCCGAGCTGACCCCGCTGATCGGCATGTTCGTCAACCCGGTGGCGCTGCGCTGCGACGTCGGCGGCGACCCCAGCTTCACCGAGCTGCTCGGCCGGGTCCGCGCCGGCCTGGTCGACGCGATGGAGCACGGCCAGACCCCGTTCCAGCGGATCGTCGAGGCGATCGCCCCGCAGCGCGACCCGTCCGTGCAGCCGATCTTCCAGACCGCGCTGAACTTCATCCCCGACTCCGGGCTGGACCCGGTGGAGCTGGGCACCACCAAGGACGACCTCGCCTTCGACGTCACCACCGGCGAGAGTCGCCTGGTCTACCGCACCGACCTGTTCGACCGGGACACCGCCGAGGCGGTGGTCGCGCGGTACGTGCGGCTGCTCACCGCCGCCGTCGACGACCCGGGGCAGCCGGTCTCCGCGCTGCCGCTGCTCGACGACGCCGAGCGGGACCTCGTCCTGCGGGCCTGGAACGGCGAGGACGCCGCCCCGGCGTTCCGCTCGGTCGTCGAGCGGGTGCAGCGGCAGGCCGCCGCCACCCCGGACGCGGTCGCGCTGGTCTGCGAGGGCGTCTCGCTCACCTACGCCGAGCTGAACGCCGCCGCCAACCGGCTCGCCCGGGCGCTGGTGGCCCGAGGCGTCGCCCCGGAGACCCGGGTGGCGCTCGCCGTGCCCCGCTCGCCCGAGCTGCTGGTCGCCGTCCTCGCCGTGCTCAAGTCCGGCGCCGCGTACGTCCCGGTGGACACCGGCTACCCGGCCGGCCGGATCGCGTACCTGCTCGCCGACGCGGAGCCGACGCTGGTGCTGGCCCTGCCGGAGACCGCCGCGCTGGTGCCCGCCGGCGCGGTGGTGCTCGACGGGGAGGTCGGCGCCGACCAGGCCGACGGCGACCTGACCGACGCCGACCGGGCCGCCCCGCTGCGCCCCGAGCACCCGGCGTACGTGCTCTACACCTCCGGCTCCACCGGCCGCCCGAAGGGCGTGGTGGTGGAGCACCGGGCCGTGGCCGCGTACCTGGCCTGGGCCCGGGACGCCTACCCGGGGCTGGCCGGCACCGCGCTGCTGCCCTCGCCGGTCTCCTTCGACCTCACCGTGACCGGCCTGCTCGGCCCGCTCACCGCCGGCGGCACCGTCCGGCTGGCCGGGATCGACTCGCCGCACGCCCGGGTCGGCGGCCGGCCGAGCTTCCTCAAGGTGACTCCGAGCCACCTGCCGCTGCTCGACGCCGCGCTGTCGCCGACCACCGACCTGGTGATCGGCGGCGAGGCGCTCACCGGCGAGCAGTTGGCGGGCTGGCGAGCCGCGCACCCGGACGTTGCGGTCGTCAACGAGTACGGCCCGACCGAGGCGACCGTCGGCTGCGTCGCCGCCCGCGTCGCGCCCGGCCGGCCGCTGGATGCCGGACCGGTGCCGATCGGTCGGCCCACCGCCGGAGCGCGGGTCTACCTGCTCGACGCCGCGCTCCAGCCGGTGCCACCCGGCGTGGTCGGCGAGCTGTACGTCGCCGGGGACCAGGTGGCCCGGGGCTACCTGCGCCGGCCCGGCCGCACCGCCGAGCGCTTCCTGCCCTGCCCGTACGGCCCGCCCGGCCGGCGGATGTACCGCACCGGCGACCTGGCTCGCTGGCGCACCGACGGCACCCTGGACTACCTGGGCCGCCGCGACGACCAGGTCAAGGTGCGCGGCATGCGGATCGAGCTGGGCGAGATCGAGTCGGCGATGCTGGCCCACCCGCAGGTCCGCGAGGCCGCGGTGGCGGTGCGCACCGAATCGGGGGAGCCGGCCCTGGTCGGCTACCTGGTCGGCACCGCCGACGAGGCCGCCCTCGCCGACGAGTTGGCCCGCGAGCTGCCGGCCCACCTGGTGCCGGCCGCGTTCGTCCGGCTCGACGCGCTGCCGCTGACCCCGAACGGCAAGCTGGATCGGGCCGCGCTGCCCGCGCCGCCGGCCACCGTGGCGCCCGACGGCTACGTCCCGCCGCGCACCGACGCCGAGACCCTGGTGGCCGAGGTGTACGCCGAGATCCTCCAGGTGGAGAAGGTCGGCGCGCTGGACGACTTCTTCGTCCTCGGCGGCAACTCGCTGCGCGGCATGCGGGCGATGGCCCGGATCCGCGCCGAGGTGGACGTCGACCTGCCGATGCGGGCGCTGTTCAGCAGCCCCGTCGTCGCCGACCTGGCCGCCCAGATCGAGCAGCGGATCGCCGCCGAGCTGGACGACCTCTCCGAGACCGAGGTCGCCGCGTTGCTGGCGGCGGAGAAGGACAACCTCACATGACGGACCTGAAGGATCCCGCCCGGGAGGCCGCCCGGGCGGCGCTGATCGCCCAGCGGTTGCGCCGGCGGCAGGCCTCGCCCACCGCCCGGATCACGCCGCGGCCGGAGGGCGTCGAGGTGCCGCTGTCGTACGCCCAGGAGCGGGTCTGGTTCATGGACCAGCTCGCTCCGGGCGAGGCGGCGTACCACATCGCGGTGCCGCTGCGGGTGCGCGGCCCGCTGGACGTCACGGCGCTGCGCGCCGCCCTGGCCGGGCTGACCGCCCGGCACGAGTCGCTGCGGACCCGTTTCCCGGCCGACGCCGACGGTCGCCCCACGGTCGTCGTCGCCGACTCCGTCGAGGTGCCGCTGACCATCGTGGACGCCCCCGACGAGCGGGCCGCGCAGGCGCTGGTGGACGCCGCTGCGGCCGAGCCGTTCGACCTGGCGGCCGGGCCGCTGCTGCGCGCCCTGCTGATCCGGCTCGCTGACGACGATAATCCGGCCTCCGCGCCGCAGGACGGCACTCCGGACCGGATGAACGCCGCCGACGACCACGTGCTCTTCCTCGGTCAGCACCACATCGTCGGCGACGGCTGGTCGGTGGACGTGCTGCTGCGCGACCTGATCACCCTGTACCGGGGTGGCGAGCCGCCCGCCCTGCCGGTGCAGTACGGCGACTTCGCCCACTGGGAGGCCGGCGAGCTGGCCGGGCCGCAGGCCCGCGGGCACCTGGACTGGTGGCAGCGGCGGCTGGCCGCGATCACCCCACTGGAACTGCCGCTGGACCGGCCCCGCCCGGTCACCCAGACCTACCGGGGCGACTTCGTCGAGTTCCAGGTCGACCGGGCGGTCACCGACGGGCTCGCCGCGCTCACCCGCGCGTCGGGCGGGACCCTGTTCATGACCCTGCTCGCGGCGTACCAGGTGCTGCTGTCCCGGCACGCCGGGCAGGACGACTTCGCCGTCGGCGCCTCGGTCGCCGGCCGGTCCGCCCCGGAGCTGGAGGACGTCGTCGGCATGTTCATCAACATGCTGCCGATGCGCGCCGAGCTGGCCGGCGACCCGACCTTCACCGAGCTGCTGGAGCGCACCCGACGGGCCGTGCTGGACGGCTTCGAGCACGCCGAGGTGCCGTTCGCGAAGGTGGTGCACGAGCTGGGGCTGCCCCGCGACGTCAGCCGGTCGCCGGTGTTCCAGGCCATGTTCGTCCTGCAGAACTACGAGATGGGCCGCTTCTCCGGCGTATCCGACGCCGACGAGGTGAGCTTCCGCTGGACCCCGATGGAGCTGCGGGCCACCCGGTTCGACTTCGAGCTGCACGCCGTCGAGGTGCCCGACGGCATCTGGGGCAAGCTGGTCTTCAACACCGACCTGTTCACCCGCGACACCGTGGAGCGGATGGCGCGGCGGTGGACCACCCTGCTGGCCGCGATCGTCGCCGCCCCGGACACGCCGGTCGCCGCCCTGGACCTGCTCCCGCCCGCCGAGCGGGCGCTGCTGGCGAGCTGGAACGACACCGCCGCCGACTTCCCGGCCGCCCAGACGCTGCACGGGCCGGTCGAGGAACGCGCCGCCCGCACCCCGGACGCCGTCGCGGTCACCATCGAGGGCCGGTCGACCACGTACGCCGAGCTGAACGCCGCGGCCAACCGGGTCGCGCACCGGCTGCGCGCCGCCGGCGTCGGCCCGGAGACCCTGGTCGGCGTCTGCGCGGAGCGGTCGGTGGAACTGGTCACCGGCCTGCTCGGGGTGCTCAAGGCCGGCGGCGCGTACCTGCCGCTGGACCCGGAGTACCCGGCGGACCGGCTGGCCTTCATGGTCGACGACGCCGCCGCGCCGGTGGTGCTGGTGCAGGAGCACCTGCGCGACGCGCTGCCGACCACCGGCGCCACCGTGCTGGCCCTGGACGACCCCGGAACCTGGGCGGACCAGCCCGCCGACGACCCGACGCCGGCGACGGGCCCGGAGCACCTGGCGTACGTCATCTACACCTCCGGCTCGACCGGCCGGCCGAAGGGCGTGCCGAACACCCACCGGGGCATCGTCAACCGGCTTGACTGGATGCAGCGGACCTACCGGCTCGGCCCCGACGACGCGGTGCTGCAGAAGACCCCGGCCAGCTTCGACGTCTCGGTCTGGGAGTTCTTCTGGCCGCTGCGCGAGGGTGCCCGGCTGGTGCTGGCCAGGCCCGGCGGGCACAAGGACGCCGGCTACCTGCGCGACCTGCTGGTCGCCGAGCAGGTCACCACCGCCCACTTCGTCCCGTCGATGCTCACCGTCTTCCTCGCCGAGTCCGGCGTCGAGACGGCGACGGCGCTGCGCCGGGTGATCTGCTCGGGCGAGGAGCTGCCGCCGGCCACGGCGGTCGACTTCACCGTCCGACTGCCCAGGTGCGAGCTGCACAACCTGTACGGCCCGACCGAGGCGGCCATCGACGTCAGCGCCTGGCGGTGCGACCCGGCGCTGCTGCCGGGCCTGACCACCGTGCCGATCGGCGCCCCGATCGCCAACCTGCGGCTGCACGTCCTCGACCCGGGCGGCAACCCCTGTCCGGTCGGGGTGGCCGGCGAGCTGCACATCGGCGGGGTGGGGCTGGCCCGCGGCTACCACCGCCGGCCCGCGCTCACCGCCGAGCGGTTCGTGCCGGACCCGTTCTCCGGCGAGCCCGGCGCCCGGCTCTACCGCACCGGCGACCTGGCCCGCTGGGTGACCGCCCCGGCGGTCGCGCCCGCCGGCCCGCGCCCGACGGCCGGCGCGAGCGGGGACGGGGCCGGGCGGCCCGCCGGGGTGATCGAGTTCCTGGGTCGGATCGACCACCAGGTGAAGCTGCGCGGCCTGCGGATCGAGCTGGGCGAGATCGAGAGCGCGCTGCGCGAGCAGCCGGGGGTGACCGAGGCGGCGGTGATCGTCCGCGAGGACACCCCCGGCGACAAGCGGCTGACCGCCTACCTGGTCGGGGCGGCCGAGCACGCCGCGCTGAAGGCGGCGCTGAAGGAAACCCTGCCCGAGTACATGGTGCCGGCCGCGTTCGTCACCCTGGACGCGCTCCCGCTGACCCCCAACGGCAAGCTGGACCGCCGGGCGCTGCCCGCCCCGGTGGTCACCCGGGAGGCGTCGGTTGCGCTGGTCGAGCCGCGCGACGACACCGAGCGGCTGCTCGCCGGCATCTGGTCGGAGGTGCTCGGCGTGGCCACGCTCGGCATCGACGACGACTTCTTCGACCTGGGCGGGCACTCCATGCTCGCCACCCAGGTGGTGGCGAAGATCCGCAAGGCGGCGCACGGCGGGCGCGCCGTCGGGGTGATGGACCTGTTCCAACAGCGGACGATCCGCGAGCTGGCCCGGTTCATGTCCGGCGGCGACGACGGCGGGGACGGGCCGCGCCGCCTGCTCTACGAGCTGACCAGGCCCATCCCGGCGGCGAAGCGGCGGCTCAGCTACGTCTGCGTCCCGTACGGCGGCGGCAGCGCCATCGTCTACCAGCCCCTCGCGGACGCGCTGCCCGCCGGCCATGCCCTGTGGTCGCTGGCCATCCCCGGCCACGACGTCGGGCTCAGCGAGGACGGCCTGCCGTTCGAGGAGCTGACCAGCCGGGTCGCCGAGGAGATCCTGGAACGCGTCGAGGGCCCGATCGCCCTCTACGGCCACTGCGGCGTGGGCAGCGCGATCGTCGCCGAGGTGGCCCGCAAGGTGGAGGCCGCCGGGCGGGACCTGGAAGCGGTCTACATCGGCGCGATGTTCCCGTTCGCCCGCCCCCGGGGCGTCTTCGCCGCCCTGCGCAACCGGCTCGAACGACTGCGCAGCAACCGGCACTACGCGAGCTGGCTCAAGTCGATGGGGGTGGACACCGACGAGCTGGACCCGGAACAGGCTGACCGGATCATCAGCAACATGCGGGCCGACTCGCGGGCCTCCGAGGAGTACTTCACCGGCCTGCTCGACCGGGGCGCGACGAAGCTGCGCGCGCCGATCATCTCGGTGGTCGGCTCGGAGGATCCGGTGACCGACTACCACGCCGAGCGGTACGCCGAGTGGCAGTTCCTCAGCGACATCCTTGGCCTGGTGGTGCTCGACCAGGCCGGGCACTTCTTCCTCAAGTACCGCGCCGAGGAGCTGGCGGAGATCCTCACCCGGGTCCACCCGGCGGTCACCGCCGGGGACGTCTCCACGCTCACCACGCAGGTTAGGGGAGCCGACGCCGGCTGGGTGGTCGCAGCCCACCAGCGGGTGGGCGGGTCCGACGGGCCGGAGCCGGCCGTGGTGAAGCCCAGCATGGCCCGGTTCGTCGCGGTCACCGCCGGGCAGCTCGTCTCCACCACCGGCTCCGCGCTGACCGCGTTCGCGCTGCCGATCTGGCTGTTCACCCGCACCGGGTCGGTGGCCGACCTGGGAATGCTCTGGGCGCTGGCGCTGATCTGCGGCGTGCTGATGCTGCCGGTGGCCGGCGCGGTCACCGACCGGGTCAGCCGCCGCCGGATCATGATGATCGCCAGCTGCACCGCCGGATCGCTCCAGCTGGTGCTCGCCGCGCTGCTCTGGACCGACAACCTGGTCCTCTGGCACATCTACGCCCTGGTCGCGCTGAGCCAGGTCGCGAGCTCGTTCCAGCGGATCGCGTTCCAGTCGGCGGTGCCGCAGTTGGTGCCGAAGCGCTACCTCGGGCACGCGATGGGCATCACCCAGCTCTCCAGCGGCTTCGCGATGCTGCTGATGCCCGTCTTCGCCGCCGGCCTGCTCGCCGCCATCGAACTCAAGGGCATCCTGCTCATCGACGTGGCGAGCTACCTGGTGGCGGTGCTGACCCTGGCCGTGGTGCGCTTCCCCGACCTGCTCGGCTGGCGGCCCCGGGAGCGGCTGCTGGTGGCGATCGCCAACGGGCTGCGCTACTCCTGGCAGCACCGCGGCTTCCGGCTGATGCTGGGCTACTTCGCCCTGGGCAACATCTTCCTGGCCCCGGCGCTGGTGCTCACCACGCCGCTGGTGCTCTCGTTCGGCACCGCCACCCAGGTGGCGCAGGTGGCCCTGGCCGAGGCCTGCGGGGCGGTGGCCGGCGGCGTGCTGATGTCGCTGTGGGGCGGGCCCCGGCGCCGGCGGATGGTGGGCGTGCTGGTCGGCAACCTCGGCACCGCCGTCGGCTGCGTGCTGGTCGGGCTGGACGCCTCCGTGACGATGGTCTGCGTCGGCGCCTTCGGGCTGGCCATGGCGATGACCACCGCGCAGTCGATCTACGCGACCATCGTGCAGGTCAAGGTGCCGCAGCGCTTCCACGGCCGGGTGTTCAGCCTCAACCAGACCATCGCCTGGTCGACGCTGCCGATCGGTTTCGCGCTGCTCGCCCCGGCGACGACCAGCCTCTTCGAGCCGATGCTCGCCCCGGGCGGGTCGCTGGCCGGGTCGGTGGGCGCGGTGATCGGCACGGGGCCGGGCCGGGGCATCGGATTCGCGTACGTCTGCTTCGGGCTGGCCCTGGTCCTGATCACCCTGGGCGGGTTCGCGATCCGGATGCTGCGTCGCTTCGACATCGAGGTGCCGGACTCGCTGCCCGACGACCTGATCGGCGCGCAGGAGCGGCAGCGGCGGCTCGCGGAGCGGGCGGCGGCGCAGGAACGGGAGCCCGTCGCGGCGTGACCCGGCGTGGGGCCCTCCCCCGAGGAGGGCTCCACGCCGGGGCGTGCCCGTCCCGGCCGGGTCAGAACTCCTCGGGCGGGTCCGCCAGGTCCGTCGCCGCCGGCTCCTCCGGCTCGGCCACCCAGGCGGAGAAGACCGGCACCCCGTGCCAGGGCCCGCCATCGCGGTCGGTGGCCACCGCGACGACCGCGTACGGGTGGCCGAAGCGCAGCTCCGCGGTGCGGGCGACGCCCTCCGGGGCGAGGCTGGCCAGGGCGAAGGCGGCGGTCACCGCGGCCGCCTCGAAGCCGTACCGGCCGTAGCGGGCCATCGCCGCCTGACGCGCCTCCAGCCGCGGGGTGGGCTCGCCGAGCAGCCCGCCCAGCGTGCGGACCACCGCGGGGAAGCCCAGTGCCGGGGCGGTCAGGTCGTGCTCGTCCCGCGCCGACCAGCAGGGCAGCACCGCCGTGTGCCGCTCCTCCCGGCCGTCCGGGGCGCGGGTGTGCACCCGCTTCTCCCGTACCGTCCACGCCGGACCGTCGCCGAGCGGCAGCGCGAACAGCGACCGGCGGCCGGCCGGCGTCGCCTCGTCGACCGCCGTGGCGGCCACCTCGTACGCGGCGGCGAGCACGTCGGCCGCGGGGGTCGAGGGGTCGGCGACGACCGACACCACCAGCAGGCCCGCCCCGTCGCGCTCGACGGCGGGCGCGGCGTGCACGGCGACGTCGCCGGCCGGTCCGGTCGCGGCGATCCAGGCCCGGTGGCCGCGCGCGGGAGTGCGGAGGACCCGGTCGAGCCGCCCGGCCCAGGCGCTGGCGCGGCCGAGCTGCCCGGCCGGGGCGAGGTCGAACGGGTCGGCCCAGGAGATCCGGGTGGCCAGGGCGCTGGCCAGCGCCAGCAGCACGTCCGGTGACCGGGTCAGCGGGAACCGGTCGATCAGCCCCAGGGTGTGCTCGCGGGCCCAGGCGTCCAGCCCCGGCTGGTCGGGCAGTGGCCCGGTCGCGGTGGTACGCGGCAGCGTGGCCCGCCACTCGGCCAGCCGGGTGGTGTCGTGGCCGGTCTGCTGCCAGACGGCGGTGGCGGACGGCACCAGCGGGTGGGGCCGGTCCAGCAGCGCCCCGGCCAGCTCCGCCGCGGCGGGCGCGCTCACGCCCAGGACGTCCTCCAGCTCGTCCCGGTCGGCGCCGGTCGCGGCCGGTGCGGCCAGCGCCAGCAGCAGCCAGGCGCCGAGCGGTGAGGCGACGTGGTGCCGGTCGCCGGCGCCGGCGTGCAGCCGGGCGGCGTAGCGGGCCAGCGGGGTGTGCAGGGTCGTCGTCATGCCCCTACTGTGCCCATCCCCGGCCCGGTCGGCACCCCCGCTCAGGACCACAGCTCGAACGGCTCGTCGAACTCCTCGCCGGCGAGGAACCGGGGGAGCAGCGCGGGCAGCCGCCCCGGGTAGAAGCGTTCCGTGCTGCCGACCACCTCGTCGACCGTCCACCAGCGGAACCCGAAGTAGTCCTCCACCTCGTAGTCCAGCCGCTCGGCGCCGTCGATGTCCGGCCCGGCGGCGTCGAGCCGTACCGTCATCACCACCTCGTCCTGCAGGTGCCGGCGCTGCCGGTGGATGAAGCTGGCCCGCCGCCGCCAGGCCGGCGGGCCGAGCCGGGCGGCGGTGACCACGAACCCGGTCTCCTCCCGCAGCTCCCGCACCGCGGTCTCGGCGTACGTCTCGCCGGGATCCATCCCGCCGCCCGGCAGCTCCCACCAGGTGCCGAGGCGGGGATGGTCCGGGTCGCGGGTGTGGAAGAGCAGGACCCGGTCCTGCGCGTCGCGCACCACCAGCCGGACGGCGGTGCGTTCGACGACCGGCAGGTCTCCCGGCAGTTCGATCATGTCTCTCCTTCGGGCGGTTCGACCGGTGGCAGGATGGCGGTCGTGGCGGAGGTCTTCGGCGAGGTGGCGGGCGACTACGACGACGCGCGGCCGGGCTACCCGCCCGCGCTCGCCGAAGCCATCCTCGCCTACCACGGCGGGGTGCCGCCCCGGCTGGTCGAGGTCGGCGCGGGCACCGGCCTGGCCACCGGGCTGCTGGCCCGGCTGGGCGCGCCGGTGACCTGCGTCGAGCCGGACCGGCGGATGGCCGCGGTGCTGGCGGCCCGCCACCCGGGGGTCGAGGTCGTGGTGGCCCCCTTCGAGGAGTGGCCGCCGCCGCCCGGCGGGGTGCCGCTGCTGGCCTGCGCGATGGCCTGGCACTGGCTGGACCCGGCGACCCGGTGCCGGCGGGCGCACGACGCGCTCACCCCGGGCGGCACCCTGGCCCTCTTCGCCCACCGCTACGACTACGTCGACCCGGCCCGGGCGGCGGCGCTGCGGGCGGCGTTCGAGTCGGTGGACCCGGACCGGCAGCACGACCGCCCGGACGGCTGGTTCGGCGCGGAGATCGCCGCCAGTGGGTTCTTCGTCGAGGTCCGCACCGAGCGGTTCCGCCGCCCGGTGCCGCTGACCACGGCCGCCTACCAGCGCCTGGTCCGCACCTTCTCGCCGCAGCTGCGCCGCCCGCCGGAGCTGCGGGAGCGGGTGCTAACGGCGGTCGGCGCGGCGGTGGACGGCTTCGGCGGCACGGTGACGCTGGACCTGCGGACCACCCTGGTGCTGGCCCGCCGTCCGCGCTGACCCTCCCGGGCCGGCGCGGCACCGGAGCTGCCGCCGCCGCGGTCACCGCCGTGGCCGGTGCGGTCACCGCCTGACCCGGCTGTTCAGCTCGGCGTCGCGCCGATCGTGGCGGCCGGCCGCCGCCGCGATATCCGGCGGGTACGCCTGGTAGACGGTCAGCATCGTGTCGGTGAAGCGGGCCCGGATCTGCCGCTGGGGAACCTGCACGCTCCGATCCTCGCCACCCGGCCTCTGACCGGTCGAGCGGATTACCCCGCCGGCGGGCCGCGCGCCCGGACGGCGGTGGGGTTAGGCTGCCGCCCGTGGCAGGTCTGTTGAGGAACGTCGTCGCCCGGCTCAATCGGGTGACCGGAGGTGCGGCCGCGCCGGCCGGTACCGCCGGCCGGATTCCGGCCCAGGTGGCCCGTCGCCGCCAGGTCGGCGCCCTGCAGCGCCGGGAGCTGACGTACGCCCCGGAGCTGGACGGCCGGGCCGACCCGGGTGAGATCGTCTGGACCTGGGTGGCGTACGAGGACGACCCCCGGCAGGGCAAGGACCGCCCGGTGCTGGTGGTCGGCCGGCACAGCCGCACGCTGTTCGGGCTGATGCTCTCCAGCCAGGGCGAGCGCGACGGTCAGCGGCACTGGCTGGCGCTCGGCCCGGGGGAGTGGGACCGTGACCGGCGCCCGAGCTGGGTCCGCCTCGACCGGGTGCTGACCATGCGCGAGGACAGCATCCGGCGCGAGGGCGCGGTGCTGGACCGGGGCCGCTTCGACCGGATCGGTCAGGCCCTGCGCGCCGGCTACGGCTGGCGCTGACGAGGTCGCTCGGCCGAGCCGATTTTGCGCGTTCGTCCTTGACAGGGCACCCCCGACGAGTACATTCAACTTATCGGTTTATAATCCAGGTGGTTGATTACAGTGACCTCACCAGATCAGGTCGGCGCCGTCTTCGCAGCCCTTGCGGATCCGACCCGCCGGGCCATCCTGGCCCGCCTGGCCGCCGGCGAGGCGACGGTCAACGAGGTGGCCGCGCCGTTCCCGATCTCGATGCAGGCGATCTCCAAGCACCTGAACGTGCTGGAGGCGGCGGGGCTGATCGTGCGCACCCGCGAGGCGCAGTGGCGGCGGTGCCGGATCGAGCCGGCCGCGTTGCGGCTCCTCGCCGAGTGGGTCGATCAGTACCGCCGGCTCTGGGACGACCGGTACGACACGTTGGACGGTTACCTGCGAGAGCTGAAGGAGAACAACCATGAACCCGACCGGTGACCTGACCGTCGCGCTGCCCACCGACCGCGAGGTGGTGCTCACCCGGGTCCTCGACGCGCCCCGCGACATGGTCTGGGCGGCGCACACCGACCCCGCGCACCTGGCGCGGTGGTGGGGTCGGGGCAACCCCCTCGACGTCGAGATCGACTTCCGGGTGGGCGGCCGGTACCGGTTCGTCGAGCACACCCCGGACGGCAACTCCTACGCCTTCCGCGGCGAGTTCCTCGACATCGCGGCGCCCGAGCGGATCGTGCAGACCTTCGAGTTCGAGGGCGCGCCCGGGCACGTGGCCGTGGAGACGCTCGTCTTCACCGAGCAGGACGGCCGCACGATGGTCACCGGCGCCACCCGCTTCGACACCGCCGCCGAGCGGGACGCGATGGTGGGCTCGGGCATGGAGGAGGGCGCGCGGCAGTCGTACCGGGCGCTGGAGGAGTACCTCGTCACGCTGGTCTGAGCGGCCCCGACGACGCCCGGCCGGGTGCTCAGCACTCGGCCAGGCGCGGGGCGTCCAGGAGCTGTCGGGGGGACCGGCGGGTGGTCACGCCCTTCGCCCGGTACATCGCGGCGTCGGCGGCGCAGAGCGCCTCGGCGAGCTGGGTCGGGCCGCTGACCGGCGCCAGGCCGACCGAGGCGGTGACCCGTACGCTGCGCCCGCCCACCGGGATCGGCGCGGCCATCGCCTCGCAGAGCCGGCGGGTGGCGTGGTCGATCCAGCGCCGGTCGACCGACGGGCTGCTCAGCAGGCCGGCGAACTCGTCACCGCCGAGCCGGGCGACCAGGTTGTCCCCGGCGAAGGCGGTGAGCCGCTGCGCGACGCTGACCAGCACCTGGTCCCCGGCGGCGTGCCCGTAGCGGTCGTTGACCTGCTTGAAGTCGTTGAGGTCGAGCACCACGGCGATCAGCGGCCGCCCACCGGCGTCGGTGAGCAGCGCGGCGGCGATCCGGTAGAAGGCGCGCCGGTTGGGCAGACCGGTCAGCGGGTCGTGGCTGGCGGCGTGCCGCTCGGCGGCCAGCTCGGCCTGCAAATATTCGATCTCCGCCTCCGCCCGCAGCGCCCGGCGGCGCAGCTGCCACACCGAGACGAGCGCACCCGCCGCGGAGATGCCGGACGCGACGCTCAGCGGATCCGGCACGAGACCTCCCTCGCGGCGTCGGCGGACGGCCCGGGACGCCAGCCGGCGTGCGGTGCCCAGCCGTCGTTTTCCCAGGGGGCTGCCCGGGTTGGGGTAACCGAGAGTGAACGGTCGGGTACCGCACACGTGGGTTATCATGCTCGCTGTCCAATGCAGATGCAATAGCAGATGCACGTGCAGCACGGCATGATCCGGCGTCGCCGTCCTCCCCGCCGCGACACCCCCCACTTGCGACGCCGGACGGCTCATCACCGCACAGAAAGACCCCTCATGCAGCAGCCCGACAACGGCGTACCCGTCACCCAGCTCCCTGAGCTGCGGTGGCAGAAGAGTCGGCGGAGCAACCCCAGCGGCAACTGCGTCGAGCTGGCCGAACTCCCCGGCAGGATGGGCGTCGCGGTCCGCAACTCCCGTCATCCCGAGGGCCCCGCGTTGATCTACACAGTGGACGAGATCGCCGCGTTCGTCCTCGGCGCCCGTGACGGGGACTTCGACAACCTGATCGATCGATAGTCGGTCCCGTCGGCAGGACCATCTCGGCCGCGCGGAGGAGTTCGGATCACCCACCGTCCATGGCATGCTTACACGTCGGTCGGGGGTGGGGCGCCCGGCCGACGCAAGGTGAGCAGGTGGAGGGCGACGTGGCGATGGCGACCGCGGAAGGGGGTCCGGCGACCGGGCCCACCGTGCTGCGTTTGCTGCTCGGCGCCCAGCTGCGCCGCCTGCGCGAGGCCAGCGGCGTCACCCGCGAGGGCGCCGGCTGGGAGATCCGGGCCTCCGAATCCAAGATCAGCCGGATGGAGCTGGGCCGGGTCGGCTTCAAGGAACGCGACGTCGCCGACCTGCTCACCCTGTACGGGGTCAGCGCCGCCGACGAGCGGGAGGCGCTGCTCAAGCTCGCCCGCGACGCCAACAGCCCGGGCTGGTGGCACCGGTACGGCGACGTGCTGCCGAGCTGGTTCCAGGCGTACCTCGGCCTGGAGGCCGCCGCCTCGCTGATCCGCACCTACGAGGTGCAGTTCGTTCCCGGTCTGTTGCAGACCGCCGCGTACGCCCGCGCCGTCGTCCTGCTCGGCCACCGGAACGCCCCGGCCGAGGAGGTCGACCGGCGGGTGGAGCTGCGGCTGCGCCGACAGGAGCTGCTGCGCCGCGCCGCCCCGCCACAGGTGTGGGCGGTGGTTGACGAGGCCGCCCTGCGCCGCCCGATCGGCGGGCCGGCGGTGATGCGCGGCCAACTGGACGCCCTGATCGAGGCCACCCGGTCGCCGCAGGTGCGGCTGCAGGTCATCCCGTTCGCCGCGGGCGGGCACGCCGCCGCCGGCGGGGCGTTCACCATCCTGCGGTTCGGCGACGACGACCTGCCCGACATCGTCTACATCGAGCAGCTCACCAGCGCCATCTACCTCGACAAGCGCGACGACCTCGACTACTACGCGGTGGCCATGGAGCGGCTCTGCGTCGAGGCGACGCCGCCCGAGCGGACGCCGGAGATCCTGGCCCGGCTCCGCGACGAGCTCTACCCGGCGTGACCGTCGCCCGGGGCGACGCGGTGTGCGGGGCTGCCTCTACCATGATCCGCGACCGGCGACAGTGGACGGAGGCCATCGCGCGCGATGGCGCAGAGTCATGGAGGCGACTGTGACCACCGAGGCCCCGGGTACCACCACGGACTCCGCCCACCCGAGCGACCGGATCGACACCTCGGTGGCGCACCCCGCCCGGCGCTACAACTACTGGCTCGGCGGCAAGGACAACTTCCAGGCCGACCGGGAATCCGGTGACGCCGTCTCGGCCCGCTTCCCGACCATCCGCACCAGCGCCCTGGAGAACCGGCGCTTCCTCCAGCGGGCGGTGCGCCACCTCACCCGTGAGGCCGGGATCCGGCAGTTCCTCGACATCGGCACCGGCATTCCGACCGTCGACAACACCCACGAGGTCGCCCAGCGGCTCGCGCCGGAGTCCCGGGTGGTCTACGTCGACAACGACCCGATCGTGCTGGCCCACGCCCGGGCGCTGCTGACCAGCTCGCCCGAGGGTGCCACCGCCTACATCGACGCCGACCTGCGCGACCCCGAGAAGATCCTGCGCCACCCGGAGCTGCTGCGCACCATCGACCTGTCCCAGCCGGTGGGGTTGATGCTGCTGGCGATCCTGCACTTCGTCCCGGACGCCGACGACCCGTACGCGGTGGTGCGCCGCCTGCTGGCGGCGCTGCCGCCCGGCAGCTACCTCGCCGCGTCGCACGCCACCCACGAATACCTCCCCCCGGCCGTCGCCGCGGAGGCCAGGGCGGCGGCCCGGGGCGGCGGTCCGCACGGCCTGATCAACCTGCGCACCCTCGACGAGTTCACCGGCTTCTTCGAGGGGCTGGAGCTGGTCGAGCCCGGCCTCTGCTCGGTGGCCGAGTGGCGGGCCGAGGCCGAGCCGCAGCCGCGCCCCTCGGTGGCGGAGGTCAGCATGTACGGCGGGATCGCCCGCAAGCCCTGAGCCCGGTTTCCCGAGGAACGGCGTCGGCTGCGGCCGGCGCCGTTCGTCGTGTGGTGTCCGTTTCCCTTGACCGTTCCGAGTCGGTCCGGCTAGTCTCTGAATCGATCCAGACTGAATCGATCCAGAAGGGGGCCCGGGTGCGACCCACACTCCAGGACGTGGCCACGGCGGTCGGTGTGTCACGCAGCACCGTCTCCAACGCGTACTGCCGCCCCGACCAGCTCTCGGCGGCGCTGCGCACCCGGATCCTCGACACCGCCCGGCAACTCGGCTACCCGGGCCCGAACCCGACGGCCCGCTCGCTGCGGCGGGGCTTCGCCGGCGCGATCGGCGTCCTGTTCACCTCGCAGCTGTCGTACGCCTTCACCGACCCGTTCGCCGTCCGGTTCCTGGCCGGTGTCGCCGCCGCGGCCGAACGGCACGGCACCAGCCTGCTGCTCGTGCCGCTGCCCACCGGGGCGACGCAGGCCAGGGCGGCCGTGGAGAACGCGGCGGTCGACGGGTTCTGCGTCTACTGCGCCGCCGACGAGCACTGGGCCCTGGACGTGATCCGCGGTCGCGGGCTGCCCTTCGTCACCACCGCGCCCCCCGCCGACCGGTACGTCGGCATCGACGAGCGGGCCGCCGCCCGGTCCGTCGCCGACCACCTCGTCGGCCTGGGGCACCGCCGGGTGGCGCTGCTCGCCGACACGGTGCTGCCCGAGGCGCCACCGGGGCCGCTGCGGCTCGCCGGTGCCGACGCCGCGCGGCACCCGACCACCCGGGGTCGCCTGGCCGGTTTCGCCGACGCCCTGGCCGCGGTCGGGGTCGGCTGGCCCGACATCACGCTGCTCAACGCCACCGGCAACAGCCGGGCCGCCGGGGCCGAGGCGGTGGCCGGCCTCTTCGCCGGCGACGATCCGCCGACGGCCGTGCTGGCCGCCTCCGACGTGCTCGCGCTCGGCGCCCTGGACGCCCTCGGGGAGCGGGCCGCAACGGTCTCGGTCACCGGCTTCGACGACGTCGCCGAAGCGGCCGCGGCCGGCCTCACCACCGTCCGGCAACCGGCCGAGGAGAAGGGCCGGATCGCCGCCGAACTGCTGCTCGACCCACCGTCCGACGACGCCGCCGGGCAGATCCTGCTCCCGACCGAGCTGGTCGTCCGCACCTCCACCCGTCCCGTACCGAGGAGTTGACCATGGAACAGCCGACCGGCTTCACCCTCGCCATCGACGCGGTCACCCGCCACGTCAACTCGGCCCGCCCGGACGCGCCGGTGCGCCCCGAGCGGGCCCGCCGCCACCGCCTCGCGCCCGTCCGGCTCGCCGCCGCGCACGCACTGCGCCGGCTCGCCGACCTCACGGAGCCGGCACCCGCGCCCGCCCCGACCTGCCGCCCCTGACCGCCGGGGTGGCCGAGGCCACCGCGTAAGCACCCGGTAGGGTGCTTTTCCGGCCAGACGACGCCCAACCGGGCACCATGGTTGGTGTCCGACCGGGCGGGCCGGGCAGACTGGAGCATCATGTCGTCGCTCACGCCCGCCACGCGCCTGCACGATCGGTACGTCCTGCGCGCGCCCATCGGCCTCGGCGGAATGTCCGAGGTATGGCGCGCCGACGACGAGGTGCTGCACCGCCCCGTCGCGGTCAAGGCCCTCGCCGCGCAGCTCGCCGCCGACCCGCAGCTGCGGGCCACCATCCAGCGGGAGGCGCGGGCCGCCGCCCGGCTCACCCACCCGCACGTCACCCAGGTCTACGACTACGGCGAGGCGACCCTGCCCGGCGGCGTGGTCGTGCCGTACCTGGTGATGGAGCTGGTCGAGGGGCGCAGCCTCGCCGACCGGCTCACCGCCGGCCCGCTGGCCTGGCCGGACGCGGTCCGCGTCGCCGGTCAGGTCGCGGCCGCGCTCGCCGCCGCGCACCGGATCGGCGTGGTGCACCGCGACGTCAAGCCGGCCAACGTCATGCTCACCGAGACCGGAGCCAAGGTCCTCGACTTCGGCATCGCCGCCCTCGCCGGGCCCCGACACCCGCTCGCCGGCCAGACCGGCGAGCTGATGATGGGCACCCCCGCCTACTTCGCGCCGGAACGGCTCACGCCCGGCCCGCCGGACCCGGCCAGCGACGTGTACGCCCTCGGCGCGCTGCTCTACCGCACCCTCACCGGCCGGGCTCCGCTACCGGTGCAGACCTGGGAGGACGCCCTCGAGGTGCACGCGCGGCACACCCCGGTGCCGCCGCTGCGGATCCCCGGGCTGCCCGCCGACATCGCCGAGCTCACCATGGCCTGCCTGTCCGTCGACCCGGCCCGCCGGCCCACCGCCGCGCAGCTCGCCGCCCGGCTCGGCGCCGGCCGACCGGCCGAGCCGCCCACCGCGCTGCTGCCGACGGTGCCGACGCCTCCGCAGCCCACCCTCGTCGACCGGGCCGCCGCGGTGCCCCGGCCGCCCGCCGGTCGTCCCGCCCCCCCGGTCGCCGCTCCGCCGCGCCGCCCGAACCGGGCGCTGGGCGTGCTGGTCGCGGCCGGCGTCGCGCTGCTGCTCGGCCTGGTCGGCGTGCTCGTCCTCGACGACGGGCCCGACCACCGCACCCCGGCCGCGCCGATCACCGCGGTGGAGGACGAGCCCACCGTCGAGCCGACCCCGTCGGCGGAGCCGTCCACCGCCCCGCCGTCGCGGGACGAACGGCCCACGCCACGCACGGCGGGGCAGCTCGCCGACGAGTTCGCGGCCCTGCTCGACCGGGCGGAGGCCGCCGGCGACATCGACCCGGAGACCGCCGACGAGCTGCGCGACACGCTCACGGAGCTGGAGGAGGGCAAGCCCAAGGACCGGCTCAAGCGGCTGCGGGAGCTGGCCGGCCGGCTCGCCGAGGCGGTCGAGAAGGACCGCATCGACGACGGCACCGCGTCCGAGCTGCGCGACCTGCTGGCCGGCTGGCCGCGCTCGCGGAGCAACGACTGACCCGGCTCAGACCACCTCGACCGGGTCGCCGACCTCGACCCGACCCGCCCGCACCACCACCGCGTACGCGCCGACGCACGGCTGCGGCCCGAGCGCCGGCAGCGGCACCACCCGGTTGAGTCGGGCGGCCGCCCGCAACGCCTCCGGGTCGGGCGGCAGCGGTCCGTGCGCCAGGGTGGGCACCGCGCAGCGCGGGGTGGGCGCCACCACCCGCAGCACCAGCCCGGCGCCGACCCGCAGCTCCCGACCCACCCAGCCGTTCTCCACGAAGGCCAGGCCGGCGTCGATGACCAGGTTCGGCCGGTACCGCACCGGGTCGACCGGCCCGAGCGCGGCCAGGGTCGCCGTGGCGACCAGGTGCACCGTCGCGAAGTCGACCAGGCTGCCCGGCGGGGCCGCCCCGCCCAGCCGGCTCTGCGTCGTCGGCGTCACCGCCGTCACCCCGGCCGACAGCACCGCATCCGGGTCGGCCCGTTCCAGCACGGCGTCGTCCGGCACCGCCGCGGTCAGCCGTACCGCCCGGCCGAGCAGCCCGGAGAGGGCGTCGTCCGCCCGGTCGTCCGTCGTGCTCAGCAGCGTGCCGTCGGGGAGGGTGAGGCGTACCGGATGGGGGGCGCCGCCGGCCGCGCGGACGGTGAGCAGGCCCCGCCACAGCCGTGGCTGCTTGGCGCTGGCCACCCGCCCGGTGGCGCGGTCCACGAGGGCGAGCCGGCGGTCCCCGGCCACACCCCGCTCGTCGACCGTCGCGGCGGTCAGCGGCTCACCGAGCATCGACTTCACCGGGTAGCGCCAGAGCTGCTCGAGGCTGCCGGTCACCCGTGGGCCGTCCGCACCCGGGCCGCGGCCTGCGCGACCCGCCGCGGGTCGAGCGGCCCCGTCCGCGCGCGCAGGCTGACCGCCGCGTCCAGCAGCCCGACCGGCCCGGTCTCCGCCAGGAACGCCGTCAGCAGTTCGCCGGCAGGGGCGGCGAACGGCGAGGCCGGGTCGGTGACCACCTCCGCGACGATCAGCGCGGTCATCGCCAGATCCAGCTCCGGTGGGCCCTCGCCGGCGCTGCCCCAGTCGATGACCACCGGCCCGTCGGCGGTGACCATGACGTTCTCCGGATGCAGATCCAGGTGCAGGACCCGGGCGGCCGGGTCGGGTGAGCGCCGCGCGCGCAGGGCGTGCAGCCGGTGGTGCAGAGCGGCCAGGATCCGGGCGCCGGACCGGATGTCGGCGACGCCGGTGACGAGCGCCTCGGCCAGCGTGGGCCCGACCAGCCGGGTCATCTCCAGGTCGGGTCCGTCGGCCCGGAACACCTCAGGCACCGGGTAGCCCTGCCCGCGCAGGTACGCCATCAGCTCCCCCTCGGCGCGGACGTCGCCACCGTCGCGATTGCGGCGGATCACCCGGTCCGCGCCGAGGGCGTACACGTCGGCGTCCCGGCCGGAGGCGAGCGGCGTGGCGGCGAGCATCGGCTCACGGTAACCCGCAGCCCCCGCCCGCGTGGCCCCCCGCCCGCGCGGCGCCACCGGACCGGCTGGCCGCCGCCGGCGCGGAATCGACAGCTGACCGTGGTCAGTGGAGCGTGGCGCGGGCGACCTCGCCGGGCGCGGCGCCCGCGCGGACCACCGGCGTACCGTCGGGCCGCCACACCCCGGAGCCGCCGGCGCTCCGCGGGTAGTGCCTGCCGGACGGCCCGGCGAAGCTGGCGGTCGCCACCCACACGCCGTGCTCGGCGGCGACCCGCCGGGCCCGGGCGTCTGTCACCGCCGCGTCCGCGGGCGCCTCCAGCACCCCGGCCAGGTACGCGTCCACCCCGAGCGCCACGGTCCGCGCCGCGTGCTCCACCACCCCGGTGTCCTTGCAGACGGTCAGGCCCAGCCGCCAACCGTCCACCTCGACCACCGCCGGCTCCCGGCCCGCGACGAACCGCGCCGCCTCCGCCCCACCCAGGAACATCTTCCGGTACGCCACCCGCGCGCCGCCCCCGTCCACGGCCAGCACACCGATGTACGCCGCACCGGCGTCGTCGGCGACCGGTGCCCCGGCCAACGCCAGTGTGCCCGTCGCCAGGCACGCCGCGACCAGCGGCGCCAGCCGGGGGTCGGCCGGGTCGAGCGGGGGAGCGTCCAGCTCGTACCCGGTCAGGGAGAGCTCGGGGAAGAGCACCACCCGGGCGTCGGCGGCGCGGACCAGCGCGGCGTGCGCCGCCACGTTGGCGGCGACGTCGTACGGGACGCAGTGGGGCTGGGCCACCGCGAGGGTGAGCGGCGTACGCACGGGTCGGCTCCCTTGCTGGATCGGCTCGGCGCGGGCACCGGACGTGGTCGATGCGCGCGCCGGCTCGTAACTTTGGTCCATGATCCCTGGCTCCCTGGCGCTCAACCCCCGCGCGGTCGTGTCCACCTCCGAACCGTCCGCGGAAGGGCCGGTCGGCTACGTCACCGGACTGGTGGAGCGGCTCGGCGGCCCGGGCGCCGGGCTGGCCGTGGCGCTGGAGAACCTCTTCCCGCCGATCCCGAGCGAGGTCATCCTTCCGCTGGCCGGCTTCGCCGCCGCGCAGGGAAAGATGAGCCTCGTCGGGGCGATCCTGTGGACCACGCTCGGCTCGGTGGTCGGCGCGTGGGTGCTGTACCTGATCGGCGCCGCCCTGGGCCGCGACCGGATGCGCGCCATCGCGGCCCGGCTGCCGCTGGTCAAGCTCAGCGACGTCGACCGGACCGAGGCGTGGTTCCTCAAGCACGGCGTCAAGGCGGTGTTCTTCGGGCGGATGATCCCCATCTTCCGCAGCCTCATCTCCGTGCCGGCCGGGGTGGAACGGATGCCGGTCCGCACCTTTCTGCTGTACACGACGCTGGGCAGTCTGATCTGGAACACCACCTTCGTGATGGCCGGCTACCTGCTAGGCGAGAACTGGCACGTGGTCGAGTCGTACGTCGGTTCGTTCCAGAAGCTGGTCATCGCCGCCTGCGTGGCCGCCGCGGTCTGGTTCGTCGTCACCCGCGTACGCCGTGCCCGCCAGGCCCGCAGCTCCGCCGGTTCGTCCCCCGACCCGTTCGACCTGGCGCCCCCGGCCGGCCCGGTGCAGGTCGGTGAGGTGAGCGGTCACCGGGGCACCGTCTACCGCGCCTCCTCCTGGCGCCCCGACGCCTGACTCCAGCCGACGGCCCGTTGCCCTGGACGGCGTTCCCGCGGCTCGCCATGGGCCCGCCCGTCGCGCCCGGTCTGGAGCGGTGCCCCCGGTTCGGATCCCAACGCGCGATTTGCGGCGTGTCGCGGGTTCCCGCGCCCACGTCGCCGCGACACACCGCAAACCGTGCAGCCGATAACAGGGGCCCTCATCTCGGCGCCCAGGCGAAGGCCGGGAGGGACGACAGGCCGCCTGCACCACTCCAGGGCCTATGCGCGGATTGTCCGATTCAGTGCGGGCGCGCCTGACCTGGCTGGCCGGCCAGGCGCGCTCGTGCGCGGACTGTCCGATTCCGGTGCCGGCTGGGTGCCGTCCGATGTCCCGGTCTGGGCCGGCCAGTGGCGATCCGTCTCATGACCGGCGGCACTCTGGCGGCGGAATGGTGGCCGGCCCGGGGTCGTTACATCACCTGGACGATCGCAGTAGCACCCCCCGTTGGCCTGGCCCGATCACGTGGGCCGCCCGGGGTGCCGGGCACCGGAATGACGACGGGCCCGGGGTCGTTACATCACCTGGACGATCGCAGCAGCACCCCCGCTGGCCTGGCCCGATCACGTGGCCGGCCCGGGATGCCGGGCCCCCGGAATGATGGTGGTCCGCCGGTCGTTACACATGGACCCGGCGCCGTGAGCCCCCGCTCGCGAAGCCTGCCGGGGCGAAGACTTTCCCCTTTGATCTTTGAGCGCCGTCGTGGTGCTTGCGCGTGTCCGACCCCCCTTGGACACGTCGCCAACCCCCGAATGGAGCCACTCTGATGAACACCACCATTCTGCGCAAGAGCGTTCTGGGTATCGCTGGTCTGGCCTTCGCCGGTGGCGTCTTCGCCGGCCCCGTCACCGAAGCCCACGCCGCCCCGGCTATGGATGCCAAGGCCGTTGCCGTGGTGCAGGCCGACAAGCCCGGTGTGGACAAGGGCAAGCTGATCCCGCACGGCGTGCAGGGCAAGCAGTCGCACATCACCCTGGGCGACGAGCAGACCAAGAACGTGAAGGCGATCATCGCCGCGACGAAGAAGTCGGGCATGGACGAGCGGGCCGCCGTGGTCGCCATCGCCACCGCCCTGCAGGAGTCGAAGCTGGAGAACCTGGGTCACCTGGGTGACCGCAACGACCACGACTCGCAGGGCCTGTTCCAGCAGCGCCCCTCCAGCGGTTGGGGCACCGTCGAGCAGATCACCGACCCCGAGTACTCGACGATGGCGTTCCTCAAGGGCCTGAAGCAGGTCGACGGCTGGAAGGACATGCCGCTGACCAAGGCCGCCCAGACCGTGCAGGTCTCGGCCTACCCGGACCACTACGCCCAGTGGGAGAAGCAGGCCGCCGACCTGGTCGCCAAGCACTGGAACAACTGACCCACCTGAACGATCAACGCTGGCCGGCACCCCCGAACCCGGGGTGCCGGCCAGCGGCATATCCGGATCCGTCGACGGGTGGAACACCATGGGTGTGTCGGACGGCCGGAGACACCCATGGCGTTCCACCCGCCTCCACCGATGGGGTGTGGCCCGACGTGACCAGCGCAGGGAACAGCCTGACCGCCCGGAGCCGGGCACGGCGGGCCACACCCCACCCAGCGACCACCGCAACGCACGGGGGAGCGAGCGACACCGGCAACCGTCGCCTTCAAACGGCCAACCCCCATCCCGACGAGCTCACCCGAAGAATGAGCCGCAAGCACCCGGCCAGCAGAAAGAGCAAGCTCCCACCCCTGCACCGGTGATCCGTTCCGACCCGGGTTACGTACTGCCCGGCGGGGACCGTGAAAGGGGAGCACCATGGCGGAGCCGGACCGGCACGACCATCCGACGACAGAGGTCACGGGGGAGGGCCGGGAGCCGGTCGTCGTGGTGACCGGTGAGCCGCCGCCGGACGGTCCGTCCTGGCCGCGCGGCGCCCGACTGCTGACCGCCGCCGCGATCGTGGTGCTGGCGCTCGGCGCGCTCGCGGTGACCGTCACCCTGGCCAACCCGGACCGGCTCGGCGTGGCCTTCTCCGGCGGACGGGGTGCGCCGTCGGGCACCGTCGCCGCCGAGCCGGCCGGCGCGGGGGCGGCCGAGGCCGCACAGGCGGCGGAGGAGGCGCAGGCGGCCGCCGAGGAGAGCCTGACCGCGCCGGTGGCCGGCCGCCGCCGGGCGACGTTCGAGCTGGTCGACGGGGTGAGTGCGGTCCGGCTGCGTACCGCGGAACTGGGCGACGAGCTCTACCGGATCAGCAGCCCCGGTGACTCCGGGGCGGTGCCGCGGCCCGAGGTGCTCGGGGACCGGGTCCGGTTGCGCCTGGCCGCCAGCGGTCGGCCCGGGGCGGCCTCGGTCGACGTGGTGCTCAACTCGCGGCTGGTGTGGCGGCTCCGCCTGGTGGGCGGGGTCAGCGCACACCAGCTCGACCTGGGGGAGGCCCGGCTGGCCGGGGTGGACCTGGTCGGCGGGGCGTCGCGCATCGACCTGAGCCTGCCGCCCACCGTCGGCACCCTGACGGTGCGGATGACCGGCGGCGTCAGCCAGTTCACGATCCGGGCGCCGGGCGCGCCGCCGGTCCGGGTCCGCGCCGCCTCCGGCGCCGGCGGCGTCACCGTGTACGACGATCGGCACGACGGCCTCGCCGTCGGCGAGACGGTCGGCTCGCCCGACTGGGACCGCTCGGTCGACCGGATCTACGTCGACCTGGTGGGTGGCGCCAACCGGGTCACGATCGGCGCCGAGTAGGGGCGCGGCACACGGGACGCGGGAGTGCTGCCCGGCCGAGAGCGCCGAAGCCGGCGAGGATGCGCGCGGACCGGGCACCGCACGGCCGGGCGAGCCGGGACGATGGCAGGGCGGCAGCGACGACGGTGGAGTGGACCACGGGAAGCGGGCCACCCTCGGTGCGCGAGCCCACCGTCGGCATAGAGTCGGGCGGTGGACCGTACCGAATCGTTGCCGGCACAGACCCGACCGCCCGGCGTGGCCCCGGTCGATCCGGGCAGCGTGCTGCTGCCCGGCCACGACGTGCCGCTGGGGCGTTACACGACCGTGCGGCGGCTGCTGCCGCAGCGTCAGCGCCGGCTGGTCGGCGCGTGGTGCTTCGTCGACCACTTCGGCCCGGACGACGTCGCCGAGCGGCCCGGGATGGAGGTGCCGCCGCACCCGCACACCGGCCTGCAGACGGTCACCTGGCTGCTGGAGGGCGAGATCGTGCACCGGGACAGCCTCGGCAGCGTCCAGCCGATCCGCCCCGGCCAGCTCAATGTGATGACCTCGGGGCACGGCATCGCCCATTCCGAGCGGTCGCCCGCCACGCACCCGCCGGTGATGCACGGCGTGCAGCTGTGGGTGGCGCTGCCGGACCCGGCGCGGGCCGGCGCCGCCGACTTCGCCCACCACGCCGAGCTGCCCCGCTGGCGCGACGGCGAGCTCGACCTCACCCTGCTCGTCGGCGAGCTGCGCGGCGAACGTTCGCCGGCCGTGGTGCACACCCCGCTGCTCGGCGTCGAGCTCGAGGCCCGCGACGCGGCGACGGCGACGCTGCCGCTGCGACCCGATTTCGAGTACGGCCTGTTGGCGATGTCCGGCGCGGCGCAGGTCGACGGCCTGGACCTCGCCCCCGGCGCGCTGCTCTACCTGGGCGCCGGCCGGGACCGGCTGGACCTGCGGGCCGACGCGGGCAGCCGGCTGATGCTGCTCGGCGGTGAGCCGTTCGACGAGCCCCTGGTCATGTGGTGGAACTTCGTCGGCCGGTCGCACGAGGAGGTGGCCGCCGCCCGGGAGGACTGGATGGCCGGCCGGCGGTTCGGGGTCGTCGCCGACGACGCCGCCCCGCCGCTGCCCGCCCCGGAGATGCCGACCACCCGGCTCAAGGCGCGCGACCGGCGCGGCGACGTCCGGGGCTGACCGGCAGGCGTGTCCTCCGTCGGGGCGGGTAGTCGCGGGGCATGACCCGCAGTGTGATGACCGAGGACAGGAAGCGGCTGGTACGTCGGCTCGCCGGCGCCGGCCGTGGCTTCGCCGAGCAGTACGGCTTCCGGGTGACCAACAACCCGTCGAGTCTGTTCCAGCTGCTCTGCCTGGCCGTGCTGCTGGCCCGCCGGGGTGACTTCCGGCGTGCCCTGGACAGCGCCCACGCCCTGCCCGACAACGGCTGGGACAGCGCCGCCCGGCTGGCCCGCTCGCTGCACGCCGACCGGACCCGCGTGCTGCGCGAGGCCGGTCAGCGCGGCGACGTCGACGAGCTGGCCAATCTCCTGGGCGACCTGGCCCGTACCGTCGTCGAGCGGTACCGGGGCGACCTGCGCCGGTTGCGCGCGTCGGCCGGGCACGACCCGGGCCGGGAGCGGGCGCTGCTCACCGAACTGCCCGGAGTGGACGACACGGTCGCCGACCTGTTCCTGCGCGAGACGCAGGCGCTGTGGCGGGAGGTCGCGCCGGTGGCGGACAAGCGGGCGTTGACCGCCGCCCGCCGGCTGGGGCTCGGGCGCTCCGCCGACGACCTCGCCGAGCTGGCCGGCAGCGGCGAGTCGGAGCGGTTGGCGTGGCTGGTCGGCGCGCTGGCCCGGGTCGACCTGGAGCAGCGGTACGCCGAGGTGACCCGCTGAGCCACGGGTGCCGTGGCCCACAGTCTTGGCAAAATCAGCCGTACGGGTGATGTCATATCGTATGATGATCGTGGCAGCGATGCCCGCCCGGTTCGGGCGAGCATCCACCGCTTGGCGGTACGCGACCCGGTTCGGGCGTGGACCCGCCAGGGACAGGTACGCGTGGCGCCCCAGGTCGCGGTTCGTGACCCGGGGCGCTCGCCTGTTTCCCCCACCGAGCCCCGCGGACTTCACCGGGCCAACGTGGCCAGCAGGTTCACCGTCGCGGCGATGATGATCGCCCCGAACAGGTACGACAGCAGCGCGTGCCCCAGCACCGTCCGGCGCATCTCGTGGCTGGTCAGGTTGGTGTCGGAGACCTGGAACGTGGCGCCGATGGTGAACGCCACGTACGCGAAGTCGAGATAGCAGGGCTTGCCGGGCTGGTGGAAGTCCACCCCACCGTCCGGGCCGGTGTAGTAGATCCGCGCGTACCGGGCGGTGTAGACGGTGTGCACCACGCACCAGGACAGCAGCACGCTGGCCATGGCGAGCGCGCCCGAGGCGTCCCGGTACACGCCCGGCTGCGCGGTACGCGCGTTGGTCAGCACCAGCGCGACCGCCAGCAGACTGGCCAGGCAGGCGATCAGCAGCAGGACGTCCCGGACGGCCCGGTTGGGGTCCTCGTACACGGCCAGCGCCGCGGTGCGCCCGGCGTCCAGCGGCCAGAGCGTCCGCCAGACCAGCAGCAGCCAGCACAACGCCGCGGCGTCCCAGCCCACCAGCGGAGCCAGGCCGGGGGAGACCAGCGCGGCGAACAGCCCGCCGGCACACAACCCGACCACGCCCATCACGGTGAGCTGGACGGCGGCCGGGGTGTGCCCGTGCGGCGTCCGACCGGTCACGGGTGGTACCTCGGCGGCCCGGTGGCTGCCCGCACCGCGCGCCGGCGGTTCAGATGCGGCGCAGGTGCTGCGAGACCCGCGTGTGGCGCTCCCGCTCCTGCGCGGCCCGCTGCGACGGGCTCAGCTCCGGGGCGGCGTCGATGGCGGCGGAACGGGCCACCTCGTTGCCGTTGGCGTAGTCCACCGGCGGCAGCGCACGCAACGCCTTGAGCACCTCCGGCGGGGCGCCCTCCCGTTCCGCCTCGCGCACCACGTCGTCCTTCTCCGCCGGGTAGTCCAGGCTGGACAGGTACTGCAGGACGTCGGTGTAACTCGCCATGGCGTGAGCTCCCTCGCCGCCTCGATCCGGTCACGACCGGCGGCGGTTACCCGTCCGGCCCCGGGTCACGCGCCGACCGGCCAGGAAATCGGCGCCGTTTCCGACGCCGCGGGCCGGGTACGCCACCCGTCCGACGCGAAGGGAGCGCGCCCCGATGAACTACGACACCTTCGTCGACCAGGTCGCCCGACGGACCCGGACCGGCTCCGAGCAGGCCGTGCGACTGACCCAGGCGACGCTGGAGACCCTCGCCGAGCGGCTCACCGGCGGGGAGGTGCTCGACCTCGCCAGCCAGTTGCCCGCGCCGTTGCAGCTGGTCCTCAAGCCCGGCCCGAGCATCGAGGCGGCCCAGCGGTTCGGCGCCGCCGAGTTCGTCGCCCGGGTCGCGCAACGGGCCGAGATCGACGAGACCGCCGCCCGGGAGGCCGTCCGGGCGGTCTTTACCACCCTGCGGGAGGCGCTCACCGGCGGCGAGTTCGACGACGTGGTGACCCAGCTGCCGCGCGACTACCGGCAGATGGTGGAGCCAGCGCTCACCCCCGGCGGGAGCGTGCTGCGCCGCGCCTGATCCGGGACGGGACGGCTCAGGCCACCGCGCCGGCGGCCCGCAGGGCGGCGACCCGCTCGGCGTCGAAGCCGGCCTCGGCCAGCAGTTCGTCGGTGTGCTCACCGGGTCGGGGCGGGGGCCGGCGGACGGAGGTCGGGGTCGCGGAGAACCGGGGCGCCGGTGCCGGCTGGGTGACCCCGGCGTGTTCCACGAACGTGCCCCGCGCCCGCAGGTGCGGGTGCTCCGGCGCCTCGCGCCAGTCCAGCACCGGCGCCGCGCAGGCGTCCGAGCCGGCCAGCAGCTCGGCCCACTCGTCGCGGGTACGGGTGCGGAACAGCCGCGCCCACGCCTCGCGCAGCGCCGGCCAGTTGGCCGGGTCGTGCCGGTCGAGGGCCTCGTCGCCGGCGAGCGGGAAGCCGGTGAGCCGGACCAGTTCGTCGTAGAAGCGCGGCTCCAGGGCTCCGACGGCGAGGTGCCGCCCGTCGGCGCACTCGTACGTGTCGTAGAAGGGCGCGCCGCCGTCGAGCAGGTTGACCCCGCGCGGGTCCTGCCACATGCCGAGCTGGCGCAGCGCGTGGATCTGGGTGCTGAGCACCGACACGCCGTCCACGATGGCGGCGTCGACCACCTGGCCGGGGGCGCCGGCCCGGACGGCGTAGAGGGCGGCGACGATGCCGAGGGCCAACATCATCCCGCCGCCGCCGAAGTCGCCGAGCAGGTTCATCGGCGGCACCGGACGCTCCCCGGCCCGGCCGATGCCGTGCAGCGCCCCGGTCAGCGCCAGGTAGTCGATGTCGTGGCCGGCGGTGTGCGCGTACGGGCCGTCCTGGCCCCAGCCGGTCATCCGCCCGTACACCAGGCGGGGGTTGACCGCCAGGCACTCCCGCGGGCCCAGGCCCAGGCGTTCGGTCACCCCGGGCCGGTACCCCTCGATCAGGGCGTCCGCGTCGCGCACCAGGGCCAGCACCACCTCGCGCCCGGCGTCGGACTTCAGGTCCACCGCGACCGAGCGGCGGTTGCGGTTGAGCAAGTCCTCCGGGGGGCTAAGCAGGTCGGCCGGGGTGGTGCGGTCGACCCGGACCACGTCGGCGCCGAGGTCGGCGAGCATCATCGCGGTGAACGGGCCGGGGCCGATGCCGGCCAGCTCGACCACGCGTACGCCGGTGAGGGGGCCGACCGGGGTGGTGGGGGCGTCGTCGGTCATCGCGTCACCATAGGCCCACGGGGCTTCCCACGTCCCACCCCCGACCCCGCCGATCGCCCGGCATCCAGCGGTTGACCAGGGCAACCAGGGCCGGCCGGACTTGGCGTACGCAGTGAGCCCGCCTAACCTTGACGCACGAGGGGAGTACTTCCCACGAACCATTCCGGTCAGTACGGCGGGCCCGGCTCGCCTCGGGTGGTTGCCCGGGAAAGCGCGGGTGAAGGAGACCTCGAACATGGCACCGTGTTCGAGGAGGCCCCATGACCGGATCGTCGTATCTGTCTGCCGCCGAGTTGTCGTCGGTGGGCTCGCCCACCCTCTGGGCGGTCACCATCGTCGGCGTGCTGGTCCTGCTGGTGCTGGACTTCCTGGTCACCCGGCGCCCGCACGAGGTGTCCATGCGGGAGGCGTTGGGCTGGTCGGCGTTCTACATCGCGCTGCCGTTGGCCTTCGGCGCCTGGATCTGGTCGCGGTTCGGCTCCCAGCAGGGCGTGGAGTACCTCACCGGTTACCTGGTCGAGAAGTCCCTCTCGGTCGACAACCTGTTCGTCTTCATGCTGCTGCTGGCCGCGTTCGCGGTGCCCGCGGCGCTGGCCCAGCGGGTGCTGCTCTACGGCATCGCCGGCGCGCTGGTGCTGCGCGCGGTCTTCATCGCCCTCGGCGCCGCCGCCCTGCAGACCCTGGACTTCGCCTTCCTGCTCTTCGGCCTCATCCTGATCGTCACCGCGATCAAGCTGCTGCGCGACGCCCTCTCCGGGCACGAGCAGGAGGTCGACATCAACAAGATGCGGTCGGTCCGGCTGCTGCGCAAGGTGATGCCGGTGGTCGACGACTACCACGGCACCCGGATGACCATCCGGCAGCACGGTCGCCGGGCGCTCACCCCGTTCGCCCTGGTCGTGGTCGCGGTGCTGGCCACCGACATCGTCTTCGCCGTCGACTCGGTGCCGGCCGTCTACGGCATCACCGAGGACCCGTACCTGGTCTTCGCCACCAACGCCTTCGCCCTGCTCGGCCTGCGCGCGCTCTACTTCGTCCTGCACGCCGCGCTGAGCCGGCTGGTGCACCTCAGCTACGGTCTGGCGATCATCCTCGCCTTCATCGGCGTGAAGCTCGGCCTGCACTGGGCGCACGGCATCTGGTCCGGCGTACCGGAGATCCCGACGCTGGCCTCCCTCGGCGTCATCATCGGCGTGCTGATCGTCGTCACCGTCACCAGCCTGCGCGCCACCCGCGACCAGGTCCCCGGCGAGCCGGAGGTCGTCTCCGAGCGGCACTGACCCCCTCAGCCGGGGCGGGGGGTACGGCCGAACGCCCCCGCCGGAGGCGCCGCCAGTGGTACGACTGACGGGTGGGAATCGTGTCACCGGGCTTCCAGGGCCGGCGCCGCTCGAGCGGGCCGGCCCTGCCGCCTGGGCAGTACCTGACGGAGGACTTCCCGGTGCTGTCGGCGGGTCCGACGCCGCGGGTGCCGGTGGACACCTGGGAGTTCGTGCTCAGCACCGAGACCGGCACCGAGTTCCGCTGGACCTGGGACGAGATGGCCGGGTTGCCGCAGGAGAACCCGACCGTCGACATCCACTGCGTCACCCACTGGACCAAGCTCGGCACCAGTTGGCAGGGCGTCTCGCTGGACACCCTGCTCGACGGCGTCGACACCACCGCCCGGTACGCGCTGGCCCACTCCTACGGCGGCTACACCACCAACCTTCCCCTGGACGACCTGCGCGGCGGGCGGGCCTGGGTGGTGCACACGTACGAGGGCGGGCCGCTGCCGGCCGAGCACGGCGGCCCGGCCCGGCTGCTCGTGCCGCACCTCTATTTCTGGAAGTCGGCGAAGTGGGTGCGCGGCATCCGCCTGCTGGTCGACGACCACCCCGGCTTCTGGGAGACCGCCGGATACCACGACTACGGCGACCCGTGGCGCGAGCAGCGCTACGCCGGCGATTGAGCGCCCCGCTCTCCTGGCGGGTGGCCCGGCTGGTGGAACGTCGGGTCGAGACCCCGTCCGCGCACACCCTGGTCCTGGAGGCGCCGGGCTGGCCCGCGCACGTGGCCGGGCAGCACGTCGACATCCGGCTGACCGCCGAGGACGGCTACCAGGCGGCCCGGTCGTACTCGCTGGCGGCGCCGGCCGACGGCGACCGGATCGCGCTGACAGTGCAGCGGGTGGACGACGGCGAGGTGTCGCCGTACCTGCTCGACACCTACGCCGAGGGCGACCCGATCGAGGTGCGCGGCCCGCTCGGCGGCTACTTCGTCTGGCGCCCCGACGAGACCGCGCCGGTGCTGCTGGTCGGCGGGGGCTCCGGGGTGGTGCCGCTGATGGCCATGGTCCGGGCCCGGCGCGCCGCCGGCAGCCGGACGCCGTTCCGGCTGATCTACTCCGTCCGTACCCCGGCCGACGTCCTGTACGCCGACGAGCTGCGCACCCGGGCCCGCGACGACCACGGGCTGGACGTGGCGTACGTCTACACCCGGGAGGCGCCCGACGGGTGGCGGGGCGCGCCGCATCGGATCGGCCTGGCCGACGTGAACACCCACGGCTGGCCGCCCGACCTCGAACCGCTCTGCTACGTCTGCGGCTCCACCGGCTTCGTGGAGACCGTGGCGGACCTGCTGGTGGGGCTGGGTCACCAGAGCCGGCGGGTACGTACGGAACGGTTCGGCCCCACCGCGTGAACGCCCGAGGAGGCCCGATGACCGACATGTCCTACCTGGACGGCAACATGCTCGACGGTCCGCTGCGCGAGTTGTTCGCCGTCGACCTGAGCCCCGCGACCTCACGCTGCCAGTCGTGCGGTTCGCTCGGCCCGCTGGCTGGGCTGCACGTCTTCTCCCACGCGCCCGGGCTGGTCGGCCGCTGCCCGGTCTGCTCCGGGGTGATCCTGCGGCTGGTCCGGGCGCCCGACCGGGCCTGGCTGGACCTGCGGGGCGCCACCTTCCTCGAGGTGCCGATGCCGGCCGAGCCCACCTACCACCGCCCGGGCTGAGGCCGGGGGCGGTCGGCACGTTCGGCTCGGGACCCCGGATTCCGGTTGGACAAGACCTGCCGTCGGGACCAGAGTCGTCGGGCGTGAGATACCTGCGCAGCGCCGGCCCGGTCGGCATCCGACGCCCGCGTCCCGCCGACGAGGCCGAGTTCGTCGCCGCGGCCCGCCGCAGCCGCGACCTGCACCACCCCTGGCTGACCGCCCCCGACACCGCCGAGAAGTTCGCCGCGTACCTGGCCAAGGCGCGCCGTCGCGACCAGCAGAGCTTCCTCATCTGCGACCGGCCCGGCGGCGCGATCGCCGGCTACGTCAACATCAGCGGCATCATCATGGGTCCGCTGCGCGGCGGCTTCCTGGGCTACGCCGCGTTTCTGCCCTACAGCGGGACCGGGCACGCCTCGGCCGGGATCGGGCTGGTGCTGGCGCACGCCTTCGACACGTTGGGCCTGCACCGGGTCGAGGCGAACATCCAGCCGGGCAACGAGCCGTCCAGGCGGGTGGCCCGCAAGCTGGGCTTCCGGCTGGAGGGCTTCTCGCCGGACTACCTCTTCATCGACGGGGCGTGGCGTGACCACGAGCGTTGGGCGGTCACCGCCCCGGCCTGACCGGTGCCCGTCGTGGCCGGCGGGCACCGGTGAGCCGGGCTCAGATCCGCGAGGTGAAGGCGACCAGCACGTCGTCAGCTCCCCGGCCGGGGGAACGCCACCGGGCTGCGGTGGCCGTCCCGGTCGACGGCCCGAACGCCGAAGAAGACGTTGTCCTTGGACAGGTCCACGGTCACCTCGGTGACGTCGCCGACCGGGATCACCCGCTGCCACTCGGCGGCGGTGGTCTCCCGCCACACCACCTCGTACCCGGCCAGGTCCGGCTCGTTGCCGCGCTGCCAGCGCAGGGTGGTGTCGTTGGTGAGGTTGGTCGTCACGACGGTGGCGCCCTTCGGGGTGCCCGGCGCCTGGGCGAGCGACCAGAGCACCGCGCCGTTGACCAGGGCCACCCGGGTGATGTAGTCGAAGTCGCAGAACTCCGGCAGGTCCCCGTACTGCACCCCGTCGACCAGCCGGACGTCCTGGTGCTGGTGGGCGAAGTCCTCGTTGGGCTCGGTGAACCGGCCGGCCGGCCAGCCCTCGCGCAGGAACGAGATGTGGTCGCTGCCGCGCAGGTAGCGGTCCCGCCGGTAGATCACCCGCACCCGCATCCCGGTGGCGCCGTTCTCGGCGACGTCGCTGACGAACCGGGCGAGCTGGCGCGACGGGGAGCGGCTCTACAACGCGCTCGGGGTACCACCTCGGCACGGTCTGGCCGCACGACAACTCCCTGGCCGCCCTCGGCCTGGTCCGCTACGGCTACCGCGAGGAGGCCAACCGGATCTGCCTGGCCCTCATCGAGGCGGCCGAGCAGTTCGGCTACCGGCTGCCCGAGGCGATGAGCGGGTTCGACCGCGAGCGCCTGCTCTTCGCCGTGCCGTACCCGACCGCGTGCAGCCCGCAGGCGTGGGCGGCCGGCGCCCCGCTGGCGCTGGTCCGGGGTGATGTGGACCTCCAGCCGGTCGACGGGCGGCTGTCGGTGAATCCGGACATTCCTCCGGAGATCGGACGGATCGCCGGCGAGCGGATCCGCGCCTTCGGCCAGTGCTGGGAATTCGAGGCGGTGGGGCGCAGCGGCTACGTCCGGCTCAGCGACGACGCCTGACCGACCCGCGCTGCCGCCCGCCGGTCGCGGCCCCGGCCGCGCTGCCGCCGCGCAGGTCGCGGCCCCGGCCGGCACGTTTGTCGGGCGGGTCGACGGGAACGGGAGCGGGCATGACGAAACCTCGTGTGGTGATCGTGGGGGCCGGGTTCGCCGGTTACCACGCGGCGAAGACGCTGAGCCGGATCGCGCGCGACCGGGCCGAGATCGTGCTGCTCAACTCCACCGACTACTTCCTCTACCTGCCGCTGCTGCCCGAGGTGGCGGCCGGGGTCGTGGAGCCGAGGCGGATCTCGGTGCCGCTCACCGGCACCCTCCGCGGCGTGCGGGTCGTCGTCGGCGAGGCCGACCGGGTCGACCTGCAGAACCGCTGGGTCGGCTTCACCCAGCCCGAGGGCGACCAGGGCAAGATCGCGTACGACCGGCTGGTGCTCGCCGTGGGCAGCGTCAACAAGCTGCTGCCGATCCCCGGGGTGACCGAGTACGCGCACGGCTTCCGCGGCCTGCCCGAGGCCGTCTACCTGCACGACCACGTGATCCGCCAGATCGAGCTGGCCGAGCAGGCCGAGGACCCGGCCGAGCAGCGGGCCCGGTCGACGTTCGTGGTGGTCGGCGCCGGTTACACCGGCACGGAGGTGGCCGCCCACGGGCAGCTGTTCACCGACGCGCTGCGCCGCCAGCGGCCCCGGCTCAAGGTCCGGCCCCGCTGGATGCTGCTCGACGTGGCGCCCCGGGTGCTGCCCGAGCTGGACAAGCGGATGTCCGACACGGCCGACCGGGTGCTGCGCCGGCGCGGCGTCGACGTGCGGATGAGCACCTCGGTCGCCGAGGCAACCGCCGACGGGGTGAAGCTCACCGACGGCGAGTACGTGCCGACCTGCACGCTGGTCTGGTGCGTCGGGGTACGCCCCGACCCGTTCGTCGCCGAGCTGGGGCTGCGCACCGAGCGGGGCCGGCTCGTGGTCGACGAGTACCTCAGCGTCCCCGGGTTCCCCGAGGTGTACGCCTGCGGCGACGCCGCCGCCGTGCCGGACCTGACCCGGGCGGGGCAGATCTGTGCGATGACCGCTCAGCACGCGCAGCGGCAGGGCAAGCTCGCCGCGCTGAACATCGCCGCCTCGTACGGCCACGGCAGGCGCAAGCCGTACAAGCACTACGACCTCGGCTGGGTGGTCGACCTGGGTGGCAAGGACGCCGCGGCGAACCCGCTGAAGGTCTCCCTGTCCGGGCTGCCGGCCAAGGCGGTCACCCGCGGCTACCACCTGCTGGCGATGCCCGGCAACCGGACGCGGGTCGGGGCGGACTGGGTGCTCGACGCCGCGCTGCCCCGCTCGGCCACCCAGCTCGGGCTGGTGCCGGCGCACGCCGTACCGCTGGAGAGCTCGTCGCCCGAGGTGCCGGTCCGCCGGTGACCCGCCCCCGCCCGGCCGACCTCAGCGGTCGGCCGGGCCGGCCCGCGGATCGGTCGGAGCCGGCAGCTCGCGGTCGCCGGTGGGGACGAACTCCCGCAGCAGGATCTGCCCGATCCCGGCCGCCGGGATGGCCAGCAGCGCACCGACCAGCCCGGCCAGCTCGGCGGCGAGCAGCACGCTGACCAGTACGGTCAGCGGGTTGAGGTGGACCGCCCGGGCCAGGATGACCGGTTGCAGCAGGTGGTTCTCCACCTGCTGGTAGACGACGAAGAAGACCAGCACCACCCCGCCTGCGGTGGGGGAGTGCAGGAACGCGGCCCCCGCCGCGACGATCGCGCCCAGGGCCGCCCCGACCAGCGGGATCAGGTCCGCGACCGCGACCAGCAGCGCGATCACCGCAGCGAACGGCACCCCGGTGAGGAGCAGCACGAGGTACGTCAGGACGCCGCAGATCAGGCTGATCAGCAGGTTCCCGCTGAGATAGCCGGTGATGGTGCGGGAGCTCTCTCGCCCGATCCGCTGCAGCCGCCGCGCCCGGCCGTCCCCGACCAGGCCGAGCACACTGTGGCTGATCCGCGGAGCCTCCAGGACCATCAGGTACGCCAGCACGATGATCGTCAGCAGGCCGGCGACGGTCTCCGCCACGCCCCGGACCAGCCCGACCGCCGGCTGGCGCAGCTGCCCGCCGTACTGCTGGATCTGGTCGGAGTGCTGCCGGGCGTACCCGAGCAGCCCGACGCGTTCCAGGAACTGGCCGAGGGGGCCGCGTCCGGCGCGGGTGTCGCGCAGCAGCTCCGGGGCCCGGTCGACGAAGCGAGCCAACTCGTCCAGCAGCGGCACCAGGATCAGTGCGGCGACCCCGGCCAGCACGACGAAGGCGGCGAGGAAGACCAGCAGCGTGGCCAGCGCCCGGCGTCGCACCAGCCGGCGTTGCAGCAGGTCGACCAGCGGGGCGAGCGCCACCGCGAAGAACGCGGCGACCAGGATCCAGACGAGGATCCGCCGGGTGGCCCAGAGCAGCGCCAGGCCGAGCGCCGTGGCCAGCACCAGGCCGATGACGATCAGTGCGCTGCGGGCGGTGGACCGGTCGTCGGCGGTGCTCATCCGGCGCGGCTACCCGGGCCGGTGGCCGGGAAACCCGAGGGTGGCGTCGGTGGCCGGGCGGGCTCCGCCGACGAACGCGTCGAGGTCCGGCCCGTGCAGCACCCCGCCGGGCACCGGGTCGGCGGCCACCCGGGTGGCGAGCCGGCGCACCGGGAGTCGGCCGGGGCGGTGCGCGGCGGCCAGCACCACGTTGCCGTACCGGCGACCGCGCAGCATCCGTCGGTCGGCGACCAGGCAGACGTCGGCGAAGACCGCACGCAGGGTGGCCACCTGCACCCGGGTGAAGACCAGTGGCGGCAGATCCGTGACGTTGACCAGGTAGACACCGTCGGGACGTAGCGTCCGGGCGACCTCGGCGACGAACTCGACGCCGGCGACGTGCCCCGGCATCCGCGCCGCCCGGTAGATGTCGGCCAGCACCAGGTCGTACGCGTCCGCCGCCGACCCGGTGACCGCGTCCCGCGCGTCGGCGACCTCGACCACCGCCCGCGGGACCGGCGGCAGCTCCTCGGCGACCAGCCGTACCACCGCGGCGTCGCGTTCGACGACCCGTTGCGCGGAGCCGGGGCGGGTGGCCGCCACGTACCGGGGCAGGGTCAGCGCGCCGCCGCCCAGGTGCAGGACCTCACGGGGCAGCCCCGGCGGCGCGGCCAGGTCGACCAGGGTCGCCATCCGCCGGACGTACTCGAAGTGCAGGTGGCGGGGGTCGGCGACGTCCACGTACGACTGGGCGACGCCCCCGGCGAGCAGCGTGCGTCCGGTCCGGCGGGCCGGGTCGACGACCAGCTCCAGCCGGTCGTCCGCCTCGCTGTCCATGCCGGCACGCTAGCTGTGGTGCTGGCATGGTCCATGGTCGGGTGAGGTTCTCCGTCACTCGCGACGGCGCGTCGTGTCGGTTGTCGCTACCCGATCAAGGACGATCGCGGGCCGGCGGGCGCAACCGCCCACCGGCCCGGCCTCCGGCCGGCTCAGCCGGCGTTCATGCCAGCGCCGGCCTCCTCGATCGCGTCGTCGATCCGGTGGGCCAGGTCCACGTCGGCGGCGGTCACCGCGTCGGCGCTACGGCTGCGGACGGTCAGCACCGCGTTGTCCGGATCGGGGCGACCGATCTGCGGTCCGCGGCCGATGTCCACGCGGAGCTGGTCGAGCAGGTCGAGCACCCGGTCCAGGTTGCCCGGGGGCAGCTCGATGGTCCGCACCAGCGACTGGCGGTCGCTGGACCAGTAGGGCAGGTCCGCCAGGGCGTCCCGCAGCTCCGCCTCGGTCAGCGGTGCGGCGGCGCTGCGCGCGCCGACCAAGCCACCGCCGGGTTCCGGCGGCGTGAGCAGGTCACGCAGCCCGTCCGGCACGTCCAGCGACTCGATCAGGTCGCCGTCGTGGTCGGCCAGCGCGGCCAGGGTCGCCTCCGCCTGGTAGCGGGCCTGTTCCGGCGTGCGCCCGCTGATCCGGCCCACCTCCGCCAGGAAGCCCGGCAGGTCCTGGTGCCGCTCGATGCCGTCCACCGGCACCACGTCGTGCAACTTCACCGGCACCGCCTCGAGCAGCCGTTCCCGCTCGGCCTCGTCCAGTGCCCAGGCCAGCGCCAGCACCGTGGCCTCGGCGCCCACCTTGGCGGTGCGGAAGTCCACCCCCGCGCGCCGGCTGACCTCATCGACCAGTTCGCGGTAGCCCATCGGCTGCACGCGGCTGTCCTGCCCCGAGTCGGGCAGGGGCCGGGTCGCGGTGGCCACCGCCATCGGCGGGGGCGCCGGCCCGCCCCGGGTGCTGTCCGGCTTGTGCCGGCCGGCCGGCGGGGGACCGGACCGTCGACCCCGGTCCAGGCTGGTGATCTGCTTCGACGCGCTCAGGCTGGTGCCGGTCTCGCTCGGCTGTAGACCCTGCCGACGCGCGTCGCGGGCCAGGGCCCGGCGGCGCTGGTTGTCGCCCTCCATCTGCTTGCGCATGGTGGCACCTCGCTCCTGTCGGGGTTCGCCTCGTCCGCCGTCGCGTTCCCACCGCGCGGCGGAAGGTAACGGGCCGAACCCGGTCGGCGGGTTCACTCGCCGGGGGTGAGGGACGCTCACCCGTCCGGGCCGCACGATCGGGGCGGACCGGAGGTCTTCCGAGGAACGCGGAAGGGAAGGTCGTCATGAAGAGGATCGTCGAGATCGTCCCCGCCCGACCCGGCTGGTACTCCCGGTGGCAGGTCGGCCCGGAGGCCACCCGCTGCTACCCGGTGAGCCTGTGGGCACTGGTCGAGGAGACCGACGGTTCCGGCCGCGAGGTGGTGGGCATGGACTGCGCCGGCCAGTGGCCCGGATCGGACGTCAACGAGGTCGGTGGGGACTTTGTCCGGTACCTGTTCCAGACGCCCGATTCCGGTCCACCGGAGGACGCCGAACCACCGTCCCCGACCGACCTGCGCGCGGACGGGCCGCGCCTGCAACCGGCCGTGGCCACCTAGACCATCCTCCCGGCCCCCGACCCCTGGTCCCAGGGTCGGGGGCCACCCCGACCCGGGACGGCTCCCTCAGCCCGCCTCGCGCACCTCGTCGCCGACGGCGGGCGGGTGCTCCACCGCCAGCAGTTCGGCGAGCCCGGTGCGGTCCAGCAGGTGCTGAAGCTGCGGGTTGACGCCGGTCAGCCGGACCGGCCCGGCGTCGCCGCGGCCGATCACCACGAAGGCGCTGAGCCCGGAGGAGTCGCAGAGGGCGACGCCGGCGACGTCGATCAGCAGCTCCCGGTGGCCGTCGGCGCGGGCCTGGGCGGCCGCGGCGATCAGCTCCGGCGCGCTGTCGAAGTCGAGGTCACCGGTCAGCCGTAGCCGGGCGCCCCCGGCGTCGAGCCGGGTCACCTCGATGGACAACAGCTGACTGGGCATGCGCCCATGTTCCCAGCTTCGCGCGATCGGGAACGCCGGGGCTCAGGCGGAGGCGGTCCGGCCGGGCAGATCGGCCGCGGCGGGCTCGGTCCGGGCGGTGGGCAGCGGCCGGGCCAGCAGACCGGTGACGCCGGTCATGTCGAGGATGGTGTCCAGGAAACGCGGGGTGGAGCCCAGCCGGATGGCCGTACCGACCTGCTGCCCCTCGCGCCACGCGTGGACGATCACGGACAGTCCGGTGCTGTCGATGAAGAGCAGGTCGGCGAAGTCCAGCACGAGGACCGGGGGACGCTCGGCGAGAGCCCGGTCGACCTCGGCGCGCAACGGCCCCGACGTGGTGAAGGCGAGGTCACCGCCGACGCAGATGACGGGAGCCGCCGGATCGGAGTGGTCGACGGCCAGGCTCAGCGGGGTGGCCTCGGGTTTCCTCCCGTGCGGCACTCGATCACGCCTTTCCGCGAGGGCTGCCGGTCGGGCAGGTGCTTCTGCCGGATCGCAACAACACCCGTCCGGCTCCGCCCGCAGGTGCGGATCGGGGCCGCGCCCCGGCAGTGGGGTGGCGGTACCGGCGCACCCGCGTAGGGTGGGGCGCAGAGATTGGAACATACCCGCTGTTTCCGCTGGACCGTGGGTGTCGACACGAGGAGTGGGGCTCAGCTGGTGACTGCCGCCGACGTCAGGGGCTCGGACCCGGGCGACGGACGGATCCCCACGCCGAGTGCCGCCCGGGCTCCGGCGCGGTCGTCCGACGTCGCCGGCCGACCCGGGTCGGCGCTGCCACCGCTCTCGCCCGACCGTGGCCACCCCGAGCCGGACTGGTCGGAGGTGGTCGAGCACTTCCGCGAGGGTCTGATCGTCTGCGACGCCGACGGCGTGGTGCGGCATCTCAGTCCCGTCGCCGAGCGGCTGCTGCCCGAGGTGGTCCCCGGCCGGGCGCTGGCCGCCGCCGGCGTGGCCGCGCTCACCACCGGTCACGCCGGCGAGTTCGGCCACCGCGGCCGCCGACTGCGGGTCCGCCAGGTGCCGCTCTCCGGGGCCCGCAGCTGTCACTACGTCGAGGACGTCACCGACAGCGTCAGCCGTGCCGACGCGCTGCTCGCCGAGCGGGCCCGCTCCGCGTTCCTGGCGGTCGTCGGCGAGAAACTCGGCAATCCGTTGCATCCCGACCGGGCCGCCGCCGCCGTGGTGCGGCTGACCGTGCCCACCCTGGCCGAGGTCGCCGTCCTGGTGCTCGCGCCCCGGGCCGGTCGGGCCCGCTGGTGGCGGGCGACCCGGGGTGAGGACGAGTCGGCGGCCGTGGACAGCGGCATGTTGTCCGCCACCGCCCTGCCGACGGCGATCGCCGAGGGGCTCTGCGGCGCCGAGCCGCACGCGGTCGACTGGCTGGTCGAGCAGGCGGTGGAGGCCGGCTGGCTGCCAGGGCTGGAGGCCCGTGAGGTCGCCGCCCGGGTGGTCCCGCTGCCGGGCCCGGACGCGCCGGCCGGCGTGCTGCTGGTCGCCCGCCGCGCCACCCGCTGGTACGACGAGGACGACCTCGAGCTGGTCCGCGCCTTCGCCGCGCGGGCCGGTGCCGCGCTGACCACGGCGGTGCTCTACCGCGACCAGGCCGAGGTGGCCGACACGCTCCAGGCCAGCCTGTTGCCGGTCGAGCCGGTGACCGTCGCCGGGGTGCAGTGGGGCACGGCGTACCGGCCGGCGCAGGCGAGCCTGCGCATCGGCGGCGACTTCTACGGCTCGCACCGGCTCCCCGACGGTGGCTCGGTGTTCTTCCTCGGCGACGTCTCCGGCAAAGGGGTGGAGGCGGCCGTCTTCACCGGCCAGCTGCGCCAGTGCCTGCAGGCGCTGCACCGGGTCGAGTCGCACCCCGGCCGGTTGCTGAAGCTGCTCAACGACGCGCTGCTGGAGACCACCCAGGCGCACGGCCAGGGGCGGTTCGCCACCATGGTGCTCGGCGTCGTCCGCCCGCACCGCGACGGCGGCCTCACCCTGACCATGGCCGGTGGCGGCCACCTGCCGCCGCTGGTGCTGCGCGCGTGCGGTGAGGTCGAGACGGTGCCGCTGAGCGGCATGCTCATCGGCGTGGTGCCGGACCCGCGCATCGGCGAGGTGACCGTCCGGCTCGCCCCGGGCGAGACCTGCCTGCTCTACAGCGACGGGGTGACCGAGGCGCGCGGCGGCCGGCGCGGCGACGAGCAGTTCGGCCAGGACCGGCTGGTGACCGCGGTGACCGGCTGCCACCGGGTGCCGGCGCCGGCGCTGGCCGAGCGGGTCGAGCAGGTCACCTGCGACTGGCTGGCCCAGGGCGACCACGACGACATCGCGGTGCTGGCGCTGCGCGCCACCGGCCCCGGCGGGCGTCCGCCGCGGCACCTGCACGCCGTACCCGAGGTGGGCCGGCCCAGGGAGGAGAGGAAGAGCCGTTCGTGACCGCCCCCACCACCCAGGCCGATCCGGCCCAGGCGTACCCCGAGTTCCTGGACGCGCTGGAGGAGGCGGACGAGTACGGCGCCATCGAGGTGGCGGTCCGGCTGCTCGACGCCGGGGTGCCGGCCGAGCGGGTGCTGCTCGACCTGGTCGCGCCCGCGCAGTCCGAGGTGGGGGAGCGGTGGGCGCGCAACGAGTGGAGCGTCGCCCAGGAGCACGCGGCGACCCACATCAGCGAGCGGGTGGTGGCCGCCGTGGCGGCGCAGGCCAACCCGCGCCCGACCCGGGGGCGGGTGGTGGTGGCCTGCATGGACGGCGAGTGGCACGCCCTGCCGCCCCGGCTGGTGGCCGAGGTGCTGCGCCTGCGCGGCTGGCAGGTGACCTTCCTCGGGGCGAGCGTGCCCGCCGCGCACCTGGTGTCGTACCTGCACCGGCACGACGCGCACGCGGTCGCCCTGGCCTGCGCGCTGCCGATGCGGCTGCCGTACGCGTACCGGATGATCGAGGCCTGCCGCCGGTCGGACGTGCCGGTGGTGGTGGGCGGGCGCGGCTTCGGCGACGACGGCCGCTGGGCCCGCACCCTCGGTGTCGCCTGGGCGCCGGACGCGCCGAGCGCGGCCGACCTGGTCGCCGACGAGCGGGCGCTGCGCCGGATCCCCCCGGCCGAGCTGCCGCACCTCGCCGACGACGAGTACGCCAGCCTGGTGAAGCGGCGCGGTGAGCTGATCGATTCCGCGCTGGCCGACCTGCGCGAGCGGGTGCCGTCGGTCCACGACTACACCCCCGCCCAGCTCGACTCCACGATCAGCGACCTCGGGTACATCGTGGATTTCCTGGCAGCGGCGCTGTACGTCGACGACAGCTCGCTCTTCACCGACTTCGTCGGCTAGCTGGTGGAGATCCTGACCAGCCGTGGGGTGCCGGCCGGCGCGGTCGGGCTGACCCTCGGCCACTACCACCGGGAACTGCGTGACTTTCCCCGCGCGGCGCGGTTCCTGGCGCTGGGGGAGAGGGTCCTCTCCGCGCCCGGCGACGCCGCCCGGCGCTGATCGCGGCGGTGCCGGGCACCCTGCGTATACTTGCTCCACTGCAAGGGTTGGCCTGCGGTGCGAGCGAGAGGGACGACGTTGACGTTCACCGTCACGCACAGCCCGCGGGCTGGTGGTGGTGTGTTCCTGCGGCTCGTCGGCGAGCTGGACATGAGCACCGTCGGTCAGCTCAACGAGACGATCGACCGGCTGGCCGCCGACGGCGCCCGGCACCTGCTGCTCGACCTCGCGGAGCTGACCTTCTGCGATTCCACCGGCATCGCCGCGTTCGTCCGGGGGGACAACCGGGCCGCCGCCGACGGCGGGTGGTTGCGGCTGACCGGGGCCAGCGGCCGGGTGGACCGGGTGCTCCAGGTCACCGGGCTCGCGGACGTGTTGGCGTACCAACCGGACATGGCGGACCCGGCGTCGCAGGACGGACGCCTGATCGGCTAGATTTCCCCGCCAGCGGGTGACCGTGCGGTCCCCATCGCCCGAGATGAGACAGGTACACCATGGGCCAAGGCGCCGCGAACCCCGTCCGCATCCTCGTCGTCGACGACGACCCGGGTGACGTGCTGATGATCGAGGAGGCCCTGGAGGACTCCGAGATCGAGAAGGTCATCGACGTGGTCAGCGACGGCCAGGAGGCGATGGAGTTCCTCCGCCGCGAGGGCCGGCACACCGAGGCCCGCCGCCCGGACGTGATCCTGCTCGACCTGAACATGCCCCGGATGGACGGCCGTCAAGTGCTCGGCGAGGTCAAGCAGGACGAGGACCTGCGGACCATCCCGATCGTGGTGCTCACCACCTCGAACGCGGACACCGACATCGTCGGCAGCTACACGCTGCAGGCCAACGCGTACGTGACCAAGCCGATCGACCTGGACGACTTCAACGACGTGGTCCGCCGCATCGACGAGTTCTTCGGTCGGGTGGTCGTGCTCCCCAAGCGTTCCTGACCGGCCCCGCTGGCCCCCGCCCCGGGCCGGCGCTCAGTTGCTGAACATTTTTCCCGAACATCCTCGGCGCCGGGCGGCAGCCGCGAGGATCGAACCTGGGGAAAGACGTACCAGCTGCCTGGGGGGCGACAGTATGAGGTTCTCCGTCGTTGAGACCGGCTACGACCAGCGGCAGGTCGATTCCTGCCTCGACGAGCTGGGAGTCCGGTTGACCCGGCTCGCGGCGCGGGCGGAGGTCGCCGCCGGCGCGGGTCGGGAGTGGGACCAGATCCGGCAGGAGGCGACCCTGCTGCGCGGCCTGGTCGACCGCCAGGGTTCGCCGACGGACGACACCGCGGCGGCGGCCCGCCGTGCCGCCTCGGCGGTCGAGCGGGAGGCCGCCGAGATCCTGGCACGGGCCCGCGGCGAGCTCGACGCCGCGCGCGAGGAGGCCCGGCAGCTCCGCGAGCGGGTGTACGCCGAGGCGGTGCAGGCCCGCCGCGAGTTCGAGGCGGCGCTGCACGAGCGGCGGCGTCGGGAGGCCCGGGTGGACCAGCTCCTCGCCGGGATGGTGGGCGACGCGGTGCCGGCCGACACGCCCACCGCCGCCGCGTCCACGAGTGGTGTGCCCGCGACCCGGGCGGCCGCCGGCGCGCCCGAGGTGTCGGCGCAGCGGCCCGAGCCGGGCACCCGGGTGGCCTGAGCGCGCCGACTCGGCTCAGGTCAGTGCCGCCACCACCGTGGTCGCCCGCTGCTCGTGCCGGGCGTACGCGTCGGGGAACGCCGAGACCTGCACGGCCTGGGCGGCGGCGGTCACGCTCATCTCCCGCCAGCCGGGCACCTCGGCCAGCGCCGTGTAGAACGCCCGGGCCGCGTACGCGGGACGCATCAGCTGGGCCACCGTGCCCCACCCGCTGCTCGGGCGCTGCTGGAACAATCCGACCGAGTCGTGGTCGGAGCCGCTGCCCTGGTGCGGATAGTCGTACGACTCGGGGAGGACGTCGCTGGCCAGGTTGTAGAGGTTGCTCTCCTGCATCGCGGTGGCGATGGCGACGACCAGGCCGCGCCGGGGCACCTGCAGCTGCACGCCGACGTCCACGATCACCTTGGCGTTGTCCATCTGCGCCTGGGTGAGGCCGGCGACCGGCCGGGGCCGCCGGGGCTTGGTCGGCTTCTTCGGCTTCGGCGTGGCCTGCCGGGTGGCCGACGGGCTGGGGCTGGCCGTGGGGATCGGCGTGACCGGGACGGCGATCGGTGAGGCGCCCCGGTCCAGCGATCGGGAGGCGCGGTCGGCGGCCTCGGCCCGGTCCGCCAGCACCTCGCTGACCGGGTTCCCGCGCGGGGCGGGGTCGTGCGCGCCGGCGAACGCCACCAACCCGAGGCAGCAGGTCACGCCCCCGGCCAGGGCCACTCGGGCCGGGGTGGAGGCCAGTACGGCCCGCGCTCCGCGTCGGGGTGGCTCCGGGGCGCGGTGTCGGCCGATCCGCCGTTCGCCCGATGCGGCATCGACCGTACGGGTATGCGGTCGGGTTCCGGGCGGCTGCTGCTGGGGGGAGTCGTCGGCAGGCACCCGCCGAGGCTAGAGAGCCCACCGCCGCTTGCCATCGGGGTCATTGGTGGCATGCGCCACAATTTGCGATGATCCGACTGGGCATTACCGGCGGTCGGTCAGGAACCGCGCCGAACTCGCCAGTCCTACTTATCCTTGATGTCGGAAACAACCGGAGGAATCCGGCGCGATCCGACCGCGCGGGCCCGAGCGGCGGCCCTCCTCCGTTCGGGCGACGGCTGCCGGCCGTACCGCCGATCCGCCGGCCCACCGCGCGGCGGAAGCCCAGGTCGCCGGCGGTCGAGGTGTTGTCGCCGCCGCCCCGGCGGCGGCTCGGTACGATTCGGACGGTGACCGACAGCATGATCGACGAGCCCGTCAGCGGTGCCGCGCACCGCCCCGGTGACCGGCGCGGACTCGTCCTGATGCTGCTCGCCGTGCTGCTGGCGGCGGTGCTGGCCGGCCACCGCGCGGTGCCCAACGTGCGCGGCCTGGGCAGCCTGCTCGACAGCGCGACGCCGCTGCTCGGCCTCGGGGTGCCGGTGCTGGCCCTGGCCGCGCTGCTGCGCCGCTCCCGGCGGGCGCTGGTGGCCGTCGCGCTCCCGGCGGCGGTCTGGGCGCTGATGTACGCCGGCGTCTGGCTGCCACCGGCCGCCGGCAGCGGTCCGGCCGGCATCCGGGTGGCCAGCCAGAACCTGCGCGCGGGCAATCCCGACCCCGCCGGCACGGTCGCCCCGCTCGCCGAGGCCGGGGTCGACCTCATCGCGCTCCAGGAGGTCGACGACGCCGGCCGGCTCGCCGCCGACCTGCGGCAGCGCTACCCGCACCGCGCGTCGGTCTCCACCGTCGCGCTGTGGAGCCGCTACCCGATCCGGGACTCCGCCGGGGTGGACACCGGGCTGGGCTGGACCCGCGCGCTGCGGGCCGTCGTCGCCACCCCGCGGGGCGACCTCACGGTCTACGTGGTGCACCTCGGATCGGCCCGGGCCGGCGACACCGCCACCCGGGACGAGAGCGTCCGCACCCTGGCCGGGGCGGTGCGCGCCGACCGCGCCGACCGGCTGCTGGTGCTCGGGGACCTGAACACCGCCACCACCGACCGGGTCTTCGACCCGCTGACCCGCCTGCTGGGCGACGCCCAGGCCGACGCCGGCCGCGGCTTCGGCTTCACCTGGCCCTCGTCGGTGCCGGTCACCCGACCCGACCACGTGCTCTACCGCGGCCTCACGCCCACCACGGCCGACGTGCTGCGCACGCCGGACTCCGACCACCGGGCGGTGACCGCCGGCTTCCGCTGGTGACTCAGCGCCGCCCGTCGGCGGGCGTCACGGTCAACCGGTGCCGGCTGGCGTCGCCGCTGGAGAAGGGCCAGATCCGGTCGGCGTACTCGACCAGGTCGGCCAGCTGCTCGCGGGTCAGGCCCACCGACGAGATGGAGGCGTGCACGTCCGCCCGGTAGCGGCCGTCGTCGTCGCGGCCCAGCTTCGCCTCGGCGGTCACCTGCAGGGTGTGCGCCTCGTCGGTGATCTCGCCGGCCGCCTCCACCGCCGCGTGGTGCAGGCAGGACGCGAACGCGGCGGCCAGCAGCTGCTCCGGCGTCAGGCCCGTGCAGTGCGGCGCGAGCGGGGACGCCAGCGCCGTGGACCAGCCGCCGTCGTCCGTGCGTACGTGGCCGCCCGAGGCGGTCGCGGTGGCCTCGTTCAGCCAGGAACTGGGATCCGGCATCGCGTTCCTCCCGTCAGTCACCGGCCCGGGTTCCCGGACTCGATCGGGTGAAACGCCGGTCAGGCCGACCCGGTGCGGGACCAGTCGTCGAGAGCGACCGCCTCGGTCGCCTCCGTCGCGGCGCGCTCGGTCCACTCGGAGACCGGGGCGGGACGGGGCCGGGGCACCGACGCCAGCATCGGCACGTACACCCGGGCGTCCACCACCTCGGCCAGCAGCAGCGCGGCCATCAGGCTGGTCGGCCGGCGGGTCGGGTCGTCGGCGAGGCACTGGCGGCACAGCTCGGCCACCTCCGGCGGCAGCCCCTCGATCGGCGGCAGCGGCTCCGCCGCCACGCGTCGGCGGGCACCGACCAGCTGGGTGGCGGTCGTCCCCGCCGCGTACGGCAGGCGGCCGGTGAGGCAGTAGTAGAGGAGCACGCCGAGGGCGTACATGTCGGCCGCCGGGGTCGCCGGCTTCCGGTCGAACTGCTCCGGGGCCAGGTACGCCGGGGTGCCCACCACCATGCCGTCCGGGCTGTGGTCGGGCGCGCCGGCCGGGGTGGCGATGCCGAAGTCGAGGACCTTCACCCCGGACGGGGTGAGCATGACGTTGGCCGGCTTCACGTCGCGGTGCACGATGCCGTGCGCGTGCGCGGCGGCCAGCGCGGCCGCCACCTCCGCGCAGACCCGGACCGCGATCCGCCAGTCCAGCGGCCCGGCGCGCAGGTGCGCGGCGAGCGTCTCGCCCTCGGCCAGTTCCATCACGATGTACGGCGCCTCGCGGCCGGGCAGCGTGGTCGAGGTGCCGAAGTCGTGCACGCTCGCCACGTTGGGGTGCACCAGCCGGGCGGCGTTGCGCGCCTCGGCGCGGATCCGCTCGACGGAGGTCTCTTCGCCCTGCTGCTCGGGGGACATCAGCTTCACCGCGACCGGCCGGTCCAGCACCAGGTCGTGCGCGCGCCACACCTCGGACATCCCGCCCAGGCCGATGCGCTGTGCGAGCTGGTACCGCCCGGCCAGCGTCCTCATCGACCAGCTCCTGCCTGTTTCGTGCCGCCTGCCCGGTGTGACTGCGCTCCTTCGGGAGCCGGTACCCGCGCTCCCAGCAGGGCAAACCCGTGGGCGGGTCGGCCCGGAGCGGGCTCGTGGCCACCGCCGGTGCGGTAGCTTGCCAGCCAGGGGGTCCGGCGTCCGGCGTACCGGCCGCGACGCTTGCTCGGCACCGACCCGGTGCGCCGACGGGACGGAGGGGACGCGGATGGGCGAGGTGACCGTGCGCTTCGTCGGCGGGCCGGCCCACGACGTGGTCCGGGAGGTGCCCGCCGATCCGGGCGGCGAGCCGCCGGAGCGGTGGATCATGCGGCACCCCGACGCCGAGCCGCCGCCGGGTGGCGGCGGTCCGGACCACCTCTACGCGCGGGACCGGCCCGACGGCAGCGGGGTCTGGACGATGCGGTTCGTGCGCACCTATCCGGTGGGGGCGAGCGAGTGACCGGTCACCGGCGCGCCGGGCGGTCGCCGACCAACGGGGCCGGTGTGCGGGGCGTGGGCCACACCGCGACGCCCTGACCCGCCAACCAGTCCGGCCCGGCGGATCCCCGCACCAGCCCGGCGATCGCGAGCATCGCCGCCCGGGTCGCGTCCGGCGCGGCCACGTCACCGCCGCTTCGCCCGGCGCGACGTTGCCCGGCCCGGTACGGTCGAGCCGACCCGTGTCGGCGCGCACAGCCCACGCACAGGATGCGCACAGGACAGCGCCAGGCACGGTGCCCACGATGGGGGCATGGTGATGGACGGGCAGGCAGCGCAGCAGCGGATCGAACTCCGTCGGCCCGACGGCGAGCCGGTCCGGGTCCTGGTGGTCGACGACGAGCCGACCCTGACCGACCTGCTGTCGATGGCGCTGCGCTACGAGGGCTGGCAGGTGCGCAGCGCCGGCAACGGGATGGCCGCGCTGAGCACGGCCCGGCAGTTCCAGCCGGACGCCGTGGTCCTCGACGTGATGCTGCCCGACCTGGACGGCTTCCAGGTGCTGCGCCGGCTGCGCGAGCAGACCCCGACCGTGCCGGTGCTCTTCCTGACCGCCCGCGACGCCGTCGAGGAGCGGATCGCCGGGCTGACCGTCGGCGGCGACGACTACGTCACCAAGCCGTTCAGCCTGGAGGAGGTCATCGCCCGGCTGCGCGCGCTGCTGCGCCGCTCCGGCTTCGCCGTGGCCGCCCGCGAGGACGCCGTGCTCACCGTCGGCGACCTCAGCCTCGACGAGGACAGCCACGAGGTGCGCCGGGGCGGCGAGCTGATCACCCTGACCGCCACCGAGTTCGAGCTGCTGCGCTACCTGATGCGCAACCCGCGGCGGGTGCTGAGCAAGGCGCAGATCCTGGATCGGGTCTGGAGCTACGACTTCGGCGGGCAGGCCAACGTCGTGGAGCTCTACATCTCGTACCTGCGGAAGAAGATCGACGCCGGCCGGGCGCCGATGATCCACACGCTGCGCGGCGCGGGGTATGTCCTCAAGCCCGCGGAGTGACCCCGGCGGCCGGCTGCGCTCCTGGCTGGCCGGGCGGTCCCTGCGGACCCGGCTGGTCGCCGCGGTGGTGGCGCTGCTCGCCCTGGTCAGCATCGCCATCGGCGGTCTGACCACGGTGGCGCTGCGGCACTTCCTGGTCGGCCAGGTCGACAACCAGCTCACCGCCGACGACCGCCGGCAGCAGGGGCTCCCGCCCTGGTACCGGCAGTTCGCCGAGCGGCAGCGGGCGAACGACCAGCGGGCGCCCGAGCCGCCGCCCGGCTTTCCACCCGACTCGATCGCGGTCAAGGTCGTCGACGGCGGTGTCACGTCCGCGCGGATCCGCAGCAGCTCCGGGCCGACGGAGGCCCTCCCGGCCGCCGACGTGTCGGCGCTGACCCGGATCCCGACCGACGGGCGGCCGCGCAGCGTCGACCTGGGCGGGCGGGGCGACTACCGGGCGGTGGCCCGGCAGGCGCCCGACGGCGACGTGCTGGTCTTCGCCGTCCCGCTGGCGGGGGTGCAGGAGACCGTCTGGTGGATGATCGCCGCCCAGGCGGGCGTCGCCGCCGCCGGCCTGCTGGTCGCCGGCGCCCTGGGCGCGCTGATCGTGCGGGCCACGCTGCGCCCGCTGAACCGGGTCGCCGCCACCGCCGCCCGGGTCACCGAGCTGCCACTGGACCGGGGCGAGGTGGCCCTGTCGGTGCGGGTGCCCGAGAGCGACACCGACCCGCGTACCGAGGTCGGGCAGGTGGGAGCGGCGCTGAACCGGATGCTGGGGCACGTCGCCGCCGCGCTCGCGGCGCGGCAGGCCAGCGAGACCCGGGTACGCCAGTTCGTCGCCGACGCCAGCCACGAGCTGCGTACGCCGCTGGCCGCGATCCGCGGCTACGCCGAGGTGGCCCGGCGCGGGCGGGACCGGGTGCCGCCGGACGTGGCGCACGCGCTGCGCCGGGTGGAGTCGGCCAGCACCCGGATGACCAGCCTCGTCGACGACCTGCTGCTGCTGGCCCGGCTGGACTCCGGCCGGCCGCTGGCGGCGGAGCCGGTCGACCTGACCGCGCTGATCGTCGACGCGGTCAGCGACGCGCACGTCGCCGGGCCGGAGCACCGCTGGCAGCTCGACCTGCCCGACGAGGTGCTCGACGTGCCGGGCGACGCCGTCCGGCTGCACCAGGTGGTGGCGAACCTGCTGGCCAACGCCCGGGTGCACACCCCGCCCGGCACCACGGTGACCACCCGGCTGGCCCGTACCCCCGGCGGCGTGCAGCTCAGCGTCGCCGACGACGGGCCCGGCATCCCCCCCGAGCTGCAGGGCGAGGTCTTCGAACGGTTCGCCCGCGGCGACAGCTCCCGGTCGCGGGAGCACGGCAGCACCGGCCTCGGCCTGGCCATCGTGGCGGCGGTGGTGGAGGCGCACCACGGGTCCGTCGAGGTGGAGAGCCGGCCGGGTCACACCGTCTTCCGGGTGCTGCTGCCGGCTTCCACAGCCGACGCATAGCCCGGTCACGGGGCCGGGCCAACCGGCCTCCCCAGGCTTGCCGGCATGGATAGTCCTGCTGCTGCGCCTGGCCATGCACCACCGCCGGCCCGCGCCCGGGGTCAGGGATTGAGGGCGGCGGCGAGGACCTCGACGAGGCGGCGCGCGTACCGCCCGTCGGGGTCCCCGTCGGCATCGAGGTCGGCGACGCTCATCCCCAGCAGGCGTCCGGAGCGCACCAGCGGCGTGGTCAGCGCGAGCAGGTCGGCCCAGTCCAGGCCGTCGGGCTCGGGGTACGTCACGGCCGGCAACACCCGCGGGTCGAGCACGTCGACGTCCAGGTGCAGCCAGGCCGGCCCGCCGCCCTCCGCGGCCAGCTCGCGGCCGACCGCCCCGGCTCCTCGGCGCCGCAGATCCGCCGCCGGCAGCTGGGGGATCCGCGGGTCCACCCGGTCGGCCTCCCGGCGGGCCTCCTCGTCGCCCGGCGGGCGGTGGCCGACCAGCCGGACCAGCTCCGGCGCCACCAGCGGCGCTGCCCGGTCGAAGAGGTCCGGCCCGTGGCCGGTGAGGATGGACAGCTCCATGTCCGCGCCCTCCCCGGTCGGCGAGCCGAACCCGTCGTAGAAGTCCGGGTGACCGTCCAGGAACCACAGCCCGCTGCCGGGCGGCAGGGCGAGAAAGACGCCGAGCAGGAGGGTGCAGTCCCCGCCCAGGACCAGCGGGTGCCGCCCGGCGGCGCGGACCGCCGCCACCTGCGCGGCGATCGCCCGACCGGCGCGGCGGACCTGCTCCGCCCCGATCAGCCCGGTCGCCGGGTCCCGCGTGGCGTCGTCGATCCGGGCGTCGACCGCTCCGCCGTCGTCGGCGCCCAGCGCGGCCAGCAGGCCGGCGGCCCGCAGCGCGCCGGGGCCGCGCTCCTCACCCCGGCTCCGGCCGGAGGAGTCCAGCGCCGCGTCCAGCACCGTCCATCGCACACGCGCAGGTTAGCCCCGGCGTGGCAGGCTGGGTGCGATGTACCGGGAACGTCGGGCGACTCTGCGGGGCGCCGTGCTGTGGGCAGCCGTCAGCGAGGGCACGGGCACCCGGGTGCTGCCGGACGGTTGCCTCGACCTGCTCTGGTCCAGCCGGTCCGGCCTGCTGGTGGCCGGGCCGGACCGCACCGCGTACCTGAGCGTCGCAACGCCGGGGGAGCGGTGGCTGGGGCTGCGGCTGCCGCCGGGCGCCGGCCCCGCGGTCTTCGGCGTCCCCGCCGACGAGCTGCGGGACCGTCGGGTGCCGCTCGACGCGCTCTGGGGCCGCGCGGCGGCCGAGGTCGCCGAGCGGCTGGGGGACCGGCCGACCGGGGCCGCGCTGGAGGCGGTCGCCGCCGCCCGGCTGGCCGCCGCTGGCGGTCCCGACCCGCTCGGCGCGCGGGTCGCCGCCCTGCTCGCCGCCGGCGCCACCGTCACCGGGGCCGCCGCCGAGGTCGGCCTCGGCCCGCGCGTTCTGCACCGGCGCAGCCAGGCCCTCTTCGGGTACGGCCCGAAGACCCTCGCCCGCATCCTGCGGATGCGCCGCGCCCTCGCGCTGGCCCGCGCCGGCGTCGGGCTGGCCGAGGTGGCCGCGCGCAGCGGGTACGCCGACCAGGCGCACCTCACCCGCGACGTGCGCGAGCTGGCCGGCGTCCCCCCGACGACCCTGCTGCGGAGCTGACCCGCCCGGCGGTGGTCTGTACGGTCGTGCAGGGCTGACCCGGCCGCGGGACCGGTCCCCCAGCGGGGACGGTCAGCCGGGCAGCGGGGCGTACAGGTCGACGCCGTTGCCGTCCGGGTCGTGCAGCACGGCGTACCGCTGGCCCCAGAAGGCGTCCCAGGGCGGCAGCTCGCCGTGGAAGCCGGCGCCGGTCAGCTCCGCCCAGTAGCGGTCCACCTCGGCCGGGTCGGCGCAGCGGAAGGCGAGGTTGACCCGGGGGCTGCCGGTCGGCGGCGTCCATCCCGGGTGGAAGGTGCGGACCATCGTCACGGCGTCCCAGGCCAGCCGCAGGCCCCCGGGGAGGGTGACCTCCACGTGGTCCTCCGCGTCGGCCTCGGGCGGGATGGCCAGTCCCAGCCGCCGGTAGAAGTCGAGACTACGGGCCATGTCGGCGACGGCCATGCCGACCAGATCCAGGTGAAGTGCCATGGCGACACGCTAGGCCCGCAGCGGGGTCGGGGTCTTGAACGGAACGGACGGGTCGCAGTGGTCGGTGTGGGCCGCACGACCGCCCCCGGCGGCGTACCGTGACCAAGGAACAAGTCCGGCCTTATGGGTGGAAAAGCCGCATCCCGGCGTGCCCGCAGCGCCGGCCCACACGAGGGCGAGGGAAGGGAGCGGTCGGTGATTCACCTGGCCTACCTGGACGCGGGATCCGGCAGCCTGATCGTGCAGGCGGTGGTCGGCGGGGTCGCGGGGGCGGCCGTCGCCGCCAAGCTCTACTGGCGCCGGCTGGTCGACCGGTTCCGCCGGCAGCCCACCGACCGCGGCTGAGCAGGGTCCACCCCCGATGGCGGTCCCCGACACCGGGATCCGGGTCGAGCCCGGCTCCTTCCGCGACCCGGCCAACCGGGTCTTCCACGCCGGCGACGAGGTGCTGCGCGGGCTCGGCCCCGACGGCGCCCGCGACTGGCGGGCGCTCTCCGGCAGCGCCTTCTTCGCCGAGCTGCTCGCCGAGGGCAAGATCTGCGGCACCGAGCCGGTCGACGCGACCCGGTTACCGGGCTGGACGGCGGTGCTGCGGCACGAGCGGATCCCGTTCGTCTCCCACCCGTACGAGTGGTCGTTCGCGATGCTGCGCGACGCGGCGCTGCTGCACCTGGAGATCCTGCGCCGGGCGCTGTCCGCCGGCTTCACCACCAAGGACGGGTCGGCCTACAACCTGCAGTGGCGCGGCGCCAGCCCGGTCTTCATCGACGTGGGCTCCTTCGCGCCGCTCGCCGAGGCCGAGCCGTGGGCCGGCTACCGGCAGTTCTGCCAGACCCTGCTCTACCCGCTGCTGCTCCAGGCCCACCTCGGCCTGGACTTCCAGCCCTGGTTGCGGGCCCGCGTCGACGGCATCGAGCCGGACCAGATGCGCCGGCTGTTCCGGGGCGCCCGCCGGCTGCTGCCCGGCGTGCCGACCCACGTGCACCTGCACGGCGCCATGCAGGGCCGCAACGCCCGCGCCAGCACCACCGACGTCCGGGCCCAACTGAAGGCCGCCGGCTACTCCCGCGACCTGGCCCTGGCCACCGTACGCGGCATCGACCGGCTGATCCGCCGCCTGGACCGGCGCGACGAGGGCAGCCACTGGGTCGACTACCAGCGCACCTGTGGCTACACCGTGCAGGACCGGGAGGAGAAGGAGCGCTTCGTCGAGGCGGCGGTGGCCGCCGCCCCGGCCGGGCTGGTGCTCGACCTCGGCGCCAACGACGGCCGGTACGCCCGGATCGCCGCCCGGCACGCCGCGCAGGTGGTCGCCGTCGAGCAGGACCCGGCCGTGGTGGACACCCTCTACCGGGCCCTGCGCGCCGAGGGCGAACACCGGATCCTGCCGCTGGTGCTGGACCTGGCCGACCCCTCGCCCGGGGGCGGCTGGCGGGGTGTGGAGCGGGCCAGCTTCGGCGACCGGGCCCGGGCCGACGTGGTGCTCGCCCTGGCCGTCGCGCACCACCTGGCCATCGGCCGCAACGTGCCGCTGCCCGAGGTGCTCGACCAGCTCGTCGCGTACGCCCGGCCCGGCGGCCGGCTGGTGGTCGAGTTCGTCCACCCCGAGGACCCGATGGCCCGCCGGCTGCTGGCCAACAAGCCGGACGGGATCTTCCCCGACTACCGGCGTGACGAGTTCGAGCGGCTGCTGGCGGCGCGCTGTCGGGTCGAGCGGCAGCGGGAACTGCCCTGCGGCACCCGCACGCTCTACCAGGCGGTGGTGGGTGGCTGACCCGGTCCTCGCGCCGCCGGCCGACCGGCGCGACCCCGGGCCGCCACCCGCGTCCACCCCGGCCACCGTTGGCCGGTGGCGTGCCGAGCTGGGCCGGCTGCTGGAGGTGGCGGCCCTGCTCGGCCTGGTGCTCACCCAGCCCCTGCTCGACGTGCTCGGGCGCAGCCCCGACTTCTTCCTGTTCCACCGCGCCGCCCCGCGCGACGTGCTGCTGCTGGTGGCACTGATCGCGGTGCTGCCCACGCTCGCCGTCGCCCTGCTCGGGCTGGCCACCGGGCTGGCCGGCGGGCGGGTCCGGCGGGGCGCGCACCTCACGATCGTCGGGCTGCTGCTGGCCGCGCTCGCGGTGCAGGTGGGCCGGCACGGCACGCCGCTGCGGGGCGTACCGCTGCTGCTCGCCGCGGTGCTGCTCGGCGGCGCCGGGGCGGCGGCGTACGCCCGGTGGGGCGGGGTGGGGCGCATCCTGCGGGTCGCCGCGATCGGGCCCCCGGTCTTCGTCGCGCTCTTCCTCTTCGCCTCGCCCGCCTCGGCGGTCGTGCTGCCCCGGGCGCACGGCGGCGCGGCGGGGGTGGCCGGGCCGGGGGAGCACCCGCCGGTGGTCATGATCGTCCTCGACGAGCTGCCGCTGGTCTCCCTGCTCGGCCCGGACGGCAAGATCGACGCCGCAGCCTACCCGCACTTCGCCGAGCTGGCCGCCGGGTCGACCTGGTACCGCAACGCCACCGGGGTCAGCGGCTGGACGCCGTACGCGCTGCCGGCGATGCTGACCGGCCGCTACCCGGCGCAGCCGCTCGCCCCGCACTACTCGCAGTACCCGGACAACCTGTTCACCGCCCTCGGCGGCCTGTACGACGTCCGCGCCCAGGAGAGCATCACCCGGCTCTGCCCGCCCAGCCGCTGCGACCGGCCGACCGACCCGGAGCAGGGGCTCGGCGTGCTGGTCCGGGAGAGCGGCAAGCTGCTGCGGCAGGTCGCCGCGCCGGTCGACAGCCGGATCGACCCGGAGGAGTCGTACCGGGAGCGGACCCGCGCCGAGGCCGGCGTGGACGCCGCCGAGCCGGTCCCGGCCGACCCGAGGTTCCGCTTCGACAGCCTGGACGACAACCAGCCGGCCCGGTTCACCAGCTTCCTGGCCGGCCTGCGCCCGTCGTCCCGGCCCACGCTGCACTTCCTGCACCTGCTGATGCCCCACGCGCCCTGGACGTTCCTGCCCTCCGGGGCGCGCTACGCCGCCCCCGAGGACCTGCCCAACGACGGCACCGGCTGGGTCGAGCTGGCCCGGGCCCGGCACCTGGCCCAGCTGCGCTACACCGACCGGCTGGTCGGCGAGACCCTGCGCACGCTGCGCGCCTCCGGCCTCTGGGACAAGGCGCTGATCCTGGTCACCGCCGACCACGGGGTGAGCTTCACCCGGGACTGGCAGGGTCGGGGGCTGGACGCGATCGACCACGCGGCCGGCGAGGTGGCCTGGGTGCCGATGTTCGTCCGCACCCCCGGGCAGCGGGCCGGCCGGGTCGACGACCGTAACTGGGAGCACGTCGACCTGCTGCCCACCATCGCCGACGAGGCGCACGTCCGGATCCCCTGGCGGGTCGACGGGCGCTCCGCCCGCCAGGCCCCGCGCCAGAGCGCCGAGAAGCACTTCTACGACCGGCCGGGCCAGCCGCTGACCCTGCGCGGCGGGGTGCCCACCCGGCCGCCGGACCCGGCGCCGCACCCGCTGCTCGGCACCCTGGTCGGCGACCGGCCGACCGGCGGGACCGCCACCGTGGCGAACCGGGCGGCGTTCGACCACGTCGACCCGGCCGCCGGCGAGTTGCCGGCGCTGGTCTGGGGGACCGTGCCCCGGGAGGTGCCCGACGGCACGCTGCTCGCGGTGGCGGTCAACGGCCGCGTCGGCGCGGTCGTGCCGGTGGTGCCCCGGGACAAGGGGGGCCGCCGCTTCGCCGCCCTGCTCCCCGACGACCACCTCTACCGCGCCGGGACCAACCGGCTCGACCTCTACCGGGTCGGGGCCGACGGCGACCTGCGCCGGCTCACCCTGTCATAGAACCTTCGTCCCCCGGCGTCCGTCATCGTCGGGGTCGCCCGCGCTCACCAGGGTTTCCCAGCCGTCGGGCCGGGAATCGGGTGACGCATACCTCACCACCGAACCACGGCGGGCGGTACCTCGGGGACCGTGATTACGGTAAAAGCGAAGGCAATTCAACGAAGATTCGCCGGCGAAGCGAGGAACCAATGACGGAAGTCAAGCTCGATCACCCCGGTGGGCAGCTTTCGATGCCGGTGCAGGCCGCGGTCGAAGGCCCCGCGGGCATCGGGGTGGGCAAGCTGCTGAAGGAAACCGGGATGACCACCTACGATCCTGGTTTCGTCAACACCGCGTCCTGTTCGTCCGCGATCACCTACATCGACGGCGACGCCGGCATCCTGCGCTACCGCGGGTACCCGATCGAGCAGCTGGCCGAGAAGTCCTCCTTCCTGGAGGTCTCCTACCTGCTGATCTACGGCGAGCTGCCCACCCAGCAGCAGCTCACCGAGTTCAGCGACCGGATCCGGCGGCACTCGCTGCTGCACGAGGAGATGCGTCGGTTCTTCGACGGCTTCCCGCGCGACGCGCACCCGATGGCCGTGCTCTCCTCGGCCGTCAGCGCGATCTCGACCTTCTACCAGGACAGCCTGGACCCGTTCGACTCCGAGCACGTGGAGATGTCCACGATCCGGCTGATGGCGAAGGTCCCCACCATCGCCTCGTACGCCTACAAGAAGTCCATCGGCCAGCCGCTGCTGTACCCGGACAACTCGCTGGGCTACGTGGAGAACTTCCTGCGAATGACCTTCGGCGTGCCGGCGGAGCCGTACGAGGTCGACCCGGTGGTGGCCCGCGTGCTGGACATGCTCTTCGTGCTGCACGCCGACCACGAGCAGAACTGCTCGACCTCCACGGTGCGGCTGGTCGGCTCCAGCAACGCCAACCTCTTCGCCTCGGTCTCGGCCGGCGTCAACGCCCTGTTCGGCCCGCTGCACGGCGGCGCCAACCAGGCCGTGCTGGAGATGCTGGAGAAGATCAACGCCGACGGCGGTGACGTCCGCTCCTTCGTCCGCAAGGTCAAGGACAAGCAGGACGGCGTGAAGCTGATGGGCTTCGGCCACCGGGTCTACAAGAACTACGACCCGCGCGCCGCCATCGTGAAGAAGGCCGCCCAGGACGTGCTCGGCCGGATGGCCAAGCCGGACCCGATGCTGGACATCGCGATGCAGCTGGAGGAGATCGCCCTCGCCGACGACTTCTTCGTCACCCGCAAGCTCTACCCGAACGTGGACTTCTACACCGGCCTGATCTACAAGGCCATGGGCTTCCCGACCAAGATGTTCACGGTGCTCTTCGCGCTGGGCCGGCTGCCCGGCTGGATCGCCCAGTGGCGCGAGATGATCAACGACCCGGAGACCAAGATCGGCCGGCCGCGGCAGATCTACACCGGCTCCCCGGAGCGGGACTACACCGCGATCGCCGAGCGCTGAGCAACCCGTACCACGAAGGCCGCCGACCCCCTGCGGGTCGGCGGCCTTCGCCGTCGTCGGGGGCGGCCGGGGCACGACGAGGGCCGCCGGCCCCGCGCGGGGTCGACGGCCCGGTCCGGGTACGGCTCAGCGCAGGCCGGCGGCGACCAGCAGGTTCCCCTCCGGGGTCGGCGCGGACACCCGACCCAGCGTCATCCGCAGCTGGGCGCGCTCGGTGGTGAACGCCGCGTCGCCGGCGATCGCGGTGGCGTACGCGGTCGCGGTCCGGTGCGCGATGGCCGACCAGCCGTACTGCTCGTGGACCATGGCGCGGGCCCGGCGGGCGAGCAGTTGGGCCCGCTCGCGGTCGGAGAGCAGGGCGTCGACGGCCTCGGTGAGCCCGTCCGGGTCCTGCGGGGCGAAGGTCATCCCGGTGACGCCGGGCTCCACGATCTCGGCGAGCCCGCCGGTACGGGCGACCGCGAGGGGCGCGCCGGCCGCGGCGCCCTCCAGGGCCACCATGCCGAACGGCTCGTAGATGCTCGGCACCGCGAAGCAGTCCGAGGCGGCCATCACGGCCGGCAGGTCGGTGCCGCCGAGGAAGCCCGGCATGCTCACCGCACCGCCCAGCCCGAGCCGGTGCACCTCGGCCTCCAGCGCGGCCTTGTACGGGCCGTCGCCGACGATCACCGCGCGCAGCCCGGGGTGCCGCTCGCGCAGCCGGGGCAGCCCGGCGAGCAGGTGCTGCACGCCCTTCTCGTAGACCAGCCGGCCGGCGAAGGTGACCAGCGGGCCGTCCCCGGCGAACCGGGCCCGGGCTGCGGCGACCGCGGCCACCGACACCCGCCAGCGGTGCGGCTCGACGCCGTTGGGCACCACGTCCACCCGGCCGGCGGGCACCCCGAACAGCGCGCCCACCTCGTCGCGCATGTACCCCGAGCAGACGATCACGCGGCCGGACTCGCTGGCCAGCCAGTGCTCGACGCCGTGGATGGTGCGGTTCATCTCCTCCGGCAACCAGCCCTGGTGCCGGCCGGCCTCGGTGGCGTGGATGGTGCTGACCAGCGGGACGTCCAGGTGCTCGCGCAGGGTCATCGCGGTGTGCGCGACCAGCCAGTCGTGGGCGTGGATCACGTCGTACGAGCCGGACTCGGTGGCGCGCAGCGCGGCCCGGGTCAGAGTGTGGTTGAAGGCCATGGTCCAAGCCAGCAGGGAGCCGGTGGCCAGCGGGAAGGTCACCGGGTCCTCGGCGGCGCGGACGATCCGCACGCCGTCGGCGTACTCCTCCAGCGGCGCGCCCTCGGCGTGCCGGGTGACGACGGTGACCTCGTGCCCGGCGGCGGCCAGGGCCACCGACAACGCGTGCACGTGCCGGCCCAGGCCACCGACCAGCACCGGCGGGTACTCCCAGGAGAGCATCAGGATACGGCGGGTGCGCGGGGCCACCCCGGCGCCGGTGCCCTGCGGCGGGATCTGCGGGCGGTAGGTGGGGGAGGGCCGGCAGGTCCGGTCCGGTGCGGTCACGGGCTGCTCGCCGACCCGCGGGGTGGTCACATCAATCTCCGTCCATGCACGAAGGGTCGCGCCGGCAACGGTGGCGGCGGAAAGAAGGTGGTGGGGTGGCCGAGGGCCGAGCGAAGGCGCCAGTGCGGGCGCGTCCGCATCAAGCAAAGGGCATGACGTGGTCCCGCGCATCTCGAAAGGGCCTATCGTGACGGAGGACACCCAAAGGTCTGTCCCGGCATTAGGTGGGTGGATATCGGGTGCCCGCCGAACGGGTGGATTGGCCGGTGGTGGCGGGGGGCATTAGCGGCGTGGCGCACCCGGTGGCCCGCCCGCCCGGTGCGCTCATGATCATGGGCCGAAGGAGCGACATGCAGGTCTGGCCGGGCGAGCGTTACCCCCTCGGGGCGACCTACGACGGGATGGGCACCAACTTCGCGATCTTCTCCGAGGTCGCCGAGAAGATCGAGCTCTGCCTCTTCGACGAGTGGGACACCGGCGCGGAGCGGCGGGTGGAGCTGCGCGAGGTGGACGCGTACGTCTGGCACGCGTACCTCCCCGGGGTGGAGCCGGGCCAGCGGTACGGCTACCGGGTGCACGGCCCGTACGACCCGGCCGACGGGGCGCGCTGCAACCCGCACAAGCTGCTGCTCGACCCGTACGCCAAGGCGGTCGACGGGGAGATCTCCTGGGACCCGGCGGTCTACGACTACGAACTGGGCGACCCGGACCGGATGTCGACCACCGACTCGGCGCCGTTCATGCCCAAGTCGGTGGTGGTGAACCCGTACTTCGACTGGGGCAACGACCGGCCGCCGCGCACCCCGTACCACCACTCGGTGATCTACGAGGCGCACGTGCGCGGGCTGACCATGCGCCACCCCGGCATCCCGGACGAGCTGCGCGGCACGTACGCGGCGATCGCGTCGCCCGTCATGATCGACTACTTCAAGCGGCTCGGCATCACCGCCGTCGAGCTGATGCCGGTGCACGAGTTCGTGCACGACCACCGCCTGGTCGACCTGGGGCTGCGCAACTACTGGGGCTACAACACCATCGGCTTCTTCGCCCCGCACCACGGATACTCCGCGCTCGGCCGGCTCGGCCAGCAGGTCCAGGAGTTCCGCGGCATGGTCAAGGCGCTGCACGCCGCCGGCATCGAGGTCATCCTCGACGTGGTCTACAACCACACCGCCGAGGGCAACCACCTCGGCCCGACGCTGAGCTTCAAGGGCGTCGACAACGCCAGCTACTACCGGCTCTCGGAGGAGGACCGCCGGTACTTCGTGGACTACACCGGCACCGGCAACAGCCTCAACGTGCGCAGCCCGCACTCGCTCCAGCTGATCATGGATTCGCTGCGCTACTGGGTGACCGAGATGCACGTCGACGGCTTCCGCTTCGACCTCGCCGCCACCCTGGCCCGCGAGTTCTACGAGGTCGACCGCCTCTCCACCTTCTTCGAGGTGGTCCAGCAGGACCCGGTGGTCAGCCAGGTCAAGCTGATCGCCGAGCCGTGGGACGTCGGCCCCGGCGGCTACCAGGTCGGCAACTTCCCGCCGCAGTGGACCGAGTGGAACGGCAAGTACCGGGACACCGTGCGGGACTTCTGGCGCGGTGAGCCGGCCACCCTCGCCGAGTTCGCCTCCCGCATCTCCGGCTCCGCCGACCTCTACCAGGACGACGGGCGGCGCCCCTTCCACAGCATCAACTTCGTCACCTGCCACGACGGGTTCACCCTCAACGACCTGGTCTCCTACAACGACAAGCACAACGAGGCCAACGGCGAGGAGAACCGCGACGGCGAGAGCCACAACCGGTCCTGGAACTGCGGCGTCGAGGGGGAGACCGACGACCCGGCGGTGCTGGCCCTGCGCGCCCGGCAGCGGCGCAACTTCCTCGCCACCCTGGTCCTCTCCCAGGGCGTGCCGATGATCGGCCACGGCGACGAGCTGGGCCGCACCCAGCGCGGCAACAACAACGCCTACTGCCAGGACAGCGAACTCGCCTGGATCGACTGGGAGCACGCCGACGACGAGCTGCTGGCCTTCGTGCAGCGGCTCACCGACTTCCGGGCCCGGCACCAGGTGTTCCGCCGCCGGCGGTTCTTCACCGGCCTGGCGGTCGGCGGGCGCGCCGCCGGCTCGGGCCTGCCCGACCTGGCCTGGTACACCCCGGACGGCCGGGAGATGACCGGCGAGGACTGGGGCAACGACTTCGGCCGCTCGGTGGCGCTCTTCGTCAACGGCGACGGCATCCGCGAGCGCGGCCAGTACGGCCAGCGCCACCAGGACACCTCCTTCCTGCTCTGCTTCAACGCCCACGACGCCCCGCTGGACTTCACGTTGCCGGGGGAGGAGTTCGGGCAGCGGTGGGAGTTGGTGATCAGCACCGCGGAACCGGAACCGGACAAGACCACGATGGTCGAGGCGGGCGGCGCGATCTGCGTGCCGGACCGCTCCCTGGTGGTCCTGGAGAGGACGGTCTGACCATGCCCGACACCCCTCGACCCGACCCGACGGCGGCACCGACGACGCGGGTGGGTTCGACCTACCGCGTCCAGGTGCGGCCCGGCTTCGACCTCGACGCCACCGCCGGCCTGGCCGGCTACCTCGCCGACCTCGGCGTCACCCACCTCTACAGCGCACCCCTGCTGACCGCCACCCCCGGCTCCGCGCACGGCTACGACGTGGTCGACCACCGGGCGGTCAACCCGGAACTCGGTGGCGAGGCCGGCCGGCGGCGGCTGGTCCGGGCGCTGCGCGCGGCCGGGCTCGGCCTGGTCGTCGACATCGTGCCCAACCACGCCGGGGTGGCCCAGCCGGCGGCCAATCCGGCCTGGTGGGACGTGCTGCGCCGGGGCCGGTCCTCGGCGTACGCGGACTGGTTCGACATCGACTGGGACCGGGGCCGGCTGCTGCTGCCGGTGCTCGCCGACACCCCCGACGCCCTCGACGATCTCAAGGTCGTCGACAGGGAACTGCGCTACCACGAGCACCGCTTCCCGATCGCCGACGGCACCGGCGCGGGCGGGCCGCGCGAGGTGCACGACCGGCAGCACTACGAGCTGGTCTCCTGGCGGCGTGGGGACAGCGAGCTGACGTACCGTCGGTTCTTCGCCGTCTCGGACCTGGCCGGGCTGCGGGTGGAGGACCCGGCGGTCTTCGACGCCACCCACGCGGAGGTGCTGCGGTGGGCGGCGGCCGGGGAGCTGGACGGCATCCGGGTCGACCACCCCGACGGCCTGCGCGACCCCGCCGGCTACCTGGCCCGGCTGCGCGCCGCCGCCCCCGACGCGTGGCTGGTGGTCGAGAAGATCCTGGAGTACGGCGAGGAGCTGCCCGACTGGCCCGTCGACGGGACCACCGGCTACGACGCCCTCCCGGCGGTCTGCGGGCTCTTCGTCGACCCGCGCGCCGAGGGCGACTTCACCGCCCTGGACGCCCGGCTGAACGGCCGGCACACCTCCTGGCAGGACCTGACCCACGACACCAAGCTGGCCGCCGCCACCCGGCTGCTCGCCGCCGAGCTGACCCGGCTGGCCGCCCTCGCCCCGGAACTGGACCCGCGGGCCACCCGGGAAGCCCTCGCCGAGCTGGCCGCCTGCTTCCCGGTCTACCGCGGCTACCCGCCCGTGGGCGCCCGGCACCTGGCCGTGGCCCGCGCGGAGGCGGGACGCCGTCGCCCCGACCTGACCGCCACCCTGGACGCGGTCACCGCCCACCTGCGCGACCCGGAGCACGAGCTGGCGAAACGATTCCCGCAGCTGTCCGGCGCGGTGATGGCCAAGGGGGTGGAGGACACCGCCTACTACCGGTGGAGCCGCTTCGTCGCGCTCAACGAGGTCGGCGGCTCACCGGCGCACTTCGGCGTGCCGCCGGCGGAGTTCCACCGCGCCGCCGCCGCCCGGCAGGTCCGCTGGCCGGCCGGCATGACCACGCTCTCCACCCACGACACCAAGCGCGGCGAGGACGTCCGGGCCCGGCTCGCCGTCCTGTCGGAACTGCCCGGACGGTGGGCCGAGCGGGTGCAGGAATGGATGTCCCGCGCGCCGCTGGCCGACCCGGCCTTCGCCCACCTGCTCTGGCAGAGCGCCGTCGGCGCCTGGCCCGTCGAGCGCGAGCGGCTGCACGCGTACGTGGAGAAGGCCGCCCGGGAGGCGTCGGTCTCCACCAGCTGGGCCGACCCGGACCTGGCCTTCGAGCGCGACCTGCACGCCCTGGTCGACCGGATGTACGACGACCCGGCGCTGCACGCCGAGATCACCGCCTTCGCCGACGAGATCACCCCGGCCGGCTGGTCCAACTCGCTCGGGCAGAAGCTGGTGCAGCTCGCCATGCCCGGGGTGCCGGACACCTACCAGGGCACGGAGCTGTGGGAGAACAGCCTGGTCGACCCGGACAACCGGCGCCCGGTCGACTTCGCCGTACGCCGGGACCTGCTGGCCCGGCTCGAGGGCGGCCGGCGGCCCGCGGTCGCCGCCGACGGCGCGGCGAAGCTGCTGGTGGTCTCCCGGACCCTGCGGCTGCGCCGCGACCACCCGGAGCTGTTCACCAGCTACCGGCCGGTCGCCGCAGCCGGGCCGGCGGGTGCGCACGCGGTCGCCTTCGACCGGGGCGGCGCGGTCGCGGTGGCCACCCGCCTCCCGCTGGGGCTGGCCCGCTCGGGCGGTTGGCGGCAGACCACCCTCTCGATTTCCGGCAACAGTGTTACGGACGTGTTCACCGGTCGGGTCTACAGTGGGTTTGAGCTGCTCCTGGATGATCTGCTGAGCACCTATCCCGTCGCCCTGCTGGCTCCCACCGACTCCGTGGAGGCTGCCGCATGACCGAGTTCACGGTGTGGGCGCCCGAGGCCGCCCGGGTCCGGCTGCGCCTGCCCGGCGTGGCCGACCACGACATGCGCTCCGGCCCCGACGGCTGGTGGCGCGTCGAGGTCCCCGGCGCCGGGCCGGGCACCGACTACGCGTTCCTGCTCGACGACGACGAGCGGGCCCTGCCCGACCCCCGGTCGGCCTGGCAGCCCGCCGGTGTGCACGGGCCCAGCCGGCTCTACGACCACAGCGCCTTCCGCTGGTCCGACCAGGACTGGACCGGCCGGCAACTGCCGGGCAGCGTCCTGTACGAGCTGCACGTCGGCACCTTCACCCCCGAGGGCACCTTCGACGCGGCGATCGGCCGCCTGGACCACCTGGTCGACCTCGGCGTCGACATGGTCGAGCTGCTGCCGGTGAACGCCTTCAACGGCGAGTACAACTGGGGCTACGACGGGGTCTGCTGGTACGCCCCGCACCAGCCCTACGGCGGCCCGGACGGGCTGAAACGGCTGGTCGACGCCGCCCACGCCAAGGGTCTGGGGGTGATCCTCGACGTCGTCTACAACCATTTCGGGCCCTCCGGGGCCTACGCGCCGATGTTCGCGCCGTACCTCACCGAGCAGAGCAACACCTGGGGCCGCACCGTCAACCTGGACGGCCCGCACTCCGACGGGGTGCGCCGCTACATTGTCGACAGCGTGCTGATGTGGCTGCGTGACTACCACGTCGACGGGCTGCGGCTGGACGCCGTGCACGCCATGCCCGACTCCCGGGCCACTCACTTCCTCGAGCAGGTGGCCACCGAGGTGGAGGCGCTCTCGACCCACCTGGGCCGGCCGCTGTCGCTGATCGCCGAGTCCGACCTCAACGACCCGAAGCTGATCACCCCGCGCGAGGCCGGCGGCTTCGGCCTGCACGCCCAGTGGAACGACGACGCCCACCACGCCCTGCACACCCTGCTCACCGGGGAGCGGCAGGGCTACTACGGCGACTTCGGCTCGCTGGAGTGCCTGACCGACGTGCTGAGCGGCGCGTTCTTCCACGCCGGCACCTGGTCCAGCTTTCGCAACCGCAGCCACGGGCGGCCGGTGGACCGGCAGCGGACCCCGGGGCACCGCTTCGTGGCGTACCTGCAGAACCACGACCAGATCGGCAACCGGGCCACCGGCGACCGGATCTCCGCCAGCCTCTCCCCGGCGCTGCTGCGGGTCGGCGCGGTGTTGCTGATGACCGCGCCGTTCACCCCGATGCTGTTCATGGGGGAGGAGTGGGCGGCCAGCACCCCCTGGCAGTTCTTCACCAGCCACCCCGAGCCGGAGCTGGCCACCGCCGTGGCCACCGGCCGCCGGCGCGAGTTCGCCGCGCACGGCTGGCCGCCGGGGGACGTGCCCGACCCGCAGGACCCGCAGACCTTCCTGCGCTCCCGGCTGGACTGGGCCGAGCTGGACAAGCCCGAGCACCGGGAGATGTACGAGTTCCACCGCCGGCTGATCGCGCTGCGCAAGAGCCGCCTCGACCTGTCGGACCCCCGGCTGGACCGGGTCGAGGTACGCCACGGCGACCGCTTCCTGCTGATGCGCCGGGGCGAGCACCTGGTGGTGGCGAACCTCGCCGGGAAGGCGCAGCGGATCAACCTGCCGGGGGTGGTGCGCAATGTGCTGCTGGCCACCGGGACCGGGGTCACGGTGATGCGGGACGGGATCGAGCTGCCGGCGGAGACGGCGGCGATCGTGGCGCTCTGAGGTCGGCGGCCCATGGCAAGATCTGCTGCGTGCAGATCGGGATGCTCGGATCGTTCGAGGTTCGCACGGACGACGGGGCCCTCGCCGACGTGCCGGGCGCGCGGCTGCGCGGGCTGTTGATCGCTCTCGCGCTCGAACCTGGTCGCGTGGTCCCGAAGGCGACGCTCGTCGACTGGATCTGGGGTGAACACCCGCCCGCCGACGCGACGAACGCCCTGCACCGCCTGGTCTCCCGGCTGCGTAAGGCGCTGCCGGAAGGATCGGTCGAGGGGCAGCCGGACGGCTACCGGTTGACGGTGGAACCCGACGCCGTCGACGCCGTTCGGTTCGAACGCCTCGTCACCGCGGGCCAGGTCCGCGATGACGACCGTCCACGGCGGGTACGGCTGCTGCGCGAGGCCCTCGCCCTGTGGCGCGGTGCGGCCCTGCAGGACGTCGGTCTCCAGGGCAGTGGGGCGTTCGACGCGGCGGTCACCCGGCTCGAGGGGCTGCGCCTGAGGGCCTTGGAGGATCGGTTCGATGCGGAGGTCGCCCTCGGCCACGGTGCGGAGCTGGTCACCGAACTGACCGACCTGGTGGCCGCGCATCCGGTGCGCGAACGGCTTGTCGCCGCGCTGATGCGTGCCCTCGTGGCGGCCGGTCGGGGCAGCGAGGCGCTGCTCGTGTACCAGCGCACCAGAGAAGCCCTGGCCGACGAGCTGGGCGTCGACCCCGCACCGGAGCTGTCCGCATTGCACGTCGCGCTGCTGCGGGGCGAGTTGGGACGGCGGGAGGAGAACCGGAAGACCAACCTGCGTGCCGAGCTGACCAGCTTCGTCGGCAAGGACGCTGACGTCGCCGCGGTCCGCGAACTCGTCGCCGACCATCGGCTCACCACCCTGATCGGGCCGGGCGGCTCGGGGAAGACCAGGCTGGCCACGGAGACCGCGCGCACGCTGCTCGGCGACCTGCCGGACGGGGCCTGGCTGGTGGAGCTCGCACCCCTCGGCGCCGACGGTGACGTGGCGCAGGCGACGCTCGCCGGGCTCGGCCTGCGGGATGCGCTGCTCGGCGAGGCACCGAACGCGGAGCCGACGGACCGGCTCATCGCCGCGATCCGCGAGCGCGAGGCGCTGCTGATCCTGGACAACTGTGAGCACGTGATCGAGTCGGCGGCGACGTTCGCCCATCGAGTGCTCGGGGAGTGCCGGCGGCTGCGGATCCTGGCGACGAGCAGGGAACCGCTCGGCATCACCGGTGAGGCGCTGTGGCTGGTCGAGCCCCTGGCCCTGCCGGCGGGGGACGCCGGCCCCGGCGAGATCGAGTCCGCGCCGGCCGTCCGGTTGCTGCGGGACCGGGCGGGCGCGGTGCGCCAGGATCTCGCGGTCGACGCCCACACGGTGTCGACGATGGCACGCGTCTGCCGGGCGCTGGACGGGATGCCGCTGGCGATCGAACTGGCCGCGGCCCGGTTGCGCACCATGTCCATCGACCAGCTCGCTCACCGGCTCGACGACCGGTTCCGCCTGCTGACCAGCGGTAGCCGTACCGCGTTGCCGCGGCACCGGACGCTGCGCGCGGTGGTCGACTGGAGCTGGGAGTTGCTCACCGACGCCGAACGGACGGTCCTGCGCAGGCTCTCGGTGTTCGCCGGCGGGGCGAGCCTGGAAGCGGCCGAGCGGGTCTGCGCCGGCGATGCGGTCGAGCAGGAGCAGGTGCTCGAGCTGCTCACGTCGCTGACCGAGAAGTCGCTGCTGGTCGCCGATCGCGGCAGCGCACCGCGCTACCGGATGCTCGGCACGATCAAGGAGTACGCCGGGCACCGGCTCGCGGAGGCGGGGGAAGCGGACCTGGCGCGCCATGGGCATCTCGCCTACTTCACCGAACTCACCGAGACCGCGGAGCCGCATCTCCGCCGCGCCGAGCAGTTGGAATGGCTCGCCACGCTCGGTGTCGAGCACGACAACATCAGTTCGGCGATGCGTGGTGCGCTCGCGGCCGGCGAGGCGAACGCGGCGATGCGGCTCGCGGCTGGCGCCGGCTGGTACTGGTGGCTCAGCGGGCACAAGGCCGAAGGCATCGAGCTGATCACCGGGGCCACCGACACGCCCGGCGAGGTGGCCGATGAGATCCGGGCCACCGTGTATGCGCTCGTGGTGCTGTTTGTGAGCGCCGGGCGGGGCGACGAACACCATGCGGAGGAGTGGATCCACAAGGCATACCTGTTCCGCCAGCGCAGTCAGTCCCGTAATCCGCTGCTGGGACTGGTCGTCCCGCTGGAACGCATGTTGCAGGCGCCGGACGCGTTCCTGTCCGCGTGGGAACCATTGCTGGACGACGAGGACCCCTGGGTACGCGCACTGGCCCGGTTCCAGCTCGGCAAGATGCGGATCATGCTCGGCCAGGGCGGACGGGATGCGGATACGTATCTCGAGATGGCGCTCGCCGAGTTCCGCGCGATCGGCGAACGGTTCGGGATCTCGATCGCCCTGGCCGAGCTGGCGGACCGAATCGCCGTGCGCGGCGAGTTCGCCCGTGCCTGCGCGCACTACGAACAGGCGATCGCGGTCGTCACCGAGGTCGGTGCCATCGAGGACGTCATCCGCATGCGGTCGCGACAGGCCCAGCTGTACTGGCTGCTGGGCGACAAGGACTCCAGCGCGGCTGCCCTGGCCGAGGCGCAACGGTGCGCGGAACGGGTCACCTGGCCGGATGCGCTGGCCGAACTGGCCCTTGCGAAGGCGGAACTCGCCCGCTGGCGCGGCAACGCCGAGGAGGCATACGAGCAACTCGGCGTCGCGACAACCATGCTGGGCACCGACGCGGAGCAGGCGAACATCCGCGCGGTGAAACACGACCTGCTCGGCCACCTTGCCGACGATCTCAGCGAGGCCCGTACGCACCACGCGGCGGCCTGCCAGGCGGCCTCCGAGGCGGGGCACGCACCCCTGATCGCGCAGATCCTCGTCGGGATCGCGGACCTGGCACTACGCGGCGAAGAGTACGAGCAGGCCGCGCGACTGCTCGCGGCGAGCACCGGCGTGCGTGGACTGCCGGATCGTTCCCACCCGGATGTGGCCCGGATCGAGCAGGCCGCGCGGAGCCGCCTCGGCGACCCACGGTTCGCCGAGGCGGCTCGGGAAGGCACGCAGACGAGCTGGTCTCAGTTGGTCACGGTCACGCTCGCCTCCTGAACGTGACAAGTGCCCGTCAGCTTGCTACGCGTTGGACGGTGATGTCGCCGTGCCGGGTGCGGGCGTGGACCGTGACCTGGTTGTCGGACGTGTCAGGGTTTTCCAGAGGCGGTACGGAGTTGCGCACCGACCCTCGCTTGCTGTTGACGTCCACCCGGGCAGCGGTGCCCTCGCTGATGCCGACCTCGATGTTTCCCGAGTGGTTCGCCAGCTCCACCCGACCGCGGGTCAACCGGCCGATCCGAATGGCGCCGTTGCCGGTCCTGGCGGTGACGCTGCCGTCGGCGCGGTCGATGTCGAAACCGCCGCTGCCACTGCTGAGGTCGAGGTCGGCCGACGCGTGGCCGATCCAGATCTGCCCGCCGGAGCTCGAGAGCTTGACGGTGTCCCGGACCTCGCTGATCCGCAGTGCGAACGTGCCGCCGTCGATGGTGGCTCGCTCGGCGATGCGGCCGATCGTGACCTCACCGGCCGCGATGTTCGCCTGCAGCGCGGTGATCCGATCGAGCTGGACCCGACCCGATGCCATGTGCAGCTCGCACTCTCCCAATGAGCCGTCGGCGTGCACATCCGAGTGCGCCAGGTACGAAACCAGGCTGGAGCCGGCGGGCAGGTCGATCGTGATGGCGACCGAACCGTTCTTGTCCCCGGAGGCGGTCGTCTTGACCGACAGCTGACCGCCGGCGAAGTCGACCTTGGTCTTGTCGGCCACCCTGACGTCCGATTGGCTCGCCTTGTTGATGGGCTCGACCAGCACCACGGTGTCGGTCCGGTCGCTCGCGGTGACCCGCACCCGAGCACCGGCGACAACAACGGTGGCGACGATGGGTCCTGGCGTGGCGAATGTAGGCATGACGCCTCTCCTCTTGGTCATACGTGATTTGCTGGCGGGCGGCTCCGCCGCCCCAAGCGGTGCAGCATCGGTCCGTACGCCCACGGCGCGCGCTCGTCGGCGGCGAGCGCGCGCCGGGTCAGTTCGTCGCTGGCGGCTTCGGGGTCAGCCCGATCACGGTTCTCGGACGGCCACCGCCCGGAAGGTCAGGCGCGCTTCGTGAAGGTGGAACGCGCCCACAGGTAGCCGACGAGAGCGATGCCGACGCACCAGGCGACGGCGGTGATCGCGTCGCTGGAGGACGGTGCGCCGTTGAGCAACCCGCGCATGGTTTCGATGATCGGCGTGAAGGGCTGGTACTCCGCGAACTGCCGGAGGCCCGGCCCCATCTTCTCCGCCGGTACGATCGCGCTGCTGAAGAACGGCAGCATGACCAGCGGCACGGAGGCCAGGCCCGCCGTCTCCGGAGATTTCGCCGCCAGTCCCAGGGCGACCGTGAGCCAGCCGGCCGCGAAACCGAGCAGCACGACGATGCCGACCACGCCGAGCCAGTCGAGGGAACTCGCCGACGGGCTGAATCCCAGCAGGAAGGCCACCCCGATGAGGGCCCCGATGGCGAGCAGGTTGGTCAGCAGACTGGCGACGACGTGACCGGTCAACACCGCACCACGGGAGACGTCCATGACCTTGAACCGGTTGATGATGCCCTTCGTCATGTCGGAGTTCACCGACGTGGCGGTGGCCCCCAGCCCGTAACAGACGGCCAACAGGATCAGTCCCGGCGTCGCGTAGTCGATGTAGTCGACACCGACGTTGAAGGCGTCTCCGAACATGTACACGAACATCAACATGATCACGATCGGCATCAGGACCGCGTTGAACACCGAGGTCGGATTCCGGGCGATGTGCTTGAAGTTGCGACGCAACATGACCATCGAGTGGGACTTGGTGCTCATTTCGCGACCACCTCCGTGGTGTGGGTGCGGCCCGTCAGGGCGAGGAAGACGTCATCGAGGTCCGGGGTGTGGACGGAGAGCTCCTCGGCACTGATCGAGTACTCGTCGAGCCGGTCCAGCAGGGCCCGCAGCGATCTCGTGCCACCGTCGCCGGGAACCCGCAGGGCCAGTGCCTCGTCGTCCCGCGTGGCGTCGGTGAGGACCCGCGCGGCCGCGTCGAGTTCGGCGACGTCGGTGAACCGAAGCCGGACATGACTGCCGGGGACCTGGCGCTTGAGGTCGTCGGGAGTGCCCTGGGCAACCAGGCGGCCCTGGTGGAGTACCGCGATCCGGTCGGCGAGCTGATCCGCTTCCTCGAGGTACTGCGTGGTGAGGAAGATGGTGACGCCATCGGCCACCAGCTCGCGGACGATCTCCCACATCGTGCGGCGGCTGCGCGGGTCCAGCCCCGTCGTCGGCTCGTCCAGGAAAATGATCCGTGGCTTGCCGACCAGCGTCATCGCCAGATCCAGCTTCCGGCGCATACCCCCGGAATAGGTCGACACCGGCTTCTGCGCCGACTCCACCAGATCGAACCGCTCCAGCAACTCCGTGACAACCCGCCGGCCCTCGCCGGAACCCATCCGCTTCAGATCCGCCATCAACCGCAGGTTCTCCTGGCCCGTCAGCAGCTCATCCACCGCCGCGAACTGACCGGTGACCCCGACCACCGCGCGCACCGCCTTGGTCTCGGTCGCGATGTCATGCCCGGCAACCCGTGCCGTCCCACCGTCGGCCTTCATCAACGTGGTCAGGACGTTCACCGTCGTCGTCTTGCCCGCTCCGTTCGGACCGAGCAGGGAGAAGATTGTGCCCGCACGAACATCCAGATCGATGCCGTCGAGCACGGTCTTGTCCCCGAATGCCTTTCGTAGCCCGGAAACCTCAATCGCTGAACTTGTCATGCGCCTACCATCGGCGGCCGACCTGTCACGTGCCTGACACGCCCCTGACACGACCACTGACACGGTGTTCGTCCTCGTCACGCCAGGCCAGGACGCTGCGCAGCCCACCGACGACGGCCAGATCGGTCGGAGGCGGCCGGTGGCTGGGCTGCCCCGAGGTCACCCAGCACTCGCCTGCCGCGATGCGTCGCGTGTCAGTCCGGTGACCAGCGCCATTGGTCGAGGTCGGCCCACGTCGTGTGCAGAGCGACGGCAAGGTGGCCGCCGAACGTGACGGTTCCCTCGTGCGAGGCGTATGCGATCCACCTCAGTGTGTCGTCGCTCCAAACGCCTTCGACGCCGGCGTAGCGGGGCGTGACTGCGTCCACGTCGACGAGGTAGTCGGTGCCGTCCTCGCGTAGTTCGATCACCCGACGTCCGCCCATCTCGCGCAAAGCGTGGCGTACGTGAGCGATGCCCTGCTCGTCCCACATCGCCGCCTCGGCCAGTACCAGGACGTCCGGCGGGATCGGATCGGCCAGTAGCGGATACCAGCACCTGTCCACCAGCCCCCACCGCCGCCGCAGTTGCTCCTGCTGTGCGGCCGCCTCGACCGGCGTCAACACCCGCCGGTAGGCCAGTGGTTCCACTCGAAGGTCACCGCCCGCCAGCCAGCCGTGCACGGTCGACCGGAAGAGGCGACGTTCAGCGGCCATCGCCTCAGCCTCCACCTCGTTACCGGCCGGCTGGGTGAGCGGCGAGTGGGCCCCGTCGGCCGCCTCGACCAGGGCATCGACCAGACCGGCCAGCTCCGGCAGCAGATCCGGATCCAGCCGCTCGACCTCCACCAGGATCGCCTCGACCACGTGGTAGCGGGGAAAGATCCCCCGCGCTTCGGGCTGGTAGTGGAAGCCGTTCTTGGCGCAGGCCTGGTGGGGCAGCGCTGGGTACTCGCGCGTCAGCTCGTCGTACCGCTCCATCAACCACCGACGTGTCGCCGTGTGCAAGGTCAACGAGTCCACGGCACAGAATCCCACGAGCCCATTGGCGACGCGCTGGCATGCGATCCGCGCCGTGGTGGCACGGCGCTGGAGTCCCAGAGCGGGCCTGTCTGGGACCGAGCCGCCGCGCCACGTCCTGCCGGCCGGCGGCGGGGCCGAGATCACCTCGGCCCCGCCGCCGTCAACCGATTGCGTCCGGCAGGGTAGGGGTGCGGTCAGGCGCCGACGTAGGCGGCGAGGTGCTCGCCGGTGAGGGTGGAGCGGGCGGCGACGAGGTCGGCGGGGGTGCCCTCGAAGACGATCCGGCCGCCGTCGTGGCCGGCGCCGGGGCCGAGGTCGATGATCCAGTCGGCGTGCGCCATGACGGCCTGGTGGTGCTCGATGACGATGACCGACTTGCCGGCGTCGACGAGCCGGTCGAGCAGGCCGAGCAGGTGCTCGACGTCGGCGAGGTGCAGGCCGCTGGTCGGCTCGTCCAGGACGTAGACGCCGCCCTTCTCGGCCATGCGGGTGGCCAGCTTGAGCCGCTGCCGCTCGCCGCCGGAGAGCGTGGTGAGCGGCTGGCCGAGGCTGAGGTAGCCCAGCCCGACGTCGGCGAGCCGCTGCAGGATCGCGTGGGCCGCGGGGATCCGCGCCTCGCCGGCGCCGAAGAACTCCTCGGCCTCGGTCACCGACATCGCGAGCACCTCGCTGATGTCGCGGCCGCCGAGGTGGTACTCCAGCACCGACGCCTGGAACCGCTTCCCCTCGCACTGCTCGCACACGGTGGCGACCCCGGCCATCATCGCCAGGTCGGTGTAGATGACGCCGGCGCCGTTGCAGGTGGGGCAGGCGCCCTCGGAGTTGGGGCTGAACAGGGCCGGCTTCACGCCGTTGGCCTTCGCGAACGCCTTGCGGATCGGCTCGAGCAGTCCGGTGTACGTCGCCGGGTTGCTCCGCCGGGACCCGCGGATCGCGGTCTGGTCGACCGCCACCACACCGTCCCGCCCGGACACCGAGCCGTGGATCAGGGAGCTCTTGCCGGAGCCGGCCACGCCGGTCACCACGGTGAGCACCCCGAGCGGGATGTCGACGTCGACGTTCTGGAGGTTGTGGGTCGCGGCGCCGCGGATCTCCAGGGTGCCGGTGGGCGTGCGCACCGTCTCCTTGAGGGCGGCCCGGTCGTCGAAATGGCGGCCGGTGATGGTGTCGCTGACCCGCAACCCCTCGACGGTGCCCTCGAAGCAGACGGTGCCGCCCGCCGTACCGGCGCCGGGGCCGAGGTCGACGACGTGGTCGGCGATCGCGATGGTCTCCGGCTTGTGCTCCACGACCAGCACCGTGTTGCCCTTGTCCCGCAGCCGCAGCAGCAGGTCGTTCATCTTCTGGATGTCGTGCGGGTGCAGCCCGACGGTGGGCTCGTCGAAGACGTAGGTGACGTCGGTGAGTGAGGAGCCGAGGTGGCGGATCATCTTGGTGCGCTGCGCCTCGCCGCCCGACAGCGTGCCCGAGGGCCGGTCGAGCGAGAGGTAGCCCAGCCCGATCTCCACGAACGAGTCGAGGAGGTGTTGCAGCCCGCTGAGCAGCGGGGCCACCGACGGCTCGTCGAGCCCCCGGACCCAGTCGGCCAGGTCGCTGATCTGCATCGCGCAGACGTCGGCGATGTTCTTCCCCTTGATCTTCGACGACCGGGCCTCTTTGCTCAGCCGGGTGCCGTCGCACTCGGGGCAGGTCGTGAACGTCACCGCCCGCTCCACGAAGGCGCGGATGTGCGGCTGCAGCGCGTCGACGTCCTTGGACAGGAACGACTTCTGGATCTTCGGGATCAGCCCCTCGTACGTCAGGTTGATCCCTTCGATCTTGATCTTGGTTGGCTCCTTGTAGAGCAGGTCGTGCAGTTCCCGCTTGGTGTACTTGCGGATCGGCTTGTCGGGGTCGAAGAAGCCGCAGCCGCGGAAGATGCGGCCGAACCAGCCGTCCATGCTGTAGCCGGGGATGGTGAGCGCGCCCTCGTTGAGCGACAGGCTGTCGTCGTACAGCGCGGACAGGTCGAAGTCGGTGACCGAGCCCATGCCCTCGCAGCGCGGGCACATGCCGCCGGTGATGGCGAAGCTGCGCCGCTCTTTCACGGTCTTGCCGCCGCGCTCGGCGGTGACCGCCCCCGCACCGCTGATCGAGGCGACGTTGAAGGAGAACGCCTGGGGCGATCCGATGTGCGGCTGGCCGAGCCGGCTGAAGACGATCCGCAGCATCGCATTGGCGTCGGTGGCGGTGCCGACCGTGGAACGGACGTTGGCGCCCATCCGCTCCTGGTCGACGATGATCGCGGTCGTCAGCCCGTCGAGGACGTCGACCTCGGGCCGCGCCAGCGTCGGCATGAAGCCCTGCAGGAAGGCGCTGTAGGTCTCGTTGATCATCCGCTGCGACTCCGCGGCGATCGTGCCGAACACCAGCGAGCTCTTGCCCGAGCCGGAGACGCCGGTGAACACCGTCAGCCGGCGCTTCGGGATTTCGATGCTGACGTCCTTGAGGTTGTTCTCGCGCGCGCCCTGCACGCGGATCAGGTCGTGGCTGTCGGCAACGTGCGGCGCGGGCGACCGCGGGTCCGTCCTCGTGGCCATGCTCATCGTGTCTCCATCTGTGTGGCGGGGCCGCTGCGCGGGCTCCGTCGGCGTCGCGCTCGGCGCGGGAACCACGGTATCCAGGCTGCTCCGGCCCGGGCGCCCCGGTGGCCTCGGCCACCCGGCGCGTCCGGCCGAGCGTCACACCAGTCGGCGGTCGTCGCGGATCAGCTCGCGGTCGGGCATCTCGTTCGCCTCGCGCCGACAGCCGGACGGCTCAGGACAACCCGTTGATCCGGATGAGGTTGCCCGGCAGATCGCGGAAGGCCAGGGCGGCGTCCGCGTCGGTGTGCGGGAGGAAGGCGCAGTGAATGCTGGTGGTCATGGCGGTCACGCTAGTTGCGGCTACGTGGCCCGTGCTTCTCGATTCCTGATCGGTCTGGTCACCTGTTTCGAGATGCACGGCGGCATCTCCGCCGTCGCGCGAGCCTGCTCCGCCCGATAGGTGCTCGGCGGCACGCCGACCAGCTCGGTGAAGCGGGTGCTGAAGGTGCCCAGCGACGAGCAGCCGACCGCGAAGCAGACCTCGGTGACGCTCAGGTCGCCACGGCGCAGCAGCGCCATGGCGCGCTCGATGCGCCGCGTCATCAGATAGGAGTACGGGGACTCGCCGTAGGCCTGCCGGAACTGGCGGCTGAGGTGACCGGCCGACATGTTCGCGCCCCGGGCGAGCGCCTCGACGTCCAGCGGCTGCGCGTACTCCCGGTCGATCCGGTCGCGGACCCGGCGCAGCCGCGCGAGGTCGCTCAGGCGCTGCGCCTCGGGGGATCTGCCGGTCACCTACCAGATCGTGCCACATCCGACGGTGTCGGGAGCACGGCCGACCGCCGGGCGACCCGGAGGTCCGTCCGGGTTTCGGGCTGATTCGGGTTCGTGGGGCGATTGGTGGGCATAGCGTCAGGCGTGGCGGCTTCCGGCCGCCGGGCCGTTCCCGTGGGCGGTCACGGCCGAGGACGGTGGTGCGGACGTGGACAGGACCGAACCGACGGTGCTGGACGAGTTGGAAGGCAAGGGCCGGGGCGCCGGGCTGCCCCGGCTGCTGGGCGTGGTCAGTCTCGCCCTCGGCGCGGGCGGCCTGCTCGCCCCGCGCGCGGTGGCCCGGCTGACCGGGGTGGACGACTCCCCGCAGGCGGCTGTTGTCATCCCGGCGGTGGCCGCCCGGGAACTGGGGCACGCCGCCGGGCTGCTCACCGGACGCCGCCCCGGCGGCTGGGCCTGGACCCGGGTGGCCGGGGACGCGGCCGACCTGACCCTGCTCGGCCGGGCGCTGGCCGACCGGTGCGGCGAGCGGCGTCGGCGGGTCGCCCTGGCCACCGCCGTCGTCGCCGGCATCGCCGTCGTCGACCTGCTGGCCGCCGTCCGCGCCGGTCGGGCCCGCCGGGCCAGGGAACGGCTGATCCTGATGGAGGTCGGCGTCACCGTCAACCGGCCGGCGTCGGAGGCGTACCGGTTCTGGCGGGACCTGGAGAACCTGCCCCGCTTCATGGCTCACCTGGAGTCCGTCCGCGCCGACGACCTGCGCCGCTCGCACTGGACCGCACGCGGCCCCGCCGGCCGGCTGGTCGGCTGGGACGCCGAGATCGTCGAGGACCGTTCAAACGAGCTGATCGCCTGGCGGTCGCTGCCCGGCGCCCAGGTGCCCAACGCCGGCCGGGTCCGCTTCGTGCCGGCCCCCGGCAACCGGGGCACCGAGGTCCGGGTGGAACTGGGGTACGCCCCGCCCGCCGGGCGGCTCGGCCGTGCGGTGGCGAAGCTCTTCGGCGAGGAGCCGGAGCAGCAGATTCGCGACGACCTGCGCCGGTTCAAGCAGGTGCTGGAGACCGGCGAGGTGGTCCGCTCCGACGCCAGCCCGCAGGGGATCACCCTGCACCAGCAGCTCAAACAACGTCCCGCCCAGCCGCTGCCCGCCCGCTGACCGCCACCGCGAAGGAAAGACGATGAGAGCCACCACCTGGACGGGCAAGGACAGCGTCAAGGTCGTCGACGTGCCCGACCCGCGCATCATGAACGCCCGGGACGCCATCGTGAAGATCAGCTCGACGGCGATCTGCGGTTCCGACCTGCACCTCTACCACGGCTACATCCCGGCCCAGCGTAAGGGCGACATCCTCGGCCACGAGTTCATGGGCGAGGTGGTCGAGGTCGGCCCGGAGGTCGACAACCTCGCCGTCGGCGACCGGGTGGTGGTGCCGTTCCCTGTCGCCTGCGGCAACTGCGCCTCCTGCCAGCAGGGCCGCTACTCGGTCTGCGAGAACTCCAACCCCAACGCCGGCATCGCCGAGAAAATCATGGGCCACTCGCCGGGCGGCATCTACGGCTACAGCCACCTGCTCGGCGGGTACGCCGGCGGTCAGGCCGAGTACGCCCGGGTGCCGTTCGCCGACGTCGGCCCGATCAAGATCCCCGACGAGGTGCCCGACGACCAGGCGCTGATGCTCGCCGACGCCTTCCCCACCGCCTACATGGGGGCGGAGATGTGCGACATCACCCCCGGCGACGTGATCGCGGTCTGGGGCGCCGGGCCCGTCGGCCTCCTCGCCGCCGCCAGCGCCCGGCTGCTCGGCGCGGAGCGGGTCATCGTCATCGACCGGTACCCGTACCGGCTGCGGCTCGCCGCCGAGCGGGCCGGCGCGGAGACGATCAACTACGAGCAGCTCGACGTGCTGGACGAGCTGAACCGGCTCACCGCCGGCCGGGGCCCGGACGCCTGCATCGACGCGGTCGGGCTGGAGGGGCACCACGGCAACGCCGCGATGTACGCCTACGACCGGGTGAAGCAGGCCGGCCGGCTGGAGACCGAGCGGCCCTTCGCGCTGCGCGAGGCGATCCTGGCCTGCCGCAGCGGGGGAGTGGTCTCGGTCATCGGGGCGTACGGCGGGTTCGTGGACAAGTTCCCGATGGGCGCGTTCATGAACCGCTCGCTGATCATGCGGACCGGGCAGTGCCACGTGCAGCGCTACACCCGGCCGCTGCTGGCGCGGATCGTGAAGGGCGAGATCGACCCGAGCTTCGTCATCAGCCACCGGATGCCGCTCAAGGACGCGGCCAAGGGCTACAAGATCTTCCAGAAGAAGCAGGACGACTGCACCAAGGTGGTGCTCAAGGTCTGACGGGCCCGGGGCCTGTCCGCCGCTCAGGGCAGTGGCCACTCGTGCACCGGGCGGTTGCTGTGCATCAGGTCCACGTAGTGGCGGACCACCTCGCGCAGCGCCGCCGGCCGGTCCAGGTGGTCGGCGGACTCCAGCCGGTGCAGGGTCTCCACCTGCCACGTCGCCCCGTTGCGCCCGGTCAGGCAGCGCTGCTCGATGATGCTGAGCAGCCGGTCGCGCTCGGCCGGGTCCACCCCCCACCGGTCCAGCCCGTGGTACGCCAGCGGCAGCAGCCGCCGCAGCACCAGCTCGGTCACCGGCAGGTAGCCCAGGCCGGGCCAGTAGACCTGCGCGTCGATCCCGTGCCGGGCGCAGTTGGTGAAGTTCTCCTCCGCAGCGCTGAACGACATCTGCGACCACAGCGGACGGTCGGACTCCGCCAGGGCCCGGACCAGCCCGAAGTAGAACGCGCCGTTGGCGACGGTGTCCAGCACCGTCGGCCCGGCCGGCAGCACCCGGTTCTCCACCCGCAGGTGCGGGCGGCCCTTGAGCACGTCGTAGACCGGCCGGTTCCACCGGTAGACGGTGCCGTTGTGCAGCCGCAACTCGGCCAGCTTCGGCACCCCGCCGGCGGCCAGCGCCTCGGCCGGGTCCTCCCGGTCGCAGACCGGCAGCAGCGCCGGGAAGTAGCGGACGTTCTCCTCGAACAGGTCGAACACGCTGGTGATCCAGCGTTCGCCGAACCAGACCCGGGGGCGTACCCCCTGGGCCTTGATCTCCTCCGCGCGGGTGTCGGTGGCCTGCTGGAACAGCGGGATGCGGGTCTCCCGCCACAGCTCCCGGCCGAAGAACAGCGGCGAGTTCGCGCCGAGCGCCACCTGGATGCCGGCGATCGCCTGGGCGGCGTTCCAGTGGTCGGCGAACTGCGCCGGGCTGACCTGGAGGTGGAACTGGGTGCTGGTGCAGGCCGCCTCCGGGGTGATGGTGTCCGCGGTGGTGACCAACCGCTCCACCCCGTTGATCGAGATCCGCAGGTCCTCGCCCCGGGCGGCGAAGATCTGCTCGTTGAGCAGCTCGTAGCGCGGGTTGTGCGACAGCGTCGCGGCGGTGAGGTGCTCCGGGCGCAGGGTGGGCAGGATGCCGATCATCACCATGTGCGCGCCGACCGTGCGGGCCTTCTGCTCCGCCGCGTTCAGGCTGGCCCGGACGTGCTCCTCGAACTCGGCGGTGCCGGTGCCGGCGAGCCGGCGGGGCGCCACGTTGATCTCGACGTTGAACTGCCCCAGCTCGGTTTGGAAGCTCGGGTCGGCGACGGCGGCGAGCACGTCGGCGTTGCGCATCGCCGGCATCGACTCCTCGTCGACCAGGTTCAGCTCGATCTCCAGCCCGGTCATCGGCCGCTCCACGTCGAACCGCGACTCGCGCAGCATCTCGGCGAAGACGTCCAGACAGCGGCGTACCTTCTCGCGGTAGCGGGCCCGGTCCTCTCGGCTGAAGGTCCGCACGCCGACGTCTTCGCCCATTGGTCACCACCCTGTCACCGTTGGTTCCCCCAAACCTCGCACGTCCGGCGCGGGCGGGAAAGACCCGAAGGACTCTTACCTACCCATTCGCGGCCTCCGTGATCCCCGTCCCTGCGCTGCCGTTCCCCGGTCGAGCGACCCGGCTGGCTGGTGCTGTGTCAACAAACGTTGCCCGGGCTGTTCGGGATTGGGGAATGTCGTAGGGGTGGTGTTGGCTTCGGTTCGTGCCTCGTCGTCGGGATCTCGCCGCGTCGCGGGTCGTGCATCGCACGGCCCGCGTGGCGTTGCGGGTCACGTCGGGGCAGCGGCGGCGGTGTTTCGGGCTGCTGCGCTCGGCGGGTGATGTGTGGGCGTGTGTTTTGGAGGTCAACTCGTGGCGGCGCCGACACGGCGACGCGCCGCTGGCTGGCTTTCACCAGCTGTGCCGCGAGTTGGCGGCATCCGGGCCGGGCACCTTCGCCGAACTCGATTCCATTGGGGCGCGGTCGGTGTTGCGCCGCTTTTCGGATGCCTGGTTCAGTGCCGCAAAACGGCGCAAGGATGGTGACCTGTCAACGCGGTTCCCGCGTCGGCGGCGGGGGTTGGTGCCGGTGCGCTGGTATCACGGCACGTTCGCCATCGACGGCCGCCGGGTGCGGATCCCCACCGCAAGGGGGACGGCGCCGTTGTGGGTGCGTCTGGCGCGGGAGGTGCCGTACCCGCTCGAGCAGGTCCGCTCGATCACCCTGGTGTGCGAGGGTGGCCGGCTGTTCCTCGACGTCACCGCTGAGGTGCCGGTGATGGTCTACCCGCCCGGGGAACAACCGGACCCGGCCAGGGTCGCCGGGGTGGACCTGGGCATCATCCATCCCTACGCCGTCGCGGGTCCCGGCGGCCAGGCATTGCTGGTGTCCGGGCGGGCGGTCCGCGCCGAGCACCGCATGCACCTGGCCGACACTAAAGCCCGGCATCGTGCCGCTGCCAGTCGGGCGCCGAAGCCGGGCCAGAAGGGGTCGCGGCGGTGGAGGCAGTACCGGCGCCGGGCCCGCCTGGTGCAGGGCCGGCACCGGCGCAGGATACGCCAAGCTCAGCACGAGGCAGCCCGCACGGTCGTCTCGTGGGCGGTGCAGCAGCAGGTCGGTGTGCTCCACGTCGGTGACCCCCGTGGGGTCCTCGACGTTTCCGCCGGCCGCCGGCACAACCTGCGGCTGCGGCAGTGGCAGATCGGACGGCTCATCCAGGTCCTCACGGACAAGGCCACCCTGGCCGGTATCACCGTTCGGCTGGTCGACGAACGCGGCACCTCGTCCACCTGCCCCACCTGCCGCAGGCGAGTGCCGAAACCTCGGAGCAGGGCCTTGTCCTGCCCGCACTGCGCGTTTTCCGGCCACCGCGACCTGGTCGCGGCAGCCACCATCGCCACCCGCGTTCCGGGCGGCGGATCCACCACCGCGGCAGCGATTGTGCTGCCGCAGGTGGTTACGCACCGTCGAGCCGGACGACACCTACCCGGTGCCGGCCGATCCCGGCGTGACCCCCGCCGCCCACCCCGGACGGCGCGAGGATCAGTTGGCCTGCGGAGGCCCGCCCCACCATCCGGTAGGGAGTCGCTCGCCCCTCAAGGCGAGGATCCACAACAACAACCGGGTACCCGGTGAACGTTAGTGGACACCGCACTAGCATGGCGCGATGCGTGAGAAGACGACCCGGCTGTTCGTGGCGGCGGCGATCGCCGAGGCGTGCTCCTGGCTGGCCCTGCTGGTCGGCATGGCCGTCAAGTACGGCCCACCGGCCAACGAGATCGGCGTCAAGATCTTCGGACCGATCCACGGCGCACTCTTCATTGCCTACGGACTGCTGGTGCTGGTGATGGCCCGGACCCACCGGTGGAGGCTGCCGGTCACCGCCGTCGCGCTGGTCAGCGCCGTGCCGCCGTTCGCCACGCTGTTCTTCGAGCGCTGGGCCCGGCGGCGGGGCATGCTCCGCACCGCCCCCGAGCCGGCCCGCCCGCTCACCCCGGTCGGCTAACCGCCTCGGTCGCCAGGAACGCGCCCAGCACGGCGGCGAGCTGCCCCGGCGCCTCCTCCGCCATGTGGTGCCCGGAGTCGACGGACGCCACCCGCAGGTCCGGGGCCCACTCACGCCAGATCGCGGCCGGGTCGCCGTACAGCTCCGCCATGTCGTCGCGGCTGGAGAAACAGAACAGCACCGGGCAGCCGATGCGCCGCCCGGCGGCCCGGTCGGCCTCGTCGGTCGCCCGGTCCGGGCCGAGGCCGGCCCGGTAGTCCTCGCACATCGCGTGCACGGTCGCCGGGTCGTGGATGGCCCGGTGGTAGTCGGCGTACGCCTCCGCACCCATCTCGGCCGGGGAGCCGCCGTACCAGGCGTCCGGATCGGCGTTGATCACCCGCTCGGCCGGCTTGTCCGACTGCGCCAGGAAGAACCAGTGCCACCAGCGGGCGGCGAAGCGGGCGTCGCACCGGGCCAGCGCCTCGCCGATCGGCACCCCGTCCAGGACGCCGAGCCGGCTCACCCGGTCCGGGTGGTCCAGCGCCGTGCGCATCGCCACGTAGCAGCCCCGGTCGTGGCCGACGACCGCCGCCCGGTCGTGCCCGAGGGCGTCGAGCAGGCCGACGACGTCGGCCGCCATCGCCCGCTTCGCGTACCCGGCGTGGTCCGGGCCGGCCGGCGGCTTCGACGAGCCACCGTAGCCGCGCAGGTCCGGGCAGATCACGGTGAACCGGTCGGCGAGCAGCGGCGCCACCCGGTGCCAGGTGGCGTGGGTACGCGGTGCCCGTGCAGCAGCACCACCGGCGGGCCGGACCCGCCGTGCCGTACCCGCAGCCGGACGGGGCCGACGTCGATGTGTTCCAGGGCGAATCCGGGAAACATGGCGTCCCCGGTGCCCGGGGCGGCGGGCCGGGAAACGCCTCAGCCGGTGACCACCGAGCAGGCCGCCACGCCGGCGAGCAGCAGCGCGCCGAGCAGCGCCTGGAGCAGCAGCGGCGGCCCCAGGTGCGACCAGACGGTCGCGGTGCGCGGGGTGAGCAGCTGCCCGGTGGTGACGTTGACGATCCGCTCCACCCGGGGTGGCAGGTCCGGGTCGGGCTGCCGGCGCAGGGTCAGCTGCACGTGGTCGGCCGGGTGCAGTGCGCTCTGCGGCAGGTGGCCGTGCAGCTCCACCTCGTAGAGCAGGCCGGCGGCGTCGCGCACCCGCAGCGGGGTGACCAGGAACTCGGGGCCCTTCTTCAGGTCCTTCCAGCCGCGCCGGGCGCCGCCCCCGCCACCGGTGGAGAGCAGGCTGCGCACCAGCAGCATCAGCAGCCCCACCACGCTCGCCGCGGTCAGCACCGCCACCAGCACCGGCTGGCCGACCCGCACCTCGCGGGGATATCCCTCCAGCAACCGGACGAGCCGCCCGGTGAGGATCCGCTGCGTCGGATGCACGACGCGGAGCCGGAGATCGCTGTCCATGGCCACCACCGAGAGTCCGGATACGTGCACTGATGGTAGCGGTCGCGCCGGTCGAACGACGTGAATGAACCCCGGTCACGCGGACGTGCCGGCGAGGTGACATCCCCGGTGGCGCGGGTAAGCGTGCGACCGAGCTGGAAAGGGGTCTTGAGCATGCACCTGTCCTTCCTGCGCCCGCTCTACGACCGTCCCGGGCCGTGGTGCTCGGTCTACCTGGACGCCTCCAGGGACACCCACGACGCCCACCCCCAGGTGGACCTTCGCTGGCGGGACCTCAAGGGGCGCCTGCTGGAGCAGGGCGCCGACGCGGTGACCGTCGAGGCGATCGGGCAGGTGGTGCGCGGACACGACCCGATGCCCGGGGACTACGGCGTGGCGATCTTCGCCACCGGTGGCCGGGTGGTGCTCACCGAGTACCTCAGCGCGCCACCGTTCAAGAACCTGGCCGTCTGGTCCGCCCTGCCGCACACCATGCCGCTGGTGGCCCAGCGGGGCGAGCAGATCGCCTGGGTCCGGGTGCTGGCCGACCGGTCCGGCGCCGAGGCGATTGCGATCAGCGCCGGTGGGGTGCCCCGCCGGGCGCAGGTCGCCGGCCGGGAGAGCTTCCAGTTGCGCCGGGTCCAGCCGGGCGGCTGGTCGCAGTCGCGCTACCAGCGCGCCGCCATGGAGGCGTGGCACCACAACGCCGGTGACGCTGTCGCGGCCACCGTTCAACTGGCCGAGCAGGTCGGCGCCGAGGTGGTGGTGGTGGCCGGGGACGTCCGGGCCACCGGCGTGATCGCCGCGCAGCTGCCGAACCGTTGGCAGGACGTGATGGTGCGTACCGACGCGGGCGCGCGCGCCGGCGGTGCCGACCCGCAGCTGATGGACGACATCACCGTGCAGGCCATCGCCGAGGTCGCCGAGCAGCACGTCAACGCCGCCCTGGACCGCTTCGGCATGCAGGAGGACGTCGGCGCCGGACTGGAGGCTGTGGTGGCCGCCCTGCAGCGCAACCAGGTCGACACCATGCTCATCGTCGACGACCCGTCGGCGACCGGTCAGCTCTGGATCGGTCCGGAGCCGACCGACATCGCCACCGAGCCGGGGCAGCTCGCCGCGGTGCGCGACCCGCAGCAGGTCCGCGCCGACGCGGCCCTGGTCCGCGCCCTGGTCGGCACCGACGCCGAGCTGGCCGTCCTCGGCCGGGACGAGGCACCAGACCTGACCGACGGCATCGGCGCCGTGCTGCGCTACGTCGACGCCGGCACTCCCGGGCGCGGCAATGGCTGACCGGACGGTCGCGGACCTGGTGGTGGACCGGCTGCGGGCCTGGCGGGTGCCCCGCGCCTTCGGCTACCCGGGCGAGGCCATCGCCCCGCTGGTCGAGGCGCTGGACGCCGCCGGGGGTGACCCGGAGTTCGTGCCGGCCCGCCACGAGGAGACCGCCTCGTTCATGGCCACCGGGCACGCCAAGTTCACCGGTGGGATCGGCGTCTGCCTGGCCACCCAGGGCCCCAGCGCGGTGCACCTGCTCAACGGCCTGTACGACGCCAAGCTGGACAGCAAGCCGGTGGTGGCGATCGTCGGGGAGGACGTCACCGGCCCGCTGGGCGGCGCGCACGAGGAGATCGGGCTGAGCCGGCTCTTCGGCGACGTGTGCAACCAGTTCGTCCGGTACGGCCGCACCCCCGGGCAGGTGGTGGTCCTGCTGGACCAGGCGTTCCGGACCGCCGCGGCCACCCGCAGCCCCACCTGTGTGGTGCTGCCCCGGGAGTTGCAGGAGACCGCCGTACCCGATCTCCAGCCGCAGGCGGCCGGGGTGCTGACCGCGACGCCGGGGGAGCCGCTGGCCCGGGTCCTGCCGCACGACGCGGACCTGGACGCCGCGGCGTCGCTGCTCACCATCGGGCAGCGGGTGGCGATCCTGGTCGGTCAGGGCGCCCGGGGCGCCGAGGACGAGGTCGTGGCGCTGGCCGACCGGCTCGGCGCCGGAGTGGCCACCTCGCTGCTCGGCAAGCCGGTGCTCGACGAGCGGCTGCCGTTCCACACCGGGGTGCTCGGCGAGGCCGGCACCACGGCGGCCGCGCAGCTGATGGGCGGCGCCGACACGCTGCTGCTGGTCGGCACGAACGACCCGTGGACCGACTACTTCCCGATGGCCGGGCAGACCCGGACCGTTCAGATCGACATCGACGGGCGGCGGATCGGCACCCGTTACCCGGTGGACGTGCCGCTGGTCGGCGACGCCGCCGAGACGCTGCGCGCGCTGCTCACCCGGGTGCACGACCAGCCGAACCGGCAGTGGCGCGCCACGGTCGAGGGCTCGGTGGACCGCTGGCGGCAGGAATCGATCGCCCGTGCCGAGGCGCCCGCCCAGCCGGTCAACCCGCAGCTGGTGCTGCACGAGCTCTCCCACCGGCTGCCCCGGCGCGGCGCGGTCGCCGTCGACGTCGGTTCGGTCATCTACTGGTACGCCCGCCACCTGGAGCTGCCGCCCGGGGTGAACGCGCAGCTCTGCGGCACACTCGGCTCGATGGGTTGCGCGCTGCCGTACGCCCTCGCCGCCAAGCTCGCCCACCCCGACGAGCCGGTGCTCGCGTTGCTCGGCGACGGCGCCATGCAGCTCAACGGCCTCGCCGAGCTGATCACCGTGGCGCACCGCTGGCACGAGTGGGCGGATCCGCGGCTGGTGGTGCTGGTGCTCAACAACCGCGACCAGTCCGGTATGGGCGGCGGCCGGCAGGTCACCGACGCCACCCACCGCCGCCCGGACGTGCCGTACGCGGGCTGGGCCCGGCTGCTCGGGTTGCACGGGGTCCGGGTCGACCGGCCGGACCTGGTCGGGGCGGCCTGGGAGGAGGCGCTCGCCGCGGACCGGCCGTGCGTGCTGGAGGCGGTGGTGGACCCGGAGGTGCCGTTGCGCCCGCCGGAACCGGCGCTGGCCGACCTGCGGGGGGTCTTCGAGGACGGTGACGCCGCCCGCCGGGTCCGCGAACGGATGCTAGCCACCCGGATGACGGTGGAGGCGGAGGACCTCGTTTAGCGCCACCGGGGCAGGGCATCAGGAGACCCCCAGCCGTTCCCGGGAGGTTCCATGTCCGAATCCGTCGACCGCCGCTACGGCCCCGCGCCGCTGCCGCAGCCCCGGGGCCCGGTCTCCACCGCCGTGATCGAGGCGCTGGTCCGGCCGCCGCACGAGCTGCCGGCCGGGCTGGCCGCGGAGTTCGACCCGGCGGACCCGGTGGTCGACGAGGACCTCCAGCTCACCCTCTTCCTCTGCTACGAGCTGCACTACCGAAGCTGGCAGGGGGTGGACGAGGACTGGGAGTGGCAGCCGTCGCTGCTGGCGCTCCGGTCGGCCGCCGAGCGGCCCTTCGAGGCGGCCCTGCGCCGGCTGGTCGGCCCGCTGCCGGCGGTGCTGCCCGGTGGGGTGCCGCGCGCGTTGGCCGATCTGGTGGCCGCCGACGACGGCCCGTCGCTGGCCGCCGCGCTGCAGCGCCGGGCGACGCTGGCCCAGTTCCGTGAGTTCGTCACCCACCGGTCGATCTACCACCTGCGGGAGGCCGACCCGCACAGCTGGGCCCTGCCCCGGCTGGGCGGTCCGGCCAAGGCCGCGCTGGTGGAGATCCAGATGGACGAGTACGGCAACGGCCGGCTGGACCGGATGCACGCCGAGCTGTTCCGCCGCACCCTGGACCGGCTCGACCTGGACACCGGGTACGTGGCGTACCTGGACCGGGTGCCCGCCGTCACCCTCGCCACCAACAATGTGATCTCGCTGTTCGGCCTGCACCGGCGGCTGCGCGGCGCGCTGCTCGGCCACCTCGCCGCCTTCGAGATGACGTCCTCGCTGCCCAACCGCCGGTACGGCAACGGCCTGCGCCGCCTCGGGCTGGACGCGACGGCCACCCGCTTCTACGACGAGCACGTCGAGGCCGACGCGGTGCACGAGCAGATCGCCGCGCACGACCTCTGCGGCGGGCTGGTCCGCACCGAGCCCGGCCTCGCCGCCGACGTGCTGTTCGGCGCGGCGGCCGCCCTGGCGGTGGACCGGCTCTTCGCCGGCCACCTGCTGGACAGTTGGGCGGCCGGCGGCTCGTCGCTGCGGGCCGGCGCCGGGCCCTGCCGGGTGGCCGGGCCGCCTGAGCCCTCCCGGGTGGCCGTGGCCGCCTGAGCCGACCCGCCACCAGGCCGCGCCGGCTGCGCCGCTCAGCGGGTCTGCCCCTGCGGGCGGTGGGTCAGCCTTGCCGGTCGGTGCCGGCGCGGAAGTTGATCGCCTTGTGGGTGCCGTCGCAGAACGGCTTCAGCGCCGACTTGCCGCACCGGCACAGCGCCACCGTGTCCCGCCGGGCGTCGATGCTGCGCCCGTCCGGGGTGACCAGCGCGAAGTCGCCCCGGACCAGCAGCGGTCCGTCCTCGTAGGGGGTGATGGTGACCGCCGCGTCGGCGGTGGGGTGCTCGGCGCTCATGGGACCGGATGTGCCCCTGCCGGCCCGGCCGAAACCCGCCGGGGCGGCCGGACGGCGGTGGGCGTCGACTCACCCGAGCGCCCGGGACCGGCGTACCGCCGTCCACCTGAGCATTGCCCCCAATGCCCGTTTAGACCCCATCCGGACGGGAAGCCGGGTCGCGTGGTGAGCGAACGAGGCAAGGTGGGGCCGGTGCCCAAGGTGCAGAAGGGGCTGACGGCAGACGGCGCCGGCATGGCCGGCGACCGGGTCGTCGCCGCGGGCAGCACGGCCCGGGTACTGGTGGCGGCCACCGCCCGGGCCCTGCGGGGCGTCGACTGCGGCGACCTCGGTCAGTCGACGCCGCTGTCCCGGTTCACGGCGGCGCCGGAAGCGGTCCGCCGGGCCGCCGCCGCGCGGGCCGCCGGCCGGATCGCGCTCACCCCGGACCAGACGGCCGAGGTCGACGCCGAGCGGGTGGCCCGGTGGATCGTCGACCAGTACCCCCACCGCCGGTACCCCGGGGTGGTGCTCGGCTCCCCGCACGCCTCGGCGGTGCACCTGGCGGTCGCCCTGGGCGTACCGTGGCTGCCCGCCGCCTTCGAGATGACCGCGCACTGGACCCGCGGCGCGGTGGACCGGCCGCGGGCGGCCCTGGACCACGGCGCGGCGCTCGCCGCCCGGGTGCTGGCCGGCAACCCCGAGCTGCACCTGCGGCAGGTGCACTGCCCGGCCAGCCGGGGTGCGCTGGCCGGGTCCACGGTGTCGCTGGTGGCCCGCTGGCAGGCCCTGCCCCGGGCGTACGCCCGCTTCCTGGCCGACCGCCTGGAGCCCGCCGCGTCGCTGCTGGTGGTCCGCGACGCGCGCACCTGGCCGGTCAGCGACGAGGGGCAGGGGCACAGCTTCCAGCTCGGCTGCCCGGGCAGCGGCCTGGAGCCGGTGGACTTCCACCCCGACTCGCACGCGCTGCGCCAGGTGCTCCGGTCGGCCGGCGGCGACGGCGGGCACTGGGAGCCGCCGGAGGTCTCCGCCGCCGGCGAGCACGCCGAGCACGGGGTGGAGCCCGGCTTCGTCGACGGGGCGCGGCACTGGGGGCGGCGGCACGGCCACGGGCTGAACGAGGTGCACGTCCCGCAGCCAACGGCGCTGAGCGCGGCCGTCGCCGACCTGTACCGGCGCTGGCTGCGGCGGGCCGGCAAGACCGGCGACCGGCTGGTGGTCGAGTGCGGCCGGCTGCTCGACCCGTGGCAGGTGGTGCGGGCGGGGCTGGTGCCGTACTGGTGCGAGAACGCCACCCGGCGCAGCGTCGACGGGGTGGAGTTGTGGCTCGCCGGCAGCGAGCCGTTCAGCTCGGTGGACGTGCTGCCGGAGTCGCCGGGGATGCGCTCGCCCGCCCTCGCCGGGCTGCCCCAGTGGCTCGCCGTGGCCGCGTTCGGCCGCCGCCGCCGGGCGCTCGACCGCACCGCCGCCCGGGGCTACCCGATCGGCTCGGTGCCCACCCGCCGGGCCACCGAGGTGCTCCGCAACCAACCGTACGACCTGCCGGTGCCGCCGCCGCTCGGGGTGGCCGAGGCGGTCGCCGCGCTGCGCGAGGACGGTGCTCCGATGGGCCTCGCCGTCTCCTGAATCCGGGGGGAAATCGGACGCCCGGCGGTTTCCCGCCGACCCGCCGGACCGAGCTGCCGAAACATCCTCGCGAACCCGGGGTCGCGTGATTGAGTACCTACGGAGCGGGAACACCGCTCGCTGCGACGGACCGAGCACGCCGCGTAGCGTGCTGTCGTCGCTCTCGCGCGTCCGGTGACACCGGCGCGGCACGTGACCCAACTTCCGGCCCGGTGCGTGGCCCGACCACGCGCACGACCGGCTCCCATCCGGGCGGGGGACCTTCCTGAGGGAGGCGCGGATGTTCGGACAGACCACCACAACCACACCACCGCCGACGGAACGCGGCCTGGAGGACCTGGACGCGGCCGCGCTGGCGTACGCGGCGCGGATCGCGGGCCTGCCACCCGAGCGTCGGCAGGAGGCCCGGGACGACCTCGTCCGGTTCGCCCTGCCCTTCGCCGGCCGGCTGGCCCGTCGCTACCGGGGGCGCGGCGAGCCGCTGGAGGACCTGGAGCAGGTGGCCCGCCTCGGCCTGGTCAACGCCGTCGACCGGTACGACCCCGAGCGGGGTTCGTTCACCGCGTATGCGGCGATCACCATCGTCGGCGAGATCAAACGGCACTTCCGGGACCGCACCTGGGGGGTGCACGTGCCCCGCCGGCTGCGCGACCTGATCCTGGAGGTCGGGCAGGCCACCGCGGCGCTGACCAGCGAGCTGTCCCGGGCGCCGAGCGTGGCGGAACTGGCCGCGCGGCTGGAGACCCCGGAGGAGGAGATCCTCGCCGCGCTGGAGTCGGCCGCCGGCTACAGCCCGGCCTCGCTGAACGCGCCGGTGGGCGGGGAGAGCTCGGCCGAGTTCGGCGACCTGGTCGGCGAGTCCGACAACGCGCTGGAGTCCGTCGACGACCGGGTGACGGTCAGCGGGCTGCTGCACCGGCTGCCCTGGCGGGAACGGCGCATCCTGGCCATGCGGTTCTACGGCAACCAGACCCAGGCGGAGATCGCCGCCCGGTTCGGCATCTCCCAGATGCACGTCTCCCGGCTGCTGTCCCGGGCGCTGACCTGGCTGCGCCAGGCGATGCTCGCTGACGCGCCGCCGCCCTGGCAGAACGGCGCCGCCGAGTGCGAGACCGGCCGGAACCGGATCGCGCTGAAGCGCACCGGCGACCGGGTGGTGGTCGAGGTCGGTGGCGAGATCGACCGGGACGGCGCCGACCAGCTGCGCCGGGTGATGCTGGAGGCGGTCACCGGCCAGCCCCGCGAGGTGGTGGTCGACCTGGACGGCGCCGGCGGGGTCGACGCCGGCGGGATCGCCGCCCTGATGGCCGGCCGCGACGCGGCGGCGCGCACCGGCGTCCCGCTGCGGCTGACCCGGGTCCAGCCCGCGGTACGCCGGTCGCTCACCGCCGCCGGCCTGCCCGCCACCGCCGACGCCTGATCATTGCCGCCCCGACCCCGGCACGGAGCGCCCGTGCCGGGGTCGGGGCGGCTGCCCGCTTCCCGCGACCAGTGCTCGCCGGCCGCGCGCCCCGGCTCGTTGATGACGGACGGCGGCCAGCGGCCGTTCGGCCGCGTCGCTGAGCCGCCCGCCGCCGCTGTCAGGTCGGCGCGCACCCGCCCCATCCGTAGATCTTGGACAGTTTTCGTCAGCAGCGAACGGCAACTGTCCAAGATCCACCGTTGTCACCCGCCGCGGCGCGAGGGAGCAACGGGAGCCGACACGGTGCGGCCGCCACCACCGAGTCGCGGTGGTGGCGGCCACGTGCCCGTCGGTGCGGCGAGCCGCCGGTCACTGCTCCTCGGGGTCGCCCTTGGTGTGCGGATGCCGCCAGCGCTCGTCCGACTCCGGGCGCGCCTGGGCGTCGAGCGGGTTGCCCTCCGGCTCGTCGGTCTGCTCGAAGCTGGGCCGGCGCACCACCTCCGGCTCCGGTACCTCGACCGGCCGGGCCCCGGACTGCGGGGCGGGCTGGTACTCCACCGCCTCCCGGGCGCCGTGCGCGCCCTCGGCCGCCGGCGACTCCGGGACGTGCCGCTCGTGTCGCAACTCCTCGCGGAACTCCTGGGGCGGGAGGGTGGTGCGCTGCGGCAGGTCCCGGCCCAGGTCGGCGACGTGCGGGCCGTACTTGGCGTCGAACGCCGGGCGCTCGGAGCGGATCCGGGGCATCCGGTCGAAGTTGCGCAGCGGGGGCGGGCAGGTCGTCGCCCACTCCAGCGAGTTGCCGAAGCCCCACGGGTCGTCCACGTTCACCATCGCCCCGTACCGCCAGGACTTCCAGACGTTGTAGATGAAGAACAACGTGGAGGCGCCGAGGATGAACGAACCGATGCTGGAGATCGTGTTCAGCGTGGTGAAGCCGTCCTGCGCCAGGTAGTCGGAGTACCGGCGGGGCATGCCCTCGTTGCCCAGCCAGTGCTGGATCAGGAACGTTATGTGGAAGCCCAGGAACATGGTCCAGAAGTGGGCCTTGCCGAGTCGCTCGTCGAGCAGCCGACCGGTCATCTTCGGGAACCAGAAGTAGATTCCGCCGAAGAACGCGAAAACCACCGTGCCGAAGAGGACGTAGTGGAAGTGCGCCACCACGAAATAGGTGTCGTGCGTGTGGAAGTCCACCGGCGGACTGGCCAGCAGCACCCCGGTGAGGCCGCCGAGCAGGAAGGTGACCAGGAAGCCGATGGCGAAGAGCATCGGCGTCTCGAAGGTGATCTGCCCCTTCCACATGGTGCCGATCCAGTTGAAGAACTTCACCCCGGTGGGCACCGCGATCAGATAGCTGACGATGCTGAAAAAGGGCAGCAGCACCTGGCCGGTGCCGAACATGTGGTGGGCCCAGACGGTCATCGACAGCACCGTGATGGCGATGGTGGCGAGCACCAGACCGGTGTAGCCGAAGATCGGCTTGCGGGCGAAGACCGGAATGACCTCGGTGATGATGCCGAAGAACGGCAGCGCGATGATGTAGACCTCGGGATGGCCGAAGAACCAGAACAGATGCTGCCACAGCATCGGCCCGCCGGTGGTCGAGTCGAAGACGTGCGAGTTCAGGATCCGGTCGGAGGCCAGCGCGAGCAGCGCCGCCGCCAGCAGCGGGAAGACCAACAGCACCAAGACGCTGGTGAGCAGAATGTTCCAGGTGAAGATCGGCATCCGGAACATGGTCATCCCGGGCGCGCGCAGCGTGAGGATGGTGGTGACCAGATTGACGGCGGTGAGGATGGTGCCTAGACCGCCGATGACCAGCCCGATCACCACCATGTTTGGCCCGACGCCGGGGGAGTGCTCCAGCGTGCTCAACGGCGGGTAGGCGGTCCACCCGAAGTCGGCCGACCCGCTTGGCGTGGCGAAGCTGCCGTACAGCATCAGGCCGCCGAACAGGAACAGCCAGTAGCCGAACGCGTTCAGCCGGGGAAACGCGACGTCCGGGGCGCCGATCTGGATCGGGACGATGTAGTTGGCCATCCCCAGAGCCGCGGGTGTGGCGAAGAGCAGCAGCATCGCCAGCCCGTGCGTGGTGAAGAGCTGGTTGTACTGCTCGGGGGAGAGGAGTTGCAGCCCTGGCCGGGCCAGTTCGCCTCGGATCAGCATCGCCTCGATTCCGGCGACCACGAAGAACAAGAACGCGGTGACCAGGTACATCAGGCCGATCTGCTTGTGGTCGGTGGTGCCGAGCAGCTTGATCAGGTGGTTGCCCGGCAGAGCCGGTCGGAGCGGGCCGGGGTAGCCGCCGAACCGGGCCGGCGCGAGGATCGCCGGCCCCCGGTCTCGCGCCGGCTCCGTTGTCACCCGTCTGGCCATGTGGCTTCTCACCCCGTCGTCACGACAGAAAGGACGGGCGCGACTACCCGCCCCTCTGCCCATGTAACCAGGCGAGAGAGGGAATTTCGGTCAATTCGCCGGCACGACCGCCCAGACGACCTTTCCGTCGGCGAGCGGGGCGCTGCCCCACCGCTGCGCCAATTCCCGGACCAGCATCAGCCCGCGTCCACCCTCGGCACGCAGCCCCGGGTTGTTCGGCCGTGCCGCGCTGCGGCTGCCGTCGGTCACCGCCACGTGCAGGTACGGCCGGCGCAGCGTCAGCGTGACCTGCATCGTCGTGTGCGCGTGCCGCACCACGTTGCCGACCAGCTCGCTGAGCACCAGCGAGGCCGGGCCGACCAGCTCCGGCGCGTTCCACCGGCCGCAGGCCTCGCCGACCAGCTCCCGGGCCCGCCGGCAGGCGGTCGCCACCGGCTCCAGCCGGGCCCGCAGCCGGGGTGCGGCGACCTCGCCGGCCAGCCGGGTCGCCTCGGCGCAGTCCCGGTGTACCGGCACCACCCGGCAGGCGGTGGACTCGGCGAGCCAGGCGGCCGCGTCCGACGGGGGAGCGCAGAGCAGCACCGGCACGGCCGGCCACCCGGCGGCCTCGCGGGCCGTGGCGGCGAAGACGGACAGCGCGAGCCGGTCGGCGACGGTGACGTCCTCCAGGTCGACCACCAGCGCGTCGGGCTGGGCGGAGAGGCAGCGGTCCAGCACGGTGTGCACCGACCGCATCGTGCCGAGGTCGAGCGCGCCGTGCAGGTGGACGACGGTCACGGGTGACTCGTCGCGCACCTCGCAGGTGATCCGGCTCGCCATCGGCCCCTCGATTCCGCTCGCATGCCCAGATCCAGCCAGGTACCCGGGGCTTCTCCGGGTGAAACCGGACCGACCGGATACGGTGGCCGGGTCAGCGGCGGTCCCCGTCACGTCGGGTGAGCACGCCGAGCGTGACCATTCCGGCGCCGAGCGCGAGGTTCAGGACGTCGTCGGCGGGGTTGACCGGGATGACGTTCGCCGCGCTGGCACGGTCGACGGCCAGCCCGTAGAGCCACAGCACCAGGTGGACCGCCCCGCCGCCGACCAGGTAGGCGCGCGCCAGCCCGACGGTGCGCGATAGCGCCAGCCCGGCCACGCCGAAGGCCAGGTGCAGCAGGTTGTGCAGCACCGACACCTGGAACAACCCGAACAGCTGGGCGCCGGACTGGTGCCCGGCCAGCCGCAGGTCGGCGTAGTCGCTGGTGATTCCGGGCACGAACCCCAGGGCCCCGATCAGGAGGAACACCGTACCGACCGTGGCGGCGGCCCGGCGGACCGGCGCGCGGCCGTCCGCCGGGTTGCGCCGGGCCCGGGAGTGGGCCATCGGACCGGCCATCGTGCGCTCCCTCCGTCGCGTCGCGGCGTTCCCGCCTCCCGGCCCGACAAACGGGCCCGGACCAGACCGGTCCGGGCCCGTGAGAGCAGGGGTACGCCTCAGGCGACCTGCAACTGCCGGGCCGGGGCGCCGTGCCGGACGCGCTCGTACAGCTCGACGTAGCGCTGTGCCATCACCGCCGGGGTGAACCGGGCCGCGGCCTCCCGCCGGCACTCGTCCGCGTCGAGCAGGCTGGCCGCCAGCAGCAGGTCGCCGAGCTCGTCCTCGTCGGTGGTGAGCAGGCCGGTGCGGCCGTGCTCGATCAGCTCGGGCAGGCAACCGCGGGCGGTCGCCACGACCGGGGTGCCGAGCGCGAGGGACTCCACCACGGCGGTGCCGCCCGGTTCCTCCCAGCGCAGCGGGAACAGCGAGGCCTTCGCTCCGGCCAGCAGGTCGTCGCGTTCCTCACCGGCCACCGTGCCGACCCAGCGGACCAGCTCGCCGTCGACGTGCGGGGCCACCTCGTCGTAGAAGAAGCGCACGTCGGGGTTCTGCCGGGCCTCGTCGCCGGCGGCGGCCAGATCCTCCGGCCGGTGGTACGGCCCGACCGGGCCGGCGAGCACCAGCGGCACTCCGACCCGCTGGGCCAGCCGGGCGCCCACGTCCTGCCCCTTTCCCGGGTTGATCCGCCCCAGGATGATCGCGTAGTCGCCCTTCTCCGGGCGCGGCGCGCGGTCCGCGCCGACGGCCAGCGGGGTGGACAGGTGCACGTGCCCCACCGAGTGCTCCCGCAGCGCCCGGGGAGCGCGGGCCAGCTGGGAGGCGGAGACGCCGTTGACCCGGACCCGGTCACCGGCGTCCAGGTTGCCGTAGAGCTCGGGGTGCTTGGCCAGGTCCCAGTGCAGGGTGTGCAGCACGGGCGGGCCGTCCGGCCCCATCGCGGCCAGGGTGGCCAGCCCGACCGCCTCCACGTGGTCGTGCACCAGGTCGATGTCGTCGCGGTGGTGCAGCTGCCGGATCACCCCGTTGAGGTGGGCCTGGGAGACGCCGCACACCTGGTTGTAGGGGCGTTGCAGGGCGTGGAACTGCCCGTCGGGAAAGACCGAGAATTTCTCGTCGACCGGCAGGGTGCTGCTCTCCACCGAGGCCAGCACCACCCGTACGCCCAGGCGCCGCAGCTCCGGCACCAGGGTGGCGATGATGTTCTCGATCCCGCCGTAGCCGGGGGGCGGCACCGACAACCAGGGGCCGGCGTTCATCAGGACGGTGAGGCTCATCGCGCTGTTGTCCTTCCCTCGGCGGCGACCCGCTCGGCCGTCCGCTCTCCGCCCCCGGCCGGCTCGTGCCGGCCGTCGGGTACCCGTCGCGGCAACCCGCCGCTCACGCCGCCACCCGCCGGCGCGGCACCCGGTGCCGCAGCTGGGCCAGCGGCGGGCGCTCGTCCACGGAGACGTCGCTGACCACGATCTCCCGGTCCAGGTTGGGCAGCGCGTCCGAGCCGCCCCGGCGGAACTGGGTGAGCATGGTGGCCGGGATGGTGCCGGGGCTGGCCCAGCCGCGGCGCTGCAACCGCGACCAGGCGGTGTGCATGATCTGCGCGGACATCCGGCCCAGCGCCGCGGTGTCCTGGTGCCGGTGCTTGCGCTCGCCGAGGTCGACCTGGGCGAGGGCGTCGAGGCCGACCAGCTCCAGCAGGTCGATCAGCATCGCCGTCTCGACCCCGTAGCCGGAGACGAACGGCACCTGCTCCAGCACCTCCCGGCGTCCGGCGTACTCGCCGGCGAGGGGCTGCACGAAACCGGCCAGCTCCGGCCAGAAGAGGTTGAGCAGGGGGCGGGCCATCAGCTCCGTCACCCGCCCGCCACCGTCGGCCTCCACGCTGCTCGCGCCGACCAGCGGCCGGTGGTAGAAGCCCTTCACGAAGTCCACCGACGGATCGGTCAGCAGCGGTCCGATCAGGCCGGTCACGAAGTGCGGACGGAACTCGCGCAGGTCGGCGTCGATGAAGGCGACCACGTCGCCCTCGGCGGCGGCCAGGCCGGCCCAGAGCGCGTCGCCCTTGCCGGTCAGTCGGGGCAGCCCCCGGGTCATCGCGTCCTGGCTGACCACCTCCGCGCCCGCGGCCCGGGCCACCTGCGCGGTCCGGTCGGTGGACCGGGAGTCCACCACGATCAGCTCGTCGACCAGGGCGACCCGGTCCATCAGGTGTTCGCGGATCGTCGACACGATCGCGCCGACGGTGACCTCCTCGTTGCGGGCCGGCAGCACCACACTGACCCGGGTGTCACCCTTGGCCCGCATCAGCCGCCGCGTCGGCCAGTCGTTGGCCGAAGTCGTCCGGTAAGTCGCCCATGCCTCCACCACTGGTGAGACGATCGAATCTGTATCCCGCACTGGCACACCCCCAGATCGTGGCGGAAAACGCGGAGTTGGTTTTCCCATCTCCGCCCGCGCGCTAACCGGATCATGCCTAACAGCTTGATCACAGGCCGTGCACCAGCCGGTTCCCGGCAGATGAACGGTTCGTTGCCGAACGCACGGGGTTTCGCGTTCGGGCGGTGGGGGGAGTGCTGTTCCCGCGAGTCGGAGAACAGCGTCGAGAGGGTCGGTGGTATGCGAAGGTGCCGGGTGGGACTGGTAGGGGCCGGTGGGGTGGCACAACGCCACGCCCGCGTGTTGAGCGGTTTCGAGGACGTGGAGCTGCTCGGGGTGCACGACGTGTCCCGGGACGCGGCGGCGGAGCTGGCCGGGGCGTACGGCGGCCGGAGCTTCGTCGACGTGGACGAACTGCTCGCCGCCGGACCGGACGCGGTGTACGTCTGCGTGCCGCCGTTCGCGCACGGGCCGGTGGAGGAGGCGGTCATCGCCGCCGGCGTCCCGATGTTCGTGGAGAAGCCCGTCGCGGTCGACCTGGAGACCGCCGAACGGATCGCCGCGCTGGTGCAGGAGAAGCGGCTGCTCACCGCCGTCGGCCACCACTGGCGCTACCTGCACGTGGTGGAGCGGGCCCGCGAGCTGCTGGCCGACCGGCCGGTGCGGATGGTCAACGGTTCCTGGCTGGACAAGGTCCCCCCGGTGGCCTGGTGGGCGGTGCGGGACCGCTCCGGCGGCCCGGTCGTCGAGCAGGCCGCGCACGTGCTGGACCTGGTGCGGGCGCTGGTCGGCGAGGCGGTCGAGGTGACCGCGTACGGCGACGGGAACCCGCCGCCGGTCGAGGGCGCCGACATCGACTCGGTGACCGCGGCCACGCTGCGCTTCGCCAACGGGGCGGTGGGCACCCTCGCCGCGGCCTGCGTGCTGGGCTGGAAGCACCGGGCGGGGCTGGAGATCCTCGCCGACGGCTTGGCGCTGTCGCTGGCCGAGGACGGCCTGGTGATCTGCGACGCCGACGGGGAGCGCCGGATCGAATCCGATCCGGACGGTGCCCGGATGGCCGTCGACCGGGCCTTCATCGACGCGGTGACCGGCGTCGGCGACGACGTGCGGGTGCCGTACGTCGAGGCGATGCGGACCCAGCGGCTGGCCCTCGCGGTCGCCGAGTCGGCCCGTACCGGGCGGGCCGTGACCCTGCCGACCGGCCCGGCGTCCGTGCCGCTGGCCAGCGCGGGGGTGAGTGTCGATGCGTGACAAGGTCGTGGTGGTCAGCGACCCCGGCGCCGTCGAACTGGCGGAACAGGACGCCGGCGAGCTGCGCGAGGGCACCTTCCGGGTGGAGACCCTCTACAGTGGCGTCTCCGCCGGCACCGAACTGAGCTTCGTCAAGGGCACCAACCCGTACCTCAACGTCACCTGGAACCCGGACCTCGGACTGTTCCAGCCCGGTGCGGCGAGCACCCCGTACCCGGTCACCCGGCTCGGCTACATGCAGGTCGGCCGGGTGGTGGAGAGCCGCACCCCGGCCGTCACCGTCGGCACGGTGGGCGCCATGACCTACGGCCACCGCACCGGCTACGTGGCCGACCCGGTCGCCGAGCGGTTCGTCCCGCTCCCCGAAGACCTCGACCCGCTGCTCGGCATCTACGTCGCGCACATGGGTCCGATCTGCGCCAACGGCCTGCTGCACGCCGCCGCCGACCTGTGCGGCACCGACGTGCGCTCGCTCGGCGACGGGGTGCGCGGCCGGCGGGTCGCGGTGGTCGGCAGCGGCGTCGTCGCCCTGCTCACCGCCCTGTTCGCCAAGCGGCACGGCGCCGCCTCCGTGGTGGTGCTGGACCCGACGCCGCAGCGCCGCCAGGTGGCCGAGGCGCTCGGCCTGGAGACGCTCGACCCGGAGGCCGACGACCCGGCCGTGGTGCTCAAGACCCGGTGGAACCACGCCGCCGGCGACCGGGGCGCCGACGTGGTGTTCCAGTGCCGCGGCCAGGCCTGGGCGCTGCACCTGGCGCTGCGCCTGCTGCGTCCGCAGGGCACCGTGATCGACCTGGCCTTCTACCAGGACGGCGCGGACGCCGTCCGGCTCGGCGAGGAGTTCCACCACAACGGGCTCTCGCTGCGCTGCGCCCAGATCGGTCGGGTGCCGCGCGGCCTGACGCCGACCTGGGACCGGGAACGGCTCTCCGCCGAGACCATCGAGCTGCTGCGGCAGTACGGCGACGTGATCCGCAAGCACCTCGTCTCGGCGGTGGTGCCGATGGAGGAGGCGCCCGCCCTGCTGACCGACCTGGCCGAGCGTCGCCGGCAGGAACTCCAGGTGGTGCTGACCGGCTGACCCGGGCAGCCAGCACCCGGCACCCGGCACCCGGCAGCCAGCACTCGGCACCCGGCACCCGGACACCCGGCACCCGGCTGGGCGCCGGCGACTACGGTCGGCCCATGACCACCGCCGCCGCCCGCCGGCCCGCCGGCCTGGCCGCCCTGCTGCCGTACCTGCGCGCCCACCGCGGCACCCTCGCCGCGGTGGGCGCGTTGTCGTTGGCCGGCGCGGGCGCCGCGCTGGCGCAGCCGCTGCTCACCCGCCAGGTGCTCGACCAGATGGCGGCGGCCCGGCCGGTCACCGGCCTCGTCGCGGCGCTGGTGGCCCTGGTGGTGGTCGGCGCCGCCCTCGGTGGCCTGCGCGACTTCCTGCTGCAACGCACCGCCGAGGGCGTCGTGCTGGGCACCCGGCGCCGGCTCGCCGGGCACCTGCTGCGGCTGCCCATCGTCGAGTACGACCGGCGCCGCACCGGCGACCTGCTCTCCCGGGTGGGCTCGGACACCACCCTGCTGCGGGCCGTGGTCACCTCCGGGCTGTTCGAGACGGTCACCGGCGCGGTGATGGTCCTCGGCGCGGCCGGCGCGATGGCCCTGCTCGATCCGGTGCTGTTCGGGGTGACCCTGCTGGGGGTGGCCGCCGGCGTCGGTTTCGCGCTCACCGTGGCCCGCCGGGTGCGCGGGCTGTCCCGCGCCGCCCAGGAGCGCGTCGGGGAGATGACCTCCGCCGTCGAGCGGGCCATCTCCGCCGCCCGGACCATCCGCGCCGCCAGGGCCGAGCACCGCGAGGCCGAGGCCGTCGGCTCCAGCGCCGCCCAGGCGTACGCGGCGGGGCTGCGGGTGGCCCGGGTGCAGGCGGTGGTCGGCCCGGTCAGCACGGTCACCATCCAGGGCGCGTTCCTGCTGGTCCTCGGCGTGGGCGGGGCCCGGGTGGCGGCCGGGGCGATCACCGTGGGCGACCTGGTGGCCTTCGTGATGTTCCTGTTCTTCCTGGTCCTGCCGCTGGGTCAGGTGGTGCACGCCTACACCCAGCTGCAGACCGGGCTGGGCGCGTTGCAGCGGATCGAGGAGGTGCTGGCCGTACCCGCGGAGGACGCCGGGGACGGCGCGGACCTGGCGGCGGCCCCGCCCGCCGGCCGCCCGGCGGCGATCGAGTTCGACCGGGTGGGGTTCGGCTACCCGGACGGCGCCCCGGTGCTGCACGAGGTGAGCTTCACGGTGCCGGCCGGCAGCCGCACCGCCCTGGTCGGCCCCTCCGGAGCCGGCAAGTCGACCCTGCTCGCGCTCGTGGAGCGCTTCTACGAGGTCGACTCCGGGTCGCTGCGGCTCGACGGCGTCGACGTGCGCCGGCTGCCCCGCGACGCCCTGCGGGCCCGGCTCGGCTACGTCGAGCAGGAGGCCCCGGTGCTGGCCGGCACGCTGCGGCAGAACCTGCTGATCGGCGCCCCGGACGCGACCGACGCCGCGCTGCTGGCCGTCCTGGACGAGGTCAACCTCGGCCACCTCGTCGAGCGCACCGACGCCGGGTTGGACGTGCAGGTGGGGGAGGGCGGGGTGCTGCTCTCCGGCGGCGAGCGGCAGCGCCTGGCGATCGCCCGGGCGCTGCTCGCCGGCCCGCCGGTGCTGCTGCTGGACGAGCCGACCAGCAACCTCGACGCGCGCAACGAGGCGGCGCTGCGCCGGGCGATCGACGCGGTGGCCGTGCGGCGCACCCTGCTGATCGTCGCGCACCGGCTCGCCACCGTCGTCGACGCCGACCAGATCGTGGTGCTCGACGGCGGCCGGGTGGTCGCGGTCGGCACCCACGACGAATTGACCGTCACCAGTCCGCTCTACCGGGAGCTGGCCGCCCACCAGCTGCTGGTGAGCTGACCCGACCTGCCGCCCCTGACCTGCGCGGACGTGCCGCCCCTGACCTGCGCGGACGTGCCGGGACGGGGACATCCGGGACGCCCCGGACGAGCCGGGCAGCGACAGCCCGGCCGGTTCGCGTACCGTTGCCGCTCATGGGTGTGTCGCAACGGCTGAAGACCAGGTTCCGGCGGTTCCTCCAGCGCCCGGGGACGACGGTCGACCTGGCCCCGCTGGAGAAGTTGCTGCCGCAGATCGCCGCGCGCGAGGACGAGCTGTCGGCCCTCGACGACGCCGAGCTGGCCGAGGCCGCCGGCGCCGCCACGGAGTACGCGGAGATCTGCGCGATCGGCCGGGAGGCCGCCCGCCGCGGGCTGGACCAGCGGCCGTACGACGTGCAGCTGCTCGGGGCGATGGCGCTGCTGTCGGGCAAGGTCGCCGAGATGGCCACCGGTGAGGGCAAGACGCTTACCGCCACCATCGCCGCGTACGGGCACGTCCGGCTGGGCAACGGGCCGGTGCACGTGCTCACCGTCAACGACTACCTGGCCCGCCGCGACGCCGAGTGGATGGCGCCGGTCTACCGGCTGCTCGGGCTGACCGTGGGCTGGGTCAACGAGGCCTCCACCCCCGAGGAGCGGCGCGCCGCGTACGCCTGCGACGTGACCTACGTCGCGGTCAGCGAGGCCGGCTTCGACTTCCTCCGCGACCAGCTCGTCACCGACCTCGCCGACCGGGTCCAGCCGCCGCTGAAGACCGCGATCGTGGACGAGGCCGACTCGATCCTGATCGACGAGGCCCGGGTGCCGATGGTGCTCGCCGGCGCGGTCGCCGGCGAGCAGGACCCGGCGCACGCCGCCGCGGCGCTGGTGCGTGGCCTGCGCAAGGGCAGGCACTACACCGTCGCCGAGGACGGCCGCAGCGTGGCGTTCACCGCTGTCGGCCTGGCCACCGTCGAGGCGAAGCTCGGCGGCATCGACCTGTACGACACCGAGCACGTGGGGCAGCTCTCGGCGGTCAACGTGGCGCTGCACGCGCACGCCCTGCTGCACCGCGACGTCGACTACATCGTCCGGGACGGTTCGGTCGAGCTGATCGACGAGATGCGCGGCCGGGTGGCCCAGCGCCGCCGCTGGCCGGACGGCCTGCAGGCGGCGGTCGAGGCCAAGGAGGGCCTGGACGCCACGGCCGAGGGCGAGGTGCTGGGCACCGTCGCCGTGCAGGCGTACATCGCGCTCTACCCGACGGTCTGCGGGATGACCGCGACCGCCGTGCTCGTCGGCGATCAGCTGCGCGAGTTCTTCGGCCTCGAGGTGGCGGTGATCCCGCCGAACACCCCCTGCGTCCGGGAGGACGAGCCGGATCGGATCTACGCCACCCGGGCGGAGAAGGAGGAGGCGCTGATCGACGAGATCACGCGCTGCCACCAGGCCGGCCGGCCGGTGCTGGTCGGCACCCTGGACGTCAAGGAGTCCGAGGGGCTGGCCGCCGGCCTGCACGCCGCCGGGGTGCCCTGCGTCGTGCTGAACGCGAAGAACGACGACGAGGAGGCGGCGATCATCGCCGAGGCGGGCGCGTACGGCGCGGTCACCGTCTCCACCCAGATGGCCGGCCGGGGCGTGGACATCCGCCTCGGCGGCAGCGACCAGACCGACCGGGACCGGGTGGCCGAGCTGGGCGGCCTGTACGTGATCGGCAGCGGCCGGCACGACAGCCGCCGGGTCGACGACCAGCTGCGCGGCCGGGCCGGCCGGCAGGGCGACCCGGGTGGCTCGGTCTTCTTCGTCAGCCTCGAGGACGACCTGGTGGTCCGGCACGCCGGCGACATCGTGCCGGCCTCGCCGCGGATGAACGCCGACGGCCTGGTCACCGACGAGCAGGTGGACTACGCCGTGGAGCACGCCCAGCGGGTGGCCGAGGGCGTCAACCACGAGATCCACCGCAACACCTGGCGGTACAGCGTGGTGATCGAGCAGCAGCGCAAGGCGCTCGCGGAGCGCCGCGAGCGGCTGCTCACCAGCGACGTGGCCGCGCTGATGCTGCTCGACCGGGTGCCGGACAAGGCCGGCGAGATGGACGAGGACCTGCTCGCCCGGGTGGCCCGGTCGATCGCCCTCTATCACCTCGACCGGCTCTGGGCCGAGCACCTGGCCGAACTCTCCGAGGTCCGCGAGGGCGTGCACCTGCGGGCGCTGGGCCGCCTCGACCCGCTGGACGAGTTCCACCGGGCGGCGGTGCCGGCGTTCAACGACCTCGTCCCCGAGATCGAGACCCGCACCATCGCCACCTTCACCGAGACCGAGTTCGACGCCGACTGGGAGCCGGACGCCGCCAAGCTGGTGCGGCCGACCGCCACCTGGACGTACCTGGTCCACGACAACCCGTTCGGCTCGGAGCTGGACCGGCTGATCGCCTCGGTCGGCCGGCGGCTCTCCGCCGCGCGCTGACGTCACCGGGGTCTCTTCCGGCGCGGATCCGCGCCGGAAGGGACCCCTTTACGCGGTTTCGATCCTGGTTTGCGAGGGTAGAAGCCCGGGGCTCATGAGTCAGGGGAGATCACACGATGGGACAGGCAATGGGGCCGGTCGACGGGATCGGTCGGCGCGCGGGGGCCGTGCGCCGGTGAACCTGGACATGCGGGAGCCGACGATCGACAGCCTCGGCGTGCTGGAGACCGCCGGCCTGCTGCGCGAGCTGACCGCCGGCCTGATCGCGGCCGACGACTTCGACGAGGCGCTGGCCCGGCTGGTGCGGATCGCCCGGGACGCCGTACCGGACGTGACCTGGTGCGGCTTCACGGCGCTGCGCGCCGGGGAGCCCGCCGGGGTGGCGGCCTCCGACCCCGGCCTGGCGGAGCTGGACGACCTGCGGCACGGCCCGGAGTCGCCGGCGATGAGCGCCATCGGGCGCCGGGAGATGATCGTCGCCCAGGACCTCGCCGTCGAGGAGCGCTGGCCGGGCTGGACGGCCCGGGCGCGGGGCCTCGGGGTGCGTGGGGTGATCTCCGCGCCGGTCGACGTCGACGAGCAGGCGATCGGGGTGATCAACCTCTACACCGACTCCGCCGGCACCTTCACCACCCGGCACCAGCTCACCGCGATGCTGCTCGCCGAGCACGCCGGCCTGCTGCTGGCTGCCGTGCGTGACCGGGTCAAGCAGGCCGAGCGGGCCGGTGAGCTGGACGAATCGCTGCTGGAGGAGGGCGTCGTCGGCCAGGCGGTCGGGGTGATCATGACCCAGCGCGGGTGCCCCGCGCCGGAGGCCCTCGACGTGCTGCGCAACGCCGCGTCCTCGCTGGACATCCCGCTGCGCGAGGTCGCCGAGCGGCTGGTCGCCACGGTGTCGCGTCCCCGGGAAGGTTGAGCGCGCCGTTTCGCCGGACTGGTGCCCGGGTAGCACCCTGGTTTCGTGAGCTGACGAAATCTGGGGAGGAACCGATGGAGAGCCGGCTGCGGGTGCAGGGGCATCCGATCCAACCGATGCTGGTGACGTTCCCGTTCGGGCTCTTCGTCAGCGCGGTCCTCTTCGACCTCGCCGACGTGGCCGGCGGGCCGGCCTTCCTCGGCGAGGTGGGCTACTGGACGGCGGTCGCCGCCCTGGTCGCCGCCGCCCTGGCCGGGGTGGCCGGCATGGTCGACCTGTGGGACGTCCGGGCCGGCCGGACCCGCCGCACCATGGTCACCTTCAACCTGGTCAACGCCGGCATGGCCGCGCTGTTCCTGCTGGCCTGCCTGATCCGGGCCGACGCGCCGCAGCGCGGCGCCACCGCGGTCCTGGTGATCACCGAGCTGGTCGCCCTGGCCGTGGGCGCGGTCGGGGTCCGGCTGGGCGCCCGCCTGATGCGCCAGTTCGACGCCGGCCGCCGGGAGCCGAGCGGCTTCGAGGCCCTGGAGGGCGTGCCGGCCGCCGGCGCCACCGTGGAGATCATCCGCCCCCGCGCCTGACCCCGCCGCTCGTGCCGGACCGCCCACCGGCCCACGTCGGCGACGTGGCGGTGTCCCCGGGCCGCCCTCTCCCCGATCCGGGGTCGACGCGGCCGGCGGAAATCCGGTTGTCGGTCACCCGTCGAGCCCGGCAGGGTGGCCGGATGGCAGAGCGCCCCTTCGCCGAACTGGTCGCCGAGGCGGCGGCCGCGCCGGTGCACGGCTGGGACTTCTCCTGGCTCGACGGCCGGGCCACCGAGGAACGCCCGCTGTGGGGCTACACCCGGCTGGTGGCGGCCCGGCTGGCGGCGGTCTCCGCCGCCCTGGACGTCGACACCGGCGGGGGAGAGGTGCTGGCCGAGGCGCCGGCCCCGCCGCCGCTGCTGGTCGCCACCGAGGCCTGGCCGCCCAACGTCGTGGTCGCCCGGCGTACGCTGCGCCGGGTCGGCGCCACCGTCGTCCAGGTCGGCCCCGCGTCCGGGCTGCCGTTCCGGGACGCCTCCTTCGACCTGGTCACCAGCCGGCACCCGGTGGCCACCGATTGGACCGAGGTCGCCCGGGTGCTGCGCCCCGGCGGGGCGTACCTGTCCCAGCAGATCGGCCCGGGCACGATGCGGGAGTTGAGCGAGGCGATCCTCGGCCCGCTGCCGCGCCCGACCAGCCGGCAGCCGGAGCGGGCCGTGTCCGCCGCCCGGGCCGCGGGCCTGTCCGTGGTCCGCCTCGAAGAGGCCACCCTGCGGGCGGTCTTCCACGACGTCGGCGCGGTGGTCTGGTTCCTGCGCAAGGTCGTCTGGACGGCGCCGGGCTTCGACGTGGACCGGCACCGGCCGCAGCTCGCCGCGCTGGACCGGCGGATCCGCGCGGAGGGGGCCTTCGTCGCCCACGCCCGCCGGTTCCTGATCGAGGCGGTCCGGCCGGCCTGAGCGGCGTCAGTGGGCGCGGGCGTGGTGGGCGGCGAGCACGTCGGCGCCGAAGTCGCCGGCCGGGCGGCGCAGCACGGTGTGCGCGTGGTTGCCGTCCTCGGTGGTGTTGTCGTACTCGATCAACAGGTCGTCGCCCTGCACCCGGTAGTAGTGCCGCCCACCCGGTCGGGTCGACCCGGCCCAGGCGAAGTGCAGCTCGCCGCCGGCGAGTCGGTCCGCCTCGCGGACCGCCAGTTCGGCGGGGAGCCGGTCCAGGTAGAGCGCCACCAGCTGGTCGAGCAGAGCGCGGCCGGTGACGCCGAGCCGGTCGCCGGGCACGCCCAGCGGGGTGAGCGGCCCGTCGACCGACGGTCGGGTGGCGCTCACGATGTCCGCCGGGACCTCGTCGGCGATGATCGCGGCGGACCGCCCGGCCGGCCCGATCGCCTCCAGCAGCTCCCGGCCGAGGTCCTCCTCGATGCCGAGCGGGCGGGAGACGGGCCGCCCGGCGTGCCGGACGGTGGCCGGGTTGGCGCCGAGGAAGAGCGGGGCGGGGGAGACCTCGTCGTCGACCACCGTCATGCTCACCGACAGGTGGTGCCCCTCGAACCGCCACGCCCAGCGGTCGTCGCGGGTCGGGTCGCCGTAGAGCGCCACCCAGTAGTCGCCGCTGTGCCGGCCGCGTCGCCACTCCTCGGCCCGGTCCAGCACCTCCTCCAGCGCCACCACGGTCATCGCCTGGGCGTACGCCGGTGGGCTCAGCGCGGTGGCCAGCAGCCGGTGCGCCGCCTTGCGTGCGGCGCGGTCCAGGTCGGCCAGGCACACCCCGGGGCGGGGCCGGGGCCGGTACTCCAACCACCGCCGGCCCTCGTCGTCGAAGGCGTGCCCGGCGGCGGCACGGGCCGGCTCGTCGAGCGTGGCCAGCAGCGCGCCGGCCGCCGTGCGCATCCGCTCCGGTACGGGATCGTCCATGGTGTCGCCTCAGCGGGAGTTGAGCGGGGTGTCGCCCTTGTCGTCGGTCACCGGTCCAGGCTAGTCGGCCGCCGCGTTCGGCGGACTGGTAGCTTGCCAGCCCACGACGGGAGGGTCATGGACGACGTGTACGTCGGCAACGCGGGTGTGGACGGTGCCAGCAATGCCGGTTGGCTGCTCGGGCACTTCATGCCCGCCGGCGACCCCCGGCACAGTGCCGAGGTCGAGGTGAAGTGGGGCGTGCACCCGCCGGGGGAGGCCCGCTCGCGGTGGGCCGTTCAGGAGCGGCGGATCGCGCTGCTGGTCCTGGTCAGCGGCCGGTTCCGGGTGGAGTTCCCGGACCGGACGGTGGTGCTGGGCACGCCGGGCGACTACGTGATGTGGGGCCGCGGGGTGGATCACTGCTGGTACGCCGAGCAGGCGTCGGTGGTGCTGACCGTGCGCTGGCCCTCGGTGCCGGGCTACCGGTTGGACCCGCCGGTCTCGCGCTGATCCCCGGCATTCCGGTCGCCGTCCCAGCATCCGGTATTACCTACTAAACCTATAGGCTTTGACTCCTATAGTGGTGGCCGGACGCATCACCCCCGGGAGACCGCCATGACCGACCCGCACACCGACCTGCTCGCCGTCGCCGCCTCGTACGCCGACCCGGCCCGCTGGCCGGTGCCGCTGCGCTTCGACCCGGTCGAGCGCTGGTACGCCCGGCTCGCCGGCACCGACACGCACGAGGTCTGGGCGCTGAGCTGGCTCCCCGGCCAGGGCACCGACCTGCACGATCACGGCGGCTCCTCGGGCGCGTTCCTGGTCGTCGCCGGTGAACTCACCGAGGAGACGGTGTCGGGTGCACGGCTGCGCCCGCACCGCCTGGCCGCCGGCACCGGGCGACGGTTCGGCCCGCGGCACGTGCACGTGGTGACCAACCGCGCCCACCAGCCCGCGGTCAGCGTCCACGTCTACCGGCCCGCGCTGCGCCGGATGACCCGCTACCGGCTCGACGCCGGCCGGCTGCGGGTCGCCGACGTGGCCGAGGCCGGCGTCGCCTGGTGACCCCCACCGCCCCACACCCACCCGCCGGCTCGTTCCTGGAAGGACCGCGAGGATGTCGCAGCAGCACCACCACCCGAGTACCGACAGCCCGCCGCTGCCACCACCGGGATCCCGGGGCATCGACGAGATCCTCGCCGCCGCCCGCGCCCGGCTGCGCCGGCTCGACCCCGAGGCGGCGCACCTGGCGTACCGTGCCGGGGCCCTGCTGGTCGACATCCGGCCGGCCGCCCAGCGGGCCGCGCACGGCACCGTGCCTGGCGCGCTGGCCATCGAGCGCAACGTGCTGGAGTGGCGGCTCGACCCGCGCTGCCCGGCCCGGCTGCCCCAGGCGGTCGGCTACCACCTGCCGGTCGTCGTGATCTGTCAGGAGGGCTACACGTCCTCGCTGGCCGCTGCCGCGTTGCAGGACCTCGGCCTGCACCGGGCCACCGACGTGGTCGGCGGCTTCGTCGCCTGGCGCATCGCCGGCCTGCCCGCGCTCGGCCCCACCCCGCCGGCCGGCTCCCCGGCCACCGCGCCCCCGGTGACCGCCGGCCGGGCGCCGCGCTGACCGCCACGCTCCACCGGGCGTGGCGGACGACCCGTCATCTCAGGAGGCACCGATGTCCGTCGTCGCCATCACCTCGCGCCCGCATCCGCCGGGCCGCTCCGACCGGCCCGGTCCGCCCCGGCCCCGGCCCGCCCCGACGCTTACCATCACCCTCGACCTGGCCGCCACGCCGCTGACGCCCCGGCTGGCCCGCCTGGTCGACCTGCTCGGCGAGCTGGCCGAGGCGGGGGAGGGCGTGGTCCGGCTGGCCGAACCGGTGCCGGTGCGGGCGGTCACGGCCGTGCCCGCGCCGGCCCCCGCCGACGAGCACCCCGACACGCTGCGGATCCTGGCCGGCTCCCGGGTGGTCCGGCAGGGCGACCGGGAGATCCCGCTCACCCGGATCGAGTTCGACCTGCTGCTCTTCCTCGCCGAGCACCCGCACCGGGTCTTCACCCGGCTCCAGCTGCTCGGCAGCGTCTGGGGCTACGAGCACGCCGTGGCCCGGACCGTGGACGTGCACGTGCGCCGGCTGCGGGCCAAGCTCGGCGCGGACACCCCGCTGGTGACCACCGTGTACGGCGTCGGCTACCGGCTGGCCGACGAGGCCCGGGTCCGGGTCGACCGGTTCCGCTGACCGGGCGCCGGCGCGACGCGCCCGGGGGACCGTCCGCCGTGGTGCGTCGGACCGGACCGGCCAATGTGAAGCGGAGCGGGTACCCCCCGTATCCGACCGCCCCGGCGACTCTGCTGTAATCATCTGGCTCGTACGCAGAGCGAGGGTTCGGCTGCGATGTGTTCGCCAATTGTCACATTCATGCAACGCGGCCGCCCCTTGACCCTCGCTCAGGGGCCGGGAAGCATCGATGAAGCGGCGTCCCGGGCCGTGGGTTTACCCGGACCAGCCAAGGAGGACCATGTCGGTCAGCCCCGCCTCGTCGCGCGCCGGATGGCATACGTCCCAACCTGCGGTTCCCGGTCGTCCCCCCGGCGGCCAGCGCCGCCCGGCGAACACGGCCGCACCCGTGCTCACCGTGACCCTGTCCATCCCGTTGGCGTGTGAGGAGTCGTTGACCCCGCCGGCCCGGCGGCTGCTGGAGGCCGCCCGCGAGATGTTGGAACGCGGCGAGGGCACCATCACCACCAACGGCGTCCCCGCCGAGCGGCGGCCCGAGCCGCTGCCCGGCGGCCGGTCCCCGGGCCGGTCGCTCGCGCCGACCATCCCGGCGCTGCACATCCTGGCCTCCTCCCGGTCCGTGCTGCGCGACGGCGAGCCACTGCCGCTGACCCGGCTGGAGTTCGACCTGCTGCTGCATCTGGTGGCCCACCCACGCCGGGTCTTCACCCGGTTGCAGCTGCTCAACGCGGTCTGGGGCTACGAGCACGCCGGGGTTCGCACCGTCGACGTGCACGTGCGCCGGCTGCGCGGCAAGGTCGGCGTGGACGTCCCCCTGGTGACCACCGTCTACGGGGTCGGCTACCGGCTGGCCGACGACGCCCGGGTCACCATCGACCGCACCGGCTGACCGACCGGGCGCCATCGATCGCACCGGCCGACCGACCGGGCGCCATCGACCGCACCGGCCGACCCGGCCGGGTGACCATCGACCGCGCCGGCCGACCGGCCGGGGCACCATGGTCGGATGCGCGTCCGACCCATCTCGCCCGAGCGGCTCGTCGTCGAGCTGACCGAGCGGCTCCTCGCCGCCGCCACCGAGCCGGGCCTCCCGGCCGTGACCGGTGCGGGTCCCGACGCTCCGGCCGACCGGTCCGGCCGACTGCGGGTCGCCGTCGACGGTCCGCCGGCCGCCGCGCCGCAGCGCCTCGCCGAGGCGCTGGTCGACCCGCTGCGCGCGCTCGGCCGCCCGGTGCTGCACGTGCGCGCCGAGGACTTCCTGCGGCCCGCCTCGATCCGCTTCGAGCAGGGCCGGACCAACCCGGACGCGTACTACGAGAGCTGGACCGACGAGGCCGGGCTGCGCCGCGAGGTGCTCGACCCCGCCGGTCCGGGCGGCTCCGGGCGGGTGCTGCCCTCCCTCTGGGACCCGGCGACCGACCGGGCCAGCCGGGCCGCGTACGTCCCGCTGCCGCCCGGCGCGGTGCTGCTGGTCAGCGGGGCGCTGCTGCTCGGCGGCGGGCTGCCCTTCGACGTCGCGGTGCACCTGGCGCTCTCGCCGGCCGCCCTGGCCCGGCGCACCGACCCGGAGCTGCGCTGGACTTTGCCCGCCTTCGCCCGGTACGCCGACGAGGTCGACCCGGCCTCCTTCGCCGACGTGGTGGTCCGGGCCGACGACCCGCGGCACCCGGCCCTCGTCGAGTCGGACGAACCGGTCGACTAAGACCGGAAAAACTCGTCGGTTTGATCCACTGCGGAGGTGGGTATTCGCCCGGCTCACAGAGCACGGGTGGTCTCCCGTGCGGACCGTATCCGGGCGACCGGCCCGGCCGGGCCGGAGCCCCACGAAAGGCAGGCAGCGATGCTCGTCCACGACACCGTCGGTACGGGCCGATCCCAGGCGGAGATCGACCAGATCCGACTCTCCCTGCAGGCCCGCTACGACGAGCTGTCCGCGGAGTACGAGCAGGCCGTCACGCAGAGCCAGGTGCTGCGGCTGGTGGAGGTCGGCGACACCGCCGGCGACGACCAGGCCGACAGCGGCACCAAGACCGCCGAACGGGACACCGCGCAGTCGTTGCTGCGCACGATCCTCGATCGTCGCGCCCAGTTCGAGCACGCGCTGACCCGACTGGACGAGGGCACCTACGGCTTCTGCGAGGGCTGCTCGGCGCCGATCCCGGTCGAGCGCCTGGAGATCTTCCCGTCGGCCACCTCCTGTGTGGCCTGCAAGCAGACGCGGGAGCGACGGGCCGCCTGAGCGGCGGGCGTCGCGGTTGCCGGTCAGGTCCGGGCGCGGTGGACTCCTTCCATGGGTGACATCAAGGTGGGCACCGCGTCCTGGACCGACCGGACACTGTTGGAGTCGGGGTGGTATCCGCAGACCGCGGACACCCCGGAGAAGCGCCTGGCGTACTACGCCCGGCGCTTTCCGCTGGTCGAGGTGGACGCCACCTACTACTCGCCGCCGGCCGAGCGGACCGCCCAGCTGTGGGCCGAGCGCACCCCGGCGGGGTTCACCTTCAACGTCAAGGCGTTCAGCCTGCTGACCGGGCACCCGACGAAGGTGTCCGCGCTCTACAAGGACCTGCGCCCGGAGACGGAGAAGAAGAACCTCTACCCGGACGACCTGCCCGCGCAGGCGTACGAGGAGGTCTGGACGCGGTTCCTGTCCGCGCTGGACCCGCTGGTGGCGGCCGGCAAGCTCGGCGCGGTGCTGTTCCAGTTCCCGCCCTGGTTCACCATCAAGCGGGAGAACAAGGAGTACCTGCTGGAGGTGGAGCGGCGCTGCCGCCCGCTGCGGCCGGTCTTCGAGTTCCGGCACGCCTCCTGGTTCGACGGCGCCAACGCCGACGAGACCGTGGCCTTCCTGCGCAAGCACCGGCTGCCGTACGTCTGCGTGGACATGCCGCAGGGCCACCGCTCCTCGGTACCGCCGGTGCTGGAGGCCACCGCGGACCTCGCGGTGGTGCGGTTCCACGGGCACAGCGACAAGTGGACCAGCAAGGACATCCACGAGAAGTTCGGCTACCACTACTCCGACCGGGAGTTGCGGGACTGGGCGCCGAAACTGCGCGAACTGGCCGACTCGGCCGGGCAGACCCACGTACTGATGAACAATTGTTACCGCGATTTTGCCCAGACCAACGCGGCGACCCTGGCCGGCCTGCTCGCCGCGGGCCGCTGAGCCGGTCGCCGGAGTTCACCCGGTCGGGGTGACGCCGGCTCACCCGATCGCCGCGCAGCATGGATGGTGTCTGCGGTCCGTCGACCGAGGGGACCGCGAGGGCGACAGCGACGGAGGTGGCCCATGGCGGTTCGGGTCGTGACGGACAGGCGACGCGGCGGTGTGCTGCACGTGGTCGGGACGACCGACGGCACCACCCGGCGCGGCGAGCGGCCCGGTCGGATCAGACCGACCCGGCTGTGGCGGGGGCCGAGCGGCCCGCCGCGACGCGACGACGACCGACGGTGGGAAAGCGACGCACGGGGGTGGACAGATGGCTGAGCAGCTGCAAGCGGCGTTCGAGTCCTCTTTGGAGAAGACGAACATCATCCTCAAGGACATCGAACAGGCGTACGGTTGGCCGAAGTCGCAACGCAACCAGTCCTACTGCGCGCTGCGCACGGTGCTGCACCTGCTGCGCGACCGGATGCCGGTGCAGGAGAGCGTAGAGTTCTCCGCGCAGTTGCCGGTGCTGGTGCGCGGGATCTACTTCGACGGCTGGAAGCCGATGGACGTGCCGGTCAAGCTGAATCGGGACGACTTCCTTTTCGAGGTCCGGCGGCACTTTCCGTACGACGTCGAGGGCGGCACGGAGCGCGTGGTGCAGGTGGTGCTGGACGCCCTGAGCCGGCACGTGACCCCGGGCCAGTGGGATGACGTGAAGGACAACATGCCGCGCGACATGCAACAGATGATGCCGTGACGGGATGACCCGCGGCCCGTCCTGCCAGTGCGGTGGGGCGGGTCGCCTCACGCCGTACGGCTGACCGCCCGCCCCGCTCGGCGGGCCAGCCCGGCGAAGGCCACGGCGTCGACCACGGCCGCGCCGCCGGGGTCGTTGTTGAAGTAGACGTACGCCGGCTCGGCGTCGTCGAAGACCTCGGCGAGGCGGCGTACCCAGGAGGCGAGCGCGGCCCGGCCGTAGCGCGGCCACGGCTGGGCGCGGCCCTCGTGCAGCCGCAGGTAGCCGAAGTCCGTGGTGCGCCACAGCGGGGTCACCGGCCGGCCCCGCCGGTCCGCCCAGACCAGCGCGGCCCGCCGGCGTTCCAGCACCTGCCGCACCGGCGCCGTCCACCAGGAGGGGTGCCGGGGTTCCACGGCCACCCGCACCTCGGTCGGGAAGAGGCGCAGGGTGGCGTCCAGCGCCTCCGGATCGGCGGGCAGGTTCGGCGGGAGCTGCACCAGCACCGGTCCGAGCCGGTCGCCGAGCGCGGTGGCCCGGCCCAGGAACCGGGCGACCGGCTCGGCCGGGTCGCGCAGCCGTTTGATGTGGGTCAGGTAGCGGCTCATCTTGACCGCCACGCAGAAGTCCTCCGGGGTACGCGCCCGCCAGGCGGCGAAGGTGTCCCGCTCGGGCAGCCGGTAGAAGGCGTTGTTGACCTCGACGGTGGCGAACCGGGTGGTGAAGTGCTCCAGCCAGAGCCGCTGGGGCAGCTTCGGCGGGTAGAAGCGCTCCCGCCAGTCGCGGTACTGCCATCCCGAGGTGCCGACCAGGATCATCGCTTCCGCCTAGTGCAGGCCCAGCGGGAAGACCTCGAACGCGGCGCCGTAGCGGACTCCGAGCCGGGTGCCGACCGGGCGGCTGATGCTCTCCAGGAACTCCGCCGGGTCGAACCCGCCGTCCCCGAGGCCCCGCAGGTAGGCGTCGTGCGCGCGCAGCGAGGCCAGCCCGGCGTCGAAGGTGGCGGTGACGTCCACCCCGTGCCGGGACAGCGGCGAGGCGGCGGCCCACACCTCCCGGACCCGGTTCCACGGCGCCACGCCGCCGGTCAGCTGCTCCGGGAAGATCCACCGGTTGCCGGCGTCGCGGGCCGCGTCGAGCACGGCCCGCCCGGTCGCGATGTGGTCGGCCTGGTTGAGCGCGTACGCCCCGTCCCAGGTGTCGCGGAAGTTGTTGGTGATCACCACGTCCGGGCGGTGCCGCCGGATCACCTCGGCGATCGCCCGGCGCAGCGGCACGCCGTACTCCAGCAGCCCGTCCGGCTGGCCGAGGAACTCCACCGTGGTCACCCCGACCACGGCGGCCGAGGCGCGCTGTTCCTCCTCGCGGACCACCCGGGCCCGCTGCGGGGTCGTCCCGTCGATGCCGGCCTCGCCGCTGGTGACCAGGCAGTAGCCGACCTCCTTGCCCTGCCCGGTCCACCGGGCGACGGCGGCGGCGGCGCCGAACTCCAGGTCGTCGGGGTGGGCCACCACGGCCAGGGCGCGCTGCCAGTCCTCGGCCAGCGGCGTCAGCGGTGCGGGCTGCGGCTGCCCCATGGTGACCTCCCTGCCGGACGGGCCGTCCCTCCATCCTGGCACCGCCGTCGTCGCCGCGCCCGGTTCGCGGCGCGCCGGTGAGCCCCGGCGGGGCCGGGCGAACTGTCCCGCTCGCCGGGTCCCGCCGTCTACGGTGTGGTTAGAGAAGATCGCGCGTGGGGTACCACCCGCTGCACGACGGACCCCGCCCGTGGCGGGGCGGCACACCCGAGGGAGCACCCATGGCACTCAACGACGACGACATGCAGACCACCAGCGGCGGCGGCCTCGAGGGCCCGGCCGACGGTGGCGCGACTCCGGGTCAGCAGGACGGCGGCGCCGACGGCGGCGCGGACCGTGGTGCGGAGCGCGGCGCCGACCAGGGCGCCGACCGGGGTGCCGAGGGTCCGGCCGACGGTGGCGCCACCCCCGGCAAGCAGGACGGCGGTGCCGACGGTGGTGCCGAGGGTCCGGCCGACGGCGGCGCGACCCCGGGCCAGCAGGACGGCGGCGCCGACGGCGGCGCGCGCTGAGGACGTCATGACGATCGTCGACCCGCCGGGCGGTCACGGCCGCCCGGCGGTTCCGTCCGCCGCCGAGGCCCTGGCGCGCTGCGTCAGCGTGGAGCCGGCGAAGTTCGCCGCCGCCCACTGGGGACGGGCCCCGCTGCTCTCCCGCGCCGACGAGCTGCCCAACCCCGACGGCTTCACCGACCTGCTCAGCCCCGCCGACGCCGACGAGTTGCTCAGCCGCCGGGGTCTGCGTACCCCGTTCCTGCGGGTGGCCAAGGACGGCCAGCTGGTGCCGGCGGCGCGCTACACCGGCGGCGGCGGTGCCGGCGCCGAGATCACCGACCAGATCCTCGACGAGAAGGTGCTGGAGCTGTACGCCTCCGGCGCCACGCTGGTGCTCCAGGGACTGCACCGCACCTGGCCCGCCCTGGTCGACTTCGCCCGCGACCTCGGCGCCGCGCTGTCCCAGCCGTTGCAGGTCAACGCCTACCTGACCCCGGCCGGCAGCCAGGGCTTCGCCACCCACTACGACACCCACGACGTCTTCGTGCTCCAGGTCGACGGTCGCAAGCACTGGCGCATCCACCCGCCGGTGCTCCCCGACCCGCTGGAGCAGCAGCCCTGGGGCGGGCGGGCCGACGAGGTCGCCGCCACCGCCGACGGGCCCGCCGCGCTGGACGTGGTGCTCGCCCCCGGCGACGCGCTCTACCTGCCGCGTGGCTGGCTGCACAGCGCGCAGGCGCAGGAGTCCAGCTCGCTGCACCTGACCGTCGGCATCCGTGCGCTGACCCGGTACGCCATGGTGGAGGAACTGCTCACCCTGGCCGCCGAGGACCCCCGGCTGCGGGCCGGGTTGCCCTTCGGCACCGACGTTGCCGACCCCGACGCCGTCGAGCCCGAGCTGACCGAGACCGTGGAGGCGCTGCGGGACTGGCTGCTGCGCGTCGACCCGGCGGCGGTCGCCGCCCGGCTGCGGCAGCGCGCCTGGCCCGCCGCCCGGCCGGCCCCGATCCGGCCCCTCGCCCAGGCCGCCGCGCTCGCCGCGCTTGTCGCCGACAGTCGGATCGCCCCGCGGGCCGGGTTGCGCTGGCAGCTCACCGCCACCGACGACCACCGGGTGGCGCTGCGGCTGCCCGACCGGACCATCACCCTGCCCGGCACCTGCGAGCCGGCGGTGCGCACCCTGCTCACCGGCACGGTCACCCGGGTGGGGGACCTGCCCGGCCTGGACGACGACGCCGACCGGCTGGTGCTGGCCCGCCGGCTGCTGCGCGAGGCCGTCGCGGTCCCCGCCTGACAGCCGCTGCGCCTCGGCCGGTCCACCGAGTCGACCGGGCGGCCCGCCGCCCGGTCCCGCGGAGCCGGCCGGACCGCGCGGGTTCAGCGGGTCGACACCAGCAGGGCGACCGTGGTCGCCACCCCGGCGACCAGGACGATCGCCATCGGCCGCGGCCCCAGCAGGGCGTGCCGCCGGTCGGCCAGCCGCTTCGCCGGCGCCAGACCGGCCAGCGGTCCGAGCAGCGTCACGACCAGGGCCAGCACCGGCATCCCCACCGCCAGGTCACCGCCGTAGCGGTGGCCGAGCGCGCGGGCGCCCGCCCCGAGGCCGTACGCCACGAGCGCTCCCGCCACCCCGCAGAGGGCCAGCAGCGGGTTCACCGACGCGGGCAGCTCACCCGGCTGCCCGGCCCGGTCCAGCAGCTCCCGCACTCCGCGCAGCGACGACACCGGGTCACCGGCCGCGTCCCGGGCCGGCCCCGGCGCCGGACCGAGCCGCCGCCCGCCCAGTCCCAGCCGGCCCCGCAGCTCCGCCCAGAGGTGCCCGACCTCGGCGTCGACCCGCTCCACCATGGACCGGGCCTCGGTCACCTCCGCCTCGGCCCGGCGCAGCTGCGCGGTCGCCTCGGCCACCGCCCGTTCGGCGGCGGCGCACTGCTGGTCGTGCCAGGCCTGCGCCTCGGCCCGCTGGGCCCGGACCCGGCCGGTCAGCTCGGCCAGTCGGCGGACGTGGGCGGCGTACGTGTCACTGGCGACCGGTTCGTTCATCGGGATGGACCATAAGGGATGATCACCTGTCCGGTGCGGTGCATCGCCCGGTCGAAGAAGAGCCCGCGCCACGGACGGGGGTACCAGTCCGGGCCGCCGGTGCCCGGGTAGAGCGAGGAACCCAGCTCCGCGCCCTGCACGTCGAGGGCGACCCAGGCCCCGATCTGGTCGGTGCGGGCGGCCGGCCCGCCGAGGTCCACCCGCATCCGGGCGATCCCGCGCCACCAGGCCAGCACGTGGGTACGCCGTTCCGGCCCGTCGTGCAGGATCCGGCGCAGCTGCTCCAGCCCGCTGCGCCCGCCGGCCGGCGCGGCCAGCCGCCCCGCCGCCGCGTCCACGGCGAACAGCAGCAGGTAGTGCGGGGTGCTCGGAGTGCCCGGCCGGCCCAGCGCCTCGGCCGTCTCGGCCATCAGCTCCGGCACCGTCTCCTCGTCGTACCAGGCCGCGTCGTCGGCCAGGTCCTCGTAGAGGGCGCGGGCGGCCGGGTCGGCGTCCGGGTCGAGGCAGGCGATGGAGAACCGGGCGGTACCCGGCCGGTGCTGGCGGGCCAGCGACCGGGCGGCGGCGTCGAGCACCGCGCACGCCTCGTCTACCCGGGTACCCAGCACCGCCAGGTTGCGCCCCGGGGCGCGGGGCAGCCGCAGCGCCGCCGAGCGGGCCTGCACGTCGATGATCTCGCCGAGCAGGGCGACCGGACCCCGGGGCGGCGGGGTGTCGCCCTGCGGGGTCAGCGCGCGGTAGTCGGGCGCGTCGACCAGCCGGGGTACGGCGTCGCCGTCGAAGAGCCGCGCCGGCGCGGCGTCCTGCGGCCGCATCCGCCACAGCCGGTGCTGTAGTTCGCTCCAGGTTTCCCAGTCGCTGGCCGACGGGATCCGGGCCACCTGGTTGCCCTCGGTCATCCCGGACTCGGCGTTGACCACCGCGTGGTGCCGGGGCAGCGCCTGGGCCGCGTCGTTGCGTTCGGCCAGGATGCGCAGCGCCTTGGGCAGCGCGATCCGCAGGGTGAACTGCGCGACCAGCGCGGGCCGCCCCCACAGCGCCTCGATGCCCCGCACGTCCTGCGAGGCGAGTACCAGGTGGATGCCCTGCGACCGGCCCCGCCGGGCCAGGTCCTCCAGCAGGTCGGCGGCCTCCCGGGCCACCACGTCCCGGCCGGCCAGCAGCGCCTGGAACTCGTCGACCACCGCCACGATCCGCGGCCAGTGCCCGGTCGGGTCCACCGCCCGCAGCTCGGCCAGCTTGGTGACCTCGTGCTTCTTGGCGGCGTCGGCCCGCCGGCGCAGCTCCTCGGCGAGGAACCGCAGCAGGGCCAGGCCGAACTCCCGGTCGGTGTTGACGTTGATCCCGACCAGCCGCATGTGCGGCAGCCAGCTCGGGTCGCGCCGGCCCTGGGCGAACCGGGCGAAGGACACCCCCTCCTTGAAGTCGAGCAGATAGAACTCCAGCTCGGCGGGGGAGTAGCGGGCGGCCAGCGCGCCGATCCAGGCGAAGATCAGGTTGGTCTTGCCGGTGCCGGAGGGGCCGCCGATCAGCGCGTGCGGCGGGTAGTCGCCCAGGGTCAGCAGCACCGGTCGCCCGTGCGGGCCCTCGCCGATCGGCGCGGTCAGCCCGTGCGCCGAGTCCTCCTTCCACATCTGCTCGGGCGGGGGCAGCAGGTCGGTGAAGGGCGTCGGCGGCGGGCCGGCGTTGACCCGGGCGGCGATCTCCCGGCAGGTCTCGGTGACCAGCGTGGCGGGCGGCGGCGGGTCGAGGCGTACCGGCAGGCCGGGCGGGGCGCCGACGCGGGCGTCGCCCGGCTCGGCGACGATCCGGGTGACCGTGGGGTCCTCCGGCAGCGGGATGCCCCGGACCACCAGGTGCACCCCGCAGGCCGCGCCGGTGCGGACCACCCGGTCCAGCTGGCCGCGTTCGTGGCGGGACAGCTCGTCCCCGCCGAGCAGCACCGCCACCCGCCACGGCTCCGGCCGGCGGCCGGTCGCCGCGGCCAGCTCGCGCAGCGAGGCGTACTCGCCGGCCAGCACCGTCTCGTTGATCCGGCGGATCTGCTCCACCAGGTCGTCGAGCAGCCGGCCGAGCCCGCCCGGACCGACGAAGGTGAGCAGCCCGGCGGTGCCCAGCGGGGCGAAGCCGGCCAGCCCGCCGCCCAGGTGCTCCGGGTCGTAGCCGTACAGGCGCACCGCGCCCGGGTCGGCCCGACCGACCCCGCGCAGCAGCAGCGCGCCGACCACCGCGTCCGCGCCGTCCCGGTCGCCGCCGGACAGGTGCACGTGGCCGGCGTCCAGCAGCGGGACCAGCGCCGGGACCGGTTCCGCGCCGGCGATGCGCAGCGTGCCGACGCGTACCGGACCGACCGGCTCGCCGCGCCCGGCCGGGGCCGCCCGCCAGGCCGTCCACGACGCGGACGCCGCGCCCGGCGCCTCCCGCAGCGCGGCGGCGGCGGCCCGGCGGGCCAGCTCGGCGATCCGCGCCGCGTGCCGGTCGTCGATCTCGGCCAGCCGGCGGTCGCGTTCCGCGCCGACCCGCTGCGGCACCGCCGCGGCGGCCCGCCGCACCCGGACCAGCCGTTCGCGGGCGGCGGTCAGCTCCGTCTCGGCGCCGGCCAACCGGGTACGCGTCGCGCCGAGGGCCTCGGAGAGCATCCCCCGTACCCGCGTGGCCAGTTGGCTGCGCAGGTCAGCCACGGTGCCCACCGTCGGCCCGGCGCCCGGCGACCGGCGCGGCGGCGGCCGGCGCGCGGCGGGCGTCGGGCTCGTCGCGGGGCAGGTCCCGACCGAGCCGGGCCAGCAGCACGCCGGTCACCACCCCGGCGGTGACCGCCGGGTCGGCGGCGTGCGACTGCTCGCCGGCGCGGGGCGGGGGCATCCGGCAGACCCGGGTGAGCAGGGTGTCCAGCACCGGCGGCGGCAGCCCGGGGAGCAGGTCGCGGACCCGGCCGTCCAGCTCGCGCCGCAGCCGGCCCAGGTCGTCGGCGCGGGGCGGGTGCCCGAGTAGTTCCCCGGCCAGGTCGCGCAGCAGCGGCGGGGCCACCGCGGCCAGCCCGAGGCCGACGTCGGCGTGTGCCGTGCGCAGTTCCCGGTGCAGCCGGTCCCGGTCGCCGGAGCGGACCCCGGTGACCACCCGGCGCAGCAGCTCCCGGGAGTCGGCGATCCGCTCGTCCGGCTCGTCCGGCGGGCCCTCCCGGCCGCCGGTCAGCTCCGCCACCCGCACCGACCACCAGCGCTTGACCGTCGGGTCGGCCGGTGGTCGCGGTGCCGGACCGGTCGGCGGCGCGGCGTCCCCGCGGGGCGCGTCGTGCCTCGGCTCGCGGCGGGCCGGCGGCGCCGGCGGCGCGCCGTCGGGGGCCAGCCCGATCGCGGCCAGGTACGCCGAGAGCTGCTCCTGGGCCACCCGCAGCGCGTGCCCGGCGGCTTCGGCGTGCTCGGTGGCCGCGGAGAGCTCCGGCACCCCCATCGGGTTGGCCGACTCCTGCCGGACCCAGCGCAGCCGCTCGGTGGCCTGGCCGAACTTCTCCAGCGCCTGGGCCAGCGGCGCCAGCGGCAGCTCCTCGGCGGCGGCGCGCACCTGCGCCCCGACGTCCTCGATGATGGACACGGCCGCCCGCTCAGAGCGTCGAGACGTAGAGCTGCGCCTGCTCGACCGCGACGAGGGTCGCGGCGAGGCACTCCTCCAGCTCCTGGCCGGCCTGGGTCAGCGAGGCCTGCGCGCTCTCCACCGTCTCGTGCCCGCTGCCCTCCAGCGCCCCGGCCAGGGTCTGCTGCGCCTCGGAGAGCTTCTCACCGGCCGCCTGCACGGCTGTCTGCCCGTCACCGATCTGTTGGAGGGCGACCTCGATGGCTGCCTTCAGCTCGGCGACGCTCGCCACGGTGACCTCCTGGGGGCGGGGAGACGTCCATTACAACGCATACCCGTGGGTAGAGAACATCCGCCCTTGTCGCCGTTCCCGCCCTGGTGTCCGGTTACCCCCGTGAGCTGCGGGAAAGCGCCCGCCGCCGGACCGTCCGGTCCCACCAGGGGATCCCCCGGTCCCGCCGACGGGACCGTCCGACCGCCGCGCGAACTCCCTGCTCACGGGGGCGGGGCGGCGGATCAGGTGGTGGGGTGGGTGTGCTCGCGCAGCCAGCGCGGGCCGTGCAGCTCCGCGCCGAGGGCCGCCACCCGGTCGCGCAGCTCCCGGTCGGAGGTGACCACCAACCGGCGCCGGTCCGGCGCGTCGCGCACCAGCGCCACGATGGCGTCGTCACCGGAACCGGGCGCCGGCACCGTGTGCACCCCGACCACCCCGGGCACCTCTCGCGCCGCGCCCTCCACCACCAGCACCACCTCCACCGGCGGCGGCAGCTCCGGCGGCAGCCCCCGGTCGGCCAGCGGCGCCAGGGCGTCGCGCAACCGGGCCGCCGCCCCGGCCCGGTCCCGCCACCAGCCGTCCGGGCGGGAACCGACCACGTTGGCACCGTCGACGATCAGCAGCGGGCGGGAGTCCATGCCCCCAGCCTGCCACCCCCTGGCGTTTGTCGCGCCAGCCGCCGGGTAGCCACCGGCGACCGTGCCGCGCCCGCGGTGTCGCCCTCGGCGACCGTGCCGCGCCCCGACTGCGGAGGACAGAGATGATGGGACCCGGTGACTACGGCTCCGACCCCTGGGACGAGTTCCTGGCCCGGTACTTCGGCCGGGGTGAGGGCGGACGCCGACCGGCCCACCGGGTCGACATCACCCGGCTGATGACCGCCGACGCCCGGGAGATGCTGGCCGACGCGGCCCGGCGGGCCGCCCAGAAACACAGCAACGACCTGGACACCGACCACCTGCTCTGGGCGGCGCTGCAACGCGAGCCGCTGCGCGACCTGGTACGCCGGGCCGGCGCCGACCCGGACGCCCTGGTCAACGCCCTCGGCGGGCGGGGCGACGGCGCGCCCGGGGGCGAGGTGCCGACGAACCTGTCGCTCACCCCCGCCGCCAAGCGGGCGCTGCTCGACGCCCACCAGTTGTCCCGGGCGATGGGGGCGAACTACATCGGCCCCGAGCACATCCTGATGGCGCTGCCGCTCAACCCGGAGTCGCCCGCCGGCCGGATGCTCGCCGCCGGCCGGATCCAGCCCGAGTCGTTGCAGGCGGCCAGCGCGGAACGCGGACCGATGGGCGGGCCGAAGCCCGACCGGGGCACCCCGACCCTCGACCAGTACGGGCAGGACCTCACCGAGCTGGCCCGGATGGACCAGATCGACCCGGTGATCGGGCGGGCCGACGAGATCGAGCAGGCCGTGGAGATCCTGTCCCGGCGGACCAAGAACAACCCGGTGCTGATCGGCGAGGCCGGCGTCGGCAAGACCGCGATCGTGGAGGGGCTGGCCGAGCGGATCTGCGACGGTGACGTGCCGCAGACCCTGCTCGGCAAGCGGGTGGTGCAGCTCGACCTCGCCGGCCTGGTCGCCGGCACCCGCTACCGCGGTGACTTCGAGGAACGGCTGAAGAAGGTCATCGAAGAGATCCGGGCGCACCGGGACGAGCTGATCATCTTCCTGGACGAGATCCACACCCTGGTCGGCGCGGGCGGCGCCGGCAGCGAGGGCGGCATGGACGCGTCCAACATGCTCAAGCCGGCACTGGCCCGCGGCGAGCTGCGGGTGATCGGCGCGACCACGCTGGACGAGTACCGCAAGAGCATCGAGAAGGACGCCGCGCTGGCCCGCCGCTTCCAGCCGGTCCTGGTGCCCGAGCCCAGCGTCGAGGACACCGTCAGCATCCTGCGCGGCCTGCGCGACCGGTACGAGGCACACCACCAGGTCCGCTTCACCGACGAGGCGCTGGTCGCGGCCGCCGAACTCGCCGACCGGTACGTCACCGACCGCTTCCTGCCCGACAAGGCGATCGACCTGATCGACCAGGCCGGCGCGCGGGTACGGCTGCGCACCCGCACCCCCGACGCCGACGTGCGCGAGCTGGAGCAGCAGCTCGACGAGGTGCGCCGGGACAAGGAACAGGCGGTCGCCGACGAGCAGTACGAGCGGGCCTCCGCGCTGCGCGACCGGCTCGCCGAGGTCGAGGAGCAGATCCGCCGCGCCCGGGGCGACGAGGGCACCAGCCGGGTCCCCTCGGTCGGCCCGCAGGAGATCGCCGAGGTGGTCTCCCGCGCCACCGGCATCCCGGTCAGCCAGCTCACCGAGGAGGAGCGGGACCGGCTGCTGCGGCTGGAGGGACAGCTGCACGAGAAGGTCGTCGGCCAGGACGAGGCGGTCACCGCGGTGGCCGAGGCGGTGCGCCGCTCGCGTACCGGGTTGGCCGACCCGAACCGGCCGATGGGCAGCTTCCTCTTCCTCGGCCCCACCGGCGTCGGCAAGACCGAGCTGGCCCGGGCCCTGGCGGAGGCGCTCTTCGGCGAGGCCGACCGGATGGTGCGGGTCGACATGAGCGAGTTCCAGGAGCGGCACACCGTCGCCCGGCTGGTCGGGGCGCCCCCCGGCTACGTCGGGTACGAGGAGGCCGGCCAGCTCACCGAGGCGGTGCGCCGCCGCCCGTACGCGGTGGTGCTGCTCGACGAGATCGAGAAGGCGCACCCGGACGTCTTCAACATCCTGCTCCAGGTGCTCGACGACGGCCGGCTCACCGACAGCCAGGGCCGGACGGTGAACTTCAAGAACACCGTCCTGATCATGACGAGCAACCTGGGCTCGGAGTTGATCACCGGCACCACCCGCGCGGTGGGCTTCGAGGCCGGCACCCAGGAGAGCGACGAGCTGCGCGAGCGGCTGATGCGCCGCCTTCAGGAGAACTTCCGCCCGGAGTTCCTCAACCGGATCGACGAGACGATCATCTTCCGCCGGCTGGAGGCCCAGCAGCTGCGGCAGATCACCGAGCTGCTGCTGGAGGAGACCCGCCGCCGGCTGCACGCCCAGGACGTCCAGATCGAGTTCACCACCGCCGGCGTCGACTGGCTCGCCGAGCACGGCTACCAGCCGGAGTTCGGCGCCCGGCCGCTGCGCCGGGTGATCCAGCGGGAGGTCGACAACCGGCTGTCCCGGATGCTGCTGGAGCACCAGATGTCGCCGGGGCAGAAGATCACCGTCGACGCGCGCGACGGTCAGCTCACCTTCGACGTGGCCGCGGGAGAGCGGGACTACAGCCCAACCTCGACGTCCCACCCGCGATGACCCGGAGGACGGAGATGACCGAACCCGAGGAGAGCGACGAGGAGACCGACCGCACCGAACCGATCCTCGCGCCGCCGACGGCGAACCCGGCCCGGGTGCAGGTGCCGCCGGAGGGCCTGAAGCAGCAGACCGACGACGGGAGCCCGGCGCCGTCCGGGCCACCGGAAGAGGAGGCGTGATGGTACGCGAGCAGCGACTCGACCCCGAGGTCGAGGTGATCTGGGACGACTTCCACGCCGAGGTGAACGTCCCCTCCGAACAGTTGCGGCAGTGGCTGTTGACCCGGGGCTCGGGGGAGGAGTCGTTCGGCCCGAACCCGAGCATGGACCTGCCCGAGCCGGGCCGGCAGATCCTGCGGGTGCTCAGCAAGCGCAAGGTGGACCTGACCCCGGAGGACATCGAGGTGATGCGGGAGGCGATCGACCGGATCCGGGCGCTGACCGCGGAGAAGCCGCGCGGCGGCAACGCCGACAACGAGTGGCGGCACTCGCTGCTCGACCTGGGCCACGACGTCCTGGTCGAACGCTGACGTGCACGAGCGGCGGCACCCGGGACGATCTCCCGGGTGCCGCCGCCCGTCGGTGGCGGCTCGTGCTACGGCTCGGTGCCGAGGCTGGGCAGCTCCAGGCCGGCGGCGGTGGCGGCGGCCTGCCGCTCGGCCCGGGTCTGCTCCTCCTGGGTGACCAGGTTGGCGTACTCGGTGATGTCGGCCGGATCGGGCACTGCCGGCAGCCGACGCAGGAACGCCTCGAGGTCCCGGACAGCGGCGGAGTGCGCGGCGGCCGCCTGACGCAGCAGTTCCCGCATGTCGACGTCGGGGTAGCGATCGGTCATGAGGTCCAGGTACCCGCCGTCAGGCGATTCGCACCCCGCCGACCGGTCGGGCCCCGAACTCCGGGTGGCGCAGCAGCCAGGCCAGGTAGTCGGGGTGCGGCGCCAGCGAGTCGGTGTACGCCGCCACCGCCGTCTCCAGCACCGCCTCGGCGACCCGGGCGGCGGGGGACTCGGGGTGCCAGCCGAGCAGCAGCCGCCAGCGCAGCGGCACGCCGGCCAGCCGGCGGGTGACCAGACCGTCGACCGGGCGGAAGGTCGCCTGGCACAGCGCCACCGCCTCGCCGGCGTCGACCAGGTCCACGCAGCCGCGCACGTCGGTCTCGTACACCTTGCGGGGGGTGAAGCCGGCCCGGGCGCAGGCGGCGGCGAAGCAGTCGCCGAAGCAGCCCTCGCCCGGCGCGGCGACCCACTGTTCGCGGCGCAGCTCGGCCAGGCCGATCTCCTCCCGGCCGGCCATCGGGTGGCTGGTCGGCAGCAGCACCAGCACCGGGTCGACCGCCACCTCCCGCCAGCAGAGCCCGAACTCCGGGGACGGCGTCGCGTCGCCGCAGACCCCGGTGAGCGCGAAGTCGAGCCGCCCGCCGGCCACCAGTCCGGCCAGCTCCGCGGCCGACCAGGAGGCGTACGTGGTGATCTGCGCCTGCGGCTGCTCGGCGACCAGCCGATGCACCAGCCGGCCGAGGATCGGGCTGTTCACCCCGCCGAAGCGGTACCGGCCCAGGCTGTCGTCCGCCCCGGCCAGCCGGGCCGCCTCGTCCTGCAGCCCCTTCATCGCCGGCAGCAGCACCCGGGCCCGGGCCAGCACCAGCTCGCCCAGCGCGGTGGGCCGGGCGCCGCGCCGGTCGCGTTCGAACAGCGGGCCGCCGAGGGTGCGCTCGATGCGCTGGAGCTGCGCGGTCAGGGCCGGCTGGGCCAGGCCCAGGGTGGACGCGGCCTTGGTCACGCTCCCCGTCTCGGCGATCGCGCAGACGACCCGCAGGTGTCGCAGCTCCAGATTCATAACGTGACGGTAGGACCACGGCACGGGCCGGCGGAAGGGCCTGGGCTGATCGGCGTCGGACGATGGATCAGTCGCGCGTGTCGCGCTTCAGGTCGGCGAGGTACGTCCGCCGGCCGGTGACCGCGTCGCGCACCTTGTCCACCACGCCCAACGCCGGCTCGACCACCCGGTTCCACGGCGGGGTGGCCGGCGTACCGGGGTGCGGGCGGGTGGGGGCCGCCTCCTCGGCGATCTCCCACCGGTTGCCCAGCCGGATCAGCTCCGCGTCGGTGGCCACCTCGCGCAGCGGGGTGATCAGCGCCGACACCGCCTCGACGTGCCGGCGGACCCGCGCGGCGACGTCCGCCAGCGCCGGGTCGTCCGGCCCGTCGAGCGACTTGAGCGCGGCCAGCAGCGCCGCGTCGGCCGCCAGTTCCCGGTCGACCCGCTCGGCGCTCCCGGGCAGCGCCGCCCGCGCGGCGGGCAGCAGGTACTGCTCCTCGGCGGAGAGGTGTCGCGAGATCGCCGCGGTCAGCACCTCGGCCACCTCGCGGCGCCGTTCGGGGCTCAGCCGCTGGTCGGTCACCTGGTCGGCCAGGCCGAGCAGTTGCCGGTGCTCGGTGTCGGCGATGTCGGCCATGCTGCGCCCGCCGGGCCGGTAGGCGTCGTCGGCGGTGGGCGGCAGGGGCGGCAGCGGGACGGTCATGGTGCCCTCCTCGACGGGCGGCCGGAGCCTGGGGACGGCCGGCGCGACGGGCGGTGCGGGGTCGCCGACGCGGTACCCGTACCGCAAGATCGTGAAACGGGGACGGCGCGGGAGCGCCGCGCGGACCCCGACGGGCGCGAGCGCCGGCCGGGCCGCCGCGACAGCTCGCCCGACTGGTAGAAAGAGGCGATGACGAGCGACCCCGCCTCCGCCCGACCCGACCCCACCGACGAGGTCGTGGAACTCTGCCGCGACCTGCTGCGCATCGACACCACCAACACCGGTGACAACGCCACGAGCGCGGGGGAGCGGCTGGCCGCCGAGTACGTCGCGGAGAAGCTGGCCGAGGTCGGCGTCGAGTCGCAGATCCACGAGTCGGCGCCCGGCCGGGCCAACCTGGTCGCCCGGATCCCCGGCACCGACCCGGGCCGGGACGCCCTGCTGGTGCACGGCCACCTGGACGTGGTCCCCGCGGACGCCGACGAGTGGTCGGTGCACCCGTTCTCCGGGGAGATCCGCGACGGCTACCTGTGGGGCCGGGGCGCGATCGACATGAAGGACTTCGACGCGATGGTGCTGGCCGTGGTGCGGCACTGGCAGCGCACCGGCGTGCGCCCGCCGCGCGACATCGTGCTGGCCTACACCGCCGACGAGGAGGCGGGCAGCGACTACGGCGCGCACTTCCTGGTGCAGCGGCACCGGGAGCTCTTCGACGGCTGCACCGAGGCGATCGGCGAGGTCGGCGGCTTCTCCTACGCCATCGACGACGCGTCCCGGCTCTATCTGATCGAGACGGCGGAGAAGGGGCTGGACTGGCTGCGGCTGCACGCCAAGGGCCGGCCCGGGCACGGCTCGTTCATCCACGACGACAACGCGGTCACCGCGCTCGCCGAGGCGGTCGCCCGGGTCGGGCGGCACCGCTTCCCGGTCACCGTCACCGCGACCGTGCGGGCCTTCCTCGAGGAGGTCTCCGACGTGCTCGGCGTCGAGCTGGACCCGGACGACCCGGAGGCGGCGATCGCCAAGCTCGGCCCGATCGCCAACATCATCGGGGCGACCATCCGCAGTACCGCCAACCCGACCCGGCTGGCCGCCGGCTACAAGGACAACGTCATCCCCGGTCGGGCCACCGCCACCATCGACTGCCGCAGCCTGCCCGGGCAGTCGGAGATGCTGGAGCGCCAGCTGCGCGAGCTGGTCGGACCGGACATCGACATCGAGTACATCCAGCGCCAGCCGGCCCTGGAGACCACCTTCGACGGTGACCTGGTCGAGGCGATGTCGGCGGCGCTGCGCGCGGAGGACCCGGGCGCCCGCCCGGTGCCGTACATGCTCTCCGGCGGCACCGACGCCAAGGCGTTCTCCCAGCTCGGCATCCGCTGCTTCGGGTTCGCGCCGCTGCGACTGCCGGCCGATCTCAACTTCTCCGCCCTGTTCCACGGCATCGACGAGCGGGTACCGGTCGACGGACTACAGTTCGGCGTGCGGGTCCTCGACCGGTTCCTGCGCACCTGCTGACCGGGTCCGTCGCCGGACCGCATCCTCCCCATCGCGAAGGGACTCCCTCATGACCGACCAGCACGGTGAGCTGGACGCTGCTCTGGAGCGCGTGATCGACGCCGCCCGGGCCCACCTGACGGCCGTGCGCGCCGCCCAGGGCCGGATCGACGACGACGGCGTCTGGCAGGCGTACGTGGCGTTGAACAACGCCTCGTACGCCTACGACGAGCAGCTGCTCGACGCGTTCGGCGAGGTCACGCCGTGGGACGTCGAGTCGATCGACCCCGACGAGGCCGACGAGCGGTTCGGCGGCGCCGAGGGTGTCGAGGCCAGCGACCCGCACCCGGCGGTGATCTCGGTGCGGCAGCGCCGCGACTACCGGGTGCCGAGCGTGTCCGCGCTGATCCGGGTCGCCGAGGCGGCCCGCCGCGAGGGCACGCCGGAGGAGGACGAGCCGGCGCCCGTCGAGGGGGTCGGCGAGGCGGTGCTGGAGCTGCTGCAGAGCGGGGACGGCTCGCTGAGCGCGCTGGACGTGCCGGAGCTGGAACCGCTCGACGGCGTGGTGATGGTCAGCGAGGTGGGCACCCCGGTCGACCTGGAGTCCTTCGACGACGACGACCCGGTGGGCCCGTTCCAGCCGGCCGCCGACGACCGTCTCGTCGGGCGGCTCGACGAGCACCCGTTCCTCGACGAGGACGAGCACGACCACGCCGGGCACGGCCACTAGGCCTTGGGCCGCGACGCCCCCGGGGCCCGACCGTGCGGTCCGGCCCCGGGGCACGTGGGCAGCCGACCCCGGTACGCCGGGCGGCGTGCCCGCCGTCAGTAGGACAGACCCGGCTGCGGCTGGTTGACCCGCCGACGGCGCAGCACGACCTGCCGCGTGCCGTCCCGGAACAGCCGCACCCGGGCCAACTCCCAACCGGAGAACTCCGCCTGGATCGCCAGCTGCGCCGCGGCGGTCAACCGGTCGACGTTCGGCGGCAGCCGCAGCGGCGCGTATTCGTAGTCCATGGACCTATGCTGCCCAGCCCGCAGGCCGTTCGCCACCCCCTCCCGCGTGACCCGCGCCGCTGGCCGGCCGCCCCGGCACCGCCACCGCCCCGGACGGCACCGCTCGCCCGGTTTCCCCGGGTATGCGTGCGGCGTCCCTCGGGGTGCCCGCCCGCGCCGCCGCGCCCTGTGGTGCGTTTCGTGGCGACCATCCGGCTCGAGCCGGGCATCTGGTCGCAGGAAAGCGCGGCGGCCCTGACGGTGGGCCCGACGAGCTCGCCCTGGTGGATCGCCGCCGCCCGTTGGCGGCCTCGTGGTCCAGCGTCGCAGCGGTGCCGTGCCGGCGAACGGGTGCGGCCGGCCGGCGCCGGCCGGTACCGATGGGGTCTCCGCCCCGCCGCGCCCCGCGTACCATGCGCCGGTGCCGCTCACCATGATCGTGACCCGACCCCGCCCTGGCCGCGCCGCTCCGCTGCTCGCGCAAGTCGTCGCCGGGCTGGTGGCTACATTGCTCCTCGCCGGCTGCGGCTTCGTCGTCCGGCCCCGCCCCGCCGCCGCGCTGCGGTTCGAGTTCGCCCCCACCACCGGGGACGGGTACATGAACCAGGTGCTCACGATCTTCAACGAGGGCAACCGGGTGCTCGCGCCGACGCTGGAGTTCACCGCGCTGGACGCCGCCGGGCGCACGCTGCCCAGCGTGCGGGTCGCCTCGGTCTACGGCAGCGACCGGGGGCGGCTGGTCGTCCCGCCGGGCACCAGCAGCGACGTGCTGACCTTCACCGGTGCCGGAGCCCGGGCGGCCGAGGACGTGACCGTCTCGGTGCGCACCGCGGAGCCGGTGGACGTCCCGGCCGTGAACGTCCAGCCGGTGGTGACCCCGGTGGCCGACGACGGCCGCGTGCTCGACCGCAACAGCCGGTTCACCGCCGTGTCGGTACGCAACGACGACAGCGAGCAGATGACCGTCCGGCTGGTGTACATCATCTGGACCGACCCGCCCGCCGATCCGGCGACCGGCCAGCGGCAGCAGGCCGAGCGGGTGGTGCCGATCGGCGGCCTGATCCTCCTGCCGCCCAAGCACACCACCGTGGTGCCGGTGACCGGGGAGGCGCGGGCCGCGGTGGACGACGCGGCGGGCCGCGTCCCGGCCAGCATCAAGGCGTACCTGTCCTGGTAGTCGTCGCGGCCGGCCCTGCCCGGTCGCGGCAGCCTCGGGGCCTGGCCCGCCCGTGGGTAGCGCTTCCGGTCCGGCCGCCGCGCTACCCGCAGACCGGTCGGCCCCCGCCCGGGACGGCCGTGCCGGAGTGCGGCGACCGCGCCGATCCGGCGGGTCCGAGGTGCGGCGGGGACGCCGGTCAGCGGCCGGTGGTGCCCGATTCCTCGACGGTGGCCGGAGCGATGGGCCCCGGCGGATCGGTCGGGTCGTTCGCGGCGAGCAGCGCGGCCAGCGCCGGGGCGGTCAGCGTCAGGCCGTGGGCGTCGCCCGGGTCGACGGCGAGGCCCCAGCCCGGGTCCGGCCAGTCCGCCAGCAGGTCGGCGGCGGACAGCGCGACGAACGGCACCCCGGCCCCGGCGAAGGCGGTCAGCGCGTCCGCCGAGGTGAAGACCGGCAGCAGCGGCGCGCGGTCCGCCCCGAGGACGACCGTCCACGGAAAGTCCCGGTCGGGCGACGGTTCGCCGGCCAGCGGTACGCAGACCGGGCCGGCCGCGAGGACCCCCAGGTAGCGGGGCAGGTCGTGCGCGGCCGCTGCCCGGGCGAGCAGTTCGGCCGGCTCCGGCTCGGCCGGGCGCGACCCGCCGCCGTCCGCGACCGTATCCCCGGGGGAGGCGACCTCGGCGGCCGTCGCGTCGGCTCCGGCGCCGCCCTCCAGCGGCGCGGGAACGCCGGCGCCGGCCTCGACCGGCACCGCGACGCCGACGCCCGCTGGCACGGCGACGCCGCCGCCGGCCGGTGCGGGCGCGCCGACACCAGACCCGGCTTTGTCGGTCGCCTCGACGCGGGTTGCCGTCGGCGGTTCCGCCCCGCTGTCGAGCGGGAGCACCCGACAGGAGAGCGCGGCCGGGTCGGCGGTCAGCGCGACGGCGGCGGTCCGGGCGGCGAAGCCGCTCCACCAGTGCAGGCCCTCGGCGGTACGCGGGGTGGCGTACCACCAGTCGCCGTCGTCGGCGGGCCGCCAGCCCAGCTCGGCCAGCCGCTGCCCCTCGTACCCGGGGCAGTGGCCCTCGACGGTGTCGAGGCGCACGGACAGCCGGAGCCGGCGCGACCCGGCACTGAGTTCCAGGTCGGTGTCCCGGTCGCAGGCGACGAGCGTGCGGTGCAGCCGGGCCACGATCTCCGGCCAGCCGGTCGCGGTCACGCCGGCGGCCTCGGCAGCCGGGCGTCCAGGGCGCCGAGTCGGGCGACGGCCTCCTCCAGGCGGCCCAACGCCGCGAAGTCGCCCGGCTTGCCGAACAGCTCGGTCAGGCCCGCCCCGAGCGTCGCGTCGAGACCCTCGGTGCGCTCGTCGAGCTGGGCGGTCGCCGCCGCCCGGGCCCGCCGGTACGCCTCCAGCACCATCCTCGCCAGGTCGGCGCTGCCGGAGCGCAGCGCCGCCGGCTCGAAGGTCAGGTCGGTGAGACCTCCGGTGGCGTCCACGGTGGCCGACACCAGACTAGTGTCGTCGGTGGCGGTGCCGTCGACGTCGTCGAGGCCGGCGTGCAGCCCGGCGAAGCGGCGTTCGATGTCGGCGAGCCGGCCGGCGAGCGCGTCCAGACCGGACAGCGGATCAGTCATGCGGGCTTCCTCCCCCTTGGTTCCTCCTCGGGCCGGGGTGGCGGCCGGAGGCCGGGGAATCGTATCTTCGACCCGCGTCGGATGCGGGGGAGGAACGGCGATGGCAGCTGACATCGAAGTGGACGTGACGGCCGTGAAACGGCTGGAGGCGGCCGCCACCGGAGTGGCCAACGCGCTGGGCGCGCTGGAGAGCAGGGTGGTGGCCGCGGGTGACCTGCCCGACGGCGCCTTCGGTCACCTGCCGTTCGCCAGCGACATGCTGCGCGCCAAGTACGCCGAGCAGGTCGCCGACGGCACGACGCTGTTCCGGGCCGGTCAGGACGCGTTCACCCGCGTCGGGGCGGCGCTGGGATCCACCGCCGAGTCGTACGAGCGCAACGAGCAGGACATCGACTCCGGCTTCCGGGCGATGCGCGAGGGGATGGGCCGGTGAGCGGACCCGCCGGTAGCGCCGTCCAGCTCTGGAACGGCATCGACAACGCGCTGTCCGGGGTGGAGGACGTGGTCGACAGCGTCTGCCGCACCCTGGCCTGGCCGCTCATCCAGCTGGTCGACATGGTCGACGGCGAGCCGGAGGCGCTGCGCGCCCGGGCCGGTGACTGGGACGCCCTCGCCGCCCAGGTGCGTGAGCTGGCGCTGAGCCACCGCGGCGTGCGCGAGGCCGAGCAGCCCGGCTGGCGGTCGCCGGCGGGGGAGGCGTACGGCAAGCGCCTCGCCGAGGTCGAGCAGCAGCTGCTGGACGTGGCCGGGCAGTTCACCGCCACCGCCGAGTACCTGCGCGGGGTCGCCGAGGCCCTGCAGGTCGTGCACGAGGTACTGGTCGACCTCTGCGTCGAGTTCGTCAACTGGATGCTGATCACCCTGGTGACCGCCCTGCTCATGGCGCCGTTCACCGCCGGGGCGTCCTGGGCGGCCGGCCTGGCGGTCACCGTGACCCGCGGCATGATCGTGCTCACCCGGTCGCTGAAGATCATCCGTCCGCTCGCCACCCACCTGCAGAAGGTCATCCGGCTGCTCCAGCGGGTCATGCTCTACCTGCGCAAGCTGCGCAACCACCTGGACAAGCTGGTGGACAAGCAGAAGGCCCTGCGGACGGGGCAGAAGGCGATCGACAAGCGGCGCGCCGCCGGCAAGGCCGACAAGTGGTTCCACAAGATCACCGACCCGGCGCAGGGCACCTTCAAGCTCGGCAAGTCCGGGTCGCCGTTCGACATGGGGCTGCTCGATCGGGCCGGCGCCCTGCGGGCGCACGGCCTGGCCGACGGCGGTCGGATGATCGCCCGGGACTGGGCGACCAACCTGCCCTGGAACGTGCCGAACTCGGTCGTGCACGGGGCGGTGTGGGGTGGCACCGCCCTGGTCAGTGGCCTGTCGGTGCCCGGCTCCGACCTGGTCAAGGACGAGATCGGCGACGTGGTGCAGGGCGGCGCCGACTGGATCGACCAGAATGTCTTCGGGCAGCCGCCCGCCGAGCAGCAGCCGGCGGGCCGTTGACCGGCGACCAAGGAGGTACGGCGTGACGGGTGCGTGGGGACGGCTCGGGCGGCTCGGCGACGCGGTGCGCGACGGCGCGCGGGTGGCCCGCGACCGGGCCCGCGCGCTGCGGGACGAGTTCCGCACCTCCGACGAGCCGGAGCGGGCCCTGGTCGCCCCCCTGGTGACCGGGCAGGAGTTGCGCTACGTCGGCCTGGCCCCGGTGCGGGCGCACGAGACGCACCGCGCCGGCAGCCAGTTCGTCGACCACGTCGGCACCGAGGTCGCCGAGGCGCTCGATCCTCGGGCGCTGTTCGGGCTGCTGAACATCGTCAACCCGGTGGCCTGGGTGGAGGCGGTGCTGACCCCGGTCCGGATCGTGGCCGGGGTGCTGCTGCTGCCCGGGAAGGCGGCCGCGCTCGCGGCGGGGCTGCCCGAGGCGGCCGGTCGGGAGGTGGCCGTCGAGCCCACCCCGGCGGTCCCGCAACCCCGGCCGGTGCTGCCGCTCACCGCTGAGCAGGAGGCGTTCCGGGCGCTGTTCCGGCTCAGCCAGCACCGCCCGCTCGCCGACCAGCTCGCCGAGATCGCCTACCGCCGCCGGTACGCTTTCAGCGGCGACCTGGCCACCCTCGCCGGCAGCCTGCTGCTGTTCCTGGAGCGCTACACCGGCACCCCGTTCGCGGTCACCGACACCCACCTGCACCTGCTGCGGATGGGGCGCCGCCCGGACGAGGGCCGGCCGGACCGGCGCGAGCCGCGGCTGCTGTGGAGCGTGGAGCGGCGGCGGATCACCCGGATCGACTGCGACCACGGGTCGGCGCGGCTGATGCAGTTCCCGGCGACGCTGCACTTCGACGACGGCTCGTGGATCCGGATCGTCAACCCGGCCACCCGCGACGACCAGGCCCGCTTCCTGGCCGCCGTCCGGGAGATCCCCGGCGACCGGCCCACCCTCGACTGATCCGCCCGGCGCGCACCGGCCGGCCTGCCCGCCGGCCCGGACAACGGCCTCAGCCGTCGCGTTCCGGGTAGCCCACCGGCACCGCCGAGACGTCGTCCAGCGCCGTGGTGATCTCCGCCGGCAGGGTCATCCGCTCCACCTGCAGCGCGCCGAGGAGCTGCCCCACCGTACGGGCGCCCAGGATCGGTGCGGTGACGCCCGGCCGGTCCCGGATCCAGGCCAGCGCCACCTCCATCGGCGACACGCCCAGCCCGCCGGCGGCGGTGGCCACCGCCTCCACGATGCTGGAGCAGCGCGGCTCCAGGTAGGTGGCGACGAACCGTTCGAAGTGCGGCGAGGCGGCCCGCGAGTCGGCCGGCCGGCCGTGCCGGTACTTGCCGGTGAGCACCCCACGGCCCAGCGGGGACCAGGGCAGCACGCCCAGCCCGAGCGCGCCGCAGGCCGGCAGCACCTCCCGTTCGACGCCCCGCTCCAGCAGCGAGTACTCCACCTGCGCGGCGATCACCGGGGCGCGCCCCGGCCAGGCCGCCTGCCACGCGGCGGCGCGGGCGGTCTGCCAGCCGGAGAAGTTCGACACGCCGACGTAGCGGACCCGGCCGCTGGCCACCGCGTGGTCCAGCGCCGCCAGGGTCTCCTCCAGCGGGGTGTCCGGGTCGTACCCGTGGACCTGCCACAGGTCGACGTGGTCGGTGCCCAGGCGGCGCAGCGAGGCGTCCAGGGTGCGCAGCAGGTGCCCGCGCGAGCCGTCCCGGCGCCGGCCGCTGCCCGGCCGCAGCCCCGCCTTGGTGGCGATGAGCAGCTCGTCGCGGGGGACCAGGGCGCCCAGCAGCGAGCCGAGCACCGACTCGGCGTCACCGTCGCCGAAGACATCCGCGGTGTCGACGAGGTTGCCGCCCGCGTCGAGGTAACTCTTCAGCTGGGCGGCCGCGTCGTCGGCGTCGGTGTCCCGGCCCCACGTCATGGTGCCGAGCGCGAGCCGGGAAACCGCCAGCCCGCTTCGGCCGAGCGGTCGCTGTTGCATGGGTGAACCTTATTTCGAACCTGGCGTCACGGATATCCTCGCTCCCGTCATCTCTGCCCGCCACGTCGCCGATCCGACCGTGGCCGGGCCCCGCGCTGGTCGCCGGGCACCCCGGCGGGCCCGGGTGAGCCGGTGATCGGGTCCACCGCCGCCATTGCGTACCCTGGTGCGACCTGTGGTGCGGATGGGGGAGGATCCAGTGCGACTCGGGCTCAGCCTTGGATACCAGACGGCGTGGAGCACGCCCGCCGACCACCTGGCACTTGCCCAGGAGGCGGACCGGCTCGGTTACTCGGTGGTGTGGGCGGCGGAGGCCTACGGCTCCGACTCGCCCAGCATGCTGGCCTGGATGGCCGGCCAGACCCAACGGATCGACGTGGGCAGCGCGGTGATGCAGATCCCCGCCCGGACCCCGGCCATGACCGCGATGACCGCGGCCACCATCGACGCGCTCTCCGGCGGCCGGTTCCGGCTCGGCCTGGGCGTCTCGGGGCCGCAGGTCTCCGAGGGCTGGCACGGCGTGCGGTTCGCCAAGCCGCTGGCCCGCACCCGCGAGTACGTCGACATCGTGAAGCTCGCGGTGGCCCGCAAGGAGGTGGCCTACGACGGCGAGCACTACACGCTGCCGCTGCCCGACGGCCCCGGCAAGGCGCTGCGGCTGGGCTTCCACCCGCCCCGCGAGCACATCCCGATCTACCTGGCCGCCGTCGGCCCGAAGAACCTGGAGCTGGCCGGCGAGGTCGCCGACGGCTGGCTGGCCGTCTTCTACGCCCCGGAGTTCGCCGAGGAGCAGCTCGCCTCGGTGCGCGCCGGCCGGGCCAGGGCCGGCAAGGAACTGGCCGGCTTCGACGTGGTCCCCTCCGTGCCGGTGGTGGTCGGCGACGACATCGCCACCTGCGCCGAGCTGGTCCGCTGGTACGCCGCGCTCTACGTCGGCGGGATGGGCAGCCGCCAGCAGAACTTCTACAACCAGCTCGCCACCCGGATGGGCTACGGCGACGCCGCCCGCGAGGTGCAGGACCTCTACCTGGCCAAGCGCCAGCGCGACGCGGCCGCCGCGGTGCCGATGGAGTTCATCGACCGCACCTCGCTGCTCGGCCCCAAGGAGCGCATCGCCGAGCGGATGCGCGAGTACGCCGCGGCGGGCGTGACCACCCTCTCGGTGACCCTCTTCGTCGCCGACCGGGACAGCGGCGTGCAGACCCTGCGTACCGTCGCCGAGGCGCTGGAGCTGTCCGGGGTCGGCGAGTGACCTGGGTCGAAGCCATCGTCCTGGGCATCGTCCAGGGACTCACCGAGTTCCTGCCGGTCAGCTCGTCGGGACACCTGCGGATCACTTCCGCGATCTTCTTCGACCGGGACGCCGGCGCCTCCTTCACCGCGGTGACCCAGCTGGGCACCGAGGCGGCGGTGCTGATCTACTTCGCCAAGGACATCTGGCGGATCACCCGCACCTGGCTGCTCGGCCTGCGGGACCGCTCGGTACGCGCCAGCCTCGACTACCGGATGGGCTGGTACGTGATCGTCGGCTCGATCCCGATCGGGCTGTTCGGCTTTGTGTTCAAGGACCAGATCCGCACCGCCGGCCGCAACCTGTGGGTGGTCGCCACCACCCTGATCGTGTTCGCCTTCGTGCTCGCCTTCGCCGAGTACTGGGGACGGCAGACCCGCACCCTGGAGAACTTCCGGATGCGCGACGGCGTGGTGATGGGCTTCGCCCAGGCGATGGCGCTGATCCCCGGGGTGTCCCGCTCCGGCGGCACGCTCACCGCCGGCCTGCTGCTCAACCTCACCCGGGAGGCGGCGGCGCGGTACTCGTTCCTGCTGGCCATCCCGGCGGTGGTGATGTCCGGGATCTTCAGCGTCGGTGACGTGTTCGAACCGGCCGCGCCGGGCACCTCGGTGCCGAGCGTGGCGCAGATGGTGGTGGCCACCGCGATCGCCTTCGCCATCGGCTACGCCGCGATCGCCTGGCTGCTGCGCTACGTGGCCCACCACACCCTGTACGTCTTCGTGCTCTACCGGGTGGCGCTCGGCACGTTGGTGCTCGCGCTGCTGCTCACCGGCACGATCAAGGCCACCTAAGGCGTACCGGCGACGACCGCCGGCGACGGCCCCCGACACCTCGGTGCCGGGGGCCGTCGCGTCTCCGGCCTACGCCTAGGGTGGTGTCGTGGCGACCCTTCTGCTTCTGCGACACGGCCGGACGACGGCGAACGCCGACGGCGGGCTGGCCGGCCGCCAGCCGGTCGAGCTGGACGACACCGGCCGGGCCCAGGCCACCGCGGTCGGCGAGCGGCTGCGCGCCCTGCCCCTGGCCACCGTGGTGACCAGCCCGCTGATCCGCTGCCGGCAGACCCTGGAGCTGGCGTTGCCGCAGGTGCAGCCGGTGGTCGAGGAGGGCCTGATCGAGTGCGGCTACGGCGCCTGGGAGGGGCAGCCGCTGAAGAAGCTGGCCAGGGAGCCGCTCTGGCCGGTGGTGCAGCAGCACCCGAGCGCGGTGGTCTTCCCCGAGGGCGAGTCGATGGCGGCCATGGCGGCGCGGGCGGTCGCCGCGGTGCGCACCTGGGACGCTGCGGTCACCGCCGAGCACGGGCCGGAGGCGGTCTGGCTGGCGTGCAGCCACGGCGATGTGATCAAGGCCATCGTGGCGGACGCGCTCGGCGTACACCTGGATCTCTTCCAGCGCATCGTCGCGGACCCGGCGTCGGTCACCGCGATCCGCTACACGCCGCTGCGGCCCTTCCTGGTCCGGCTCAACGACACCGGCGGTGACCTCGCCGGGCTGGTGCCGCCGCCGCGCAAGCGGCGCCGGCGGGCCACCCGGCCGACCGACTCGGACGCCGCGGTCGGCGGCGGCGCGGGGGCGGCCGGGTGAGGCGGCCCGCCACGCCCGGCGCGGCGCAAGCGGCTGCGGGCGTTTCGCCCTCGGCTGAACCACCCTCGGTGCGGTGCGCGACGCCTCCGTGTGCCGGATAGGGTCGTGGGTATGACCCACCAGGTGCACGCCTTCGAGCCGCCGGAGCGGTTCGTCGCCGGGACCGTCGGGCCGCCGGGGGAGCGGACGTTCTTCCTCCAGGCGCGCGGTGGTGGCCGGCTGGTCAGCGTCGCGCTGGAGAAGGTGCAGGTGTCCCTGCTCGCCGAGAAGCTGGAGGAGCTGCTCGCCGAGGCCCAGCGCCGGTTCGGCGTCGACCTGCCCGAGGCCGCGCCCACCCTCGTCGGCGACAACGACCCGCTGGACACCCCGGTCGACGAGGAGTTCCGGGTCGGCACCCTCGGCCTGGCCTTCGACGTCGACAGCGCGACCGTGGTGATCGAGGCGATCGCCGCCGGCGAGGCGGAGGTCGAGGTCGAGCTGGGCGACGAGGAGGACGACGACGAGGACGACGTCGAGGAACCGGACGAGGACCTCGACCGGCTCCGGGTGCGGCTCACCCCCGAGGCGACCCGCGAGTTCATCGAGCGGGCCCGCCGGGTGGTCAACGCCGGCCGCCCGCCCTGCCCGCTCTGTGGCCAGCCGCTCGACCCCGCCGGGCACCTCTGCCCGCGGCACAACGGTTACCACCGGTGACGTCGTCGGAGTTGCAGCCCCGCCAGGACGGCAGCGCGGCGCTCCGGCTGCTGCGCGACGGTGAGCTCGCCCTGGAGGGGCGGCTGGTCGACGCCTCCAACACCACCCTGCGCGGAATCCTGACCCTCGGCGGGCGGACGGCCCGCTGCGTCTACAAGCCGGTGCGCGGCGAGCGGCCGCTCTGGGACTTCCCCGACGGCACCCTGGCCGGCCGGGAGGTCGCCGCCTACCTGGTCTCCCGGGCCACCGGCTGGGACCTGGTGCCGCCGACCGTGCTCCGCGACGGCCCGTTCGGCCCCGGTTCCTGCCAGCTCTGGATCGACGAGCCGGACGACGCCGAGCCGCTGGTCGGCTTCGTACCCGCCGAGGCGGTGCCGCCGCGCTGGTTCCCGGTCGCCGCGGCCCGCGACGACGACGGCGCCGCGTACGCCCTGGCGCACGCCGACGACCCGCGGCTGGCCCGGCTGGCGGTGCTCGACGCGGTGCTGAACAACGCCGACCGCAAGGGCGGCCACGTGCTGGTGGGCCCGGACGACCGCCTCTACGGCGTCGACCACGGCGTCTGCTTCCACGTGGAGGAGAAGCTGCGCACGGTGCTCTGGGGCTGGGCCGGCCGGCAACTCCCGCCGGACGCGGTGGAGATGCTCGACGTCCTGGCCGGTCAGGTCGCCGGTGAGCTGGGCGAGGAGCTGTCCGACCACCTGACGCTCGGGGAGATCGCCGAGCTGGCGGCGCGGATCGACCGGCTGCGCGAGACCGGGTGCTACCCGCAGCCCTCGCAGGACTGGCCGGCGATGCCCTGGCCCCCCATGTGAGTCGCTGTCACGTTGATCACCCGTGGGGTGCCTGCCCGCCGCCTGACGGCTCGTTAGGCTGATGGTCATGGAGTCTTGGGCGGGACACGAGGTGCCACGGCTGCCGGGCGGCGGCGGGCCACTGGGCTTGTACGACTCGGCGCGGCGCGGCCTCCACCCCAGCCGCCCCGACGGCGCGGCCACCATGTACGTCTGCGGCATCACCCCGTACGACGCCACCCACCTCGGCCACGCCGCCACCATGATCACGTTCGACCTGGTGCAGCGGATGTGGCGCGACGCGGGCCTGACCGTGCGGTACGTGCAGAACGTCACCGACATCGACGACCCGCTGCTGGAGCGCGCGGCGCGCGACGGCGAGGACTGGAAGGTCCTGGCGATGCGGGAGACCGCGCTGTTCCGGGAGGACATGGAGGCGCTGCGGATCATCCCGCCGGCGCACTACGTCGGCGCGGTGGAGTCGATCCCGGACATCGCCGAGAAGGTCCTCGTCCTGCTCAAGGACGGTGCCGCGTACCGGCTCGACGACGGCACCGGCGACATCTACTTCGACGTCAGCGCCGCCCCGGAGTTCGGCTACGAGTCGAACCTGACTCGCGAGCAGATGCTGGAGATCTTCCCGGAGCGCGGCGGCGACCCCGACCGGGCCGGCAAGCGCGACCCGCTCGACCCGCTGCTGTGGCGCGGCGCCCGCGAGGGCGAGCCGTCCTGGCCCGGTGGTGAGCTGGGCGCCGGCCGCCCCGGCTGGCACATCGAGTGCGCGGTGATCGCGCTGAACCTGCTCGGTGACCGGATCGACGTGCAGGGCGGCGGTAACGACCTGCTCTTCCCGCACCACGAGTGCTCCGCCGCGCACGCCGAGCGGCTCACCGGCGAGGCGCCCTTCGCCGCCCACTACGTGCACGCCGGCATGATCGGCCTGGACGGCGAGAAGATGTCGAAGTCGAAGGGCAACCTGGTCTTCGTCTCCCGGCTGCGCGCCGACAAGGTCGACCCGATGGCGGTGCGGCTGGGCCTGATGTCCGGGCACTACCGCGCCGACCGCGCCTGGTCCGACGACCTGCTCCACACCGCGCAGGCGCGCCTGGACCGTTGGCGGCGGGCCGCCGCCGCGCCCGCCGGGCCGTCCGGGGCGGACTTCCTGGCCGGGGTACGCGCCCGGCTCGCCGACGACCTCGACAGCCCCGGCGCCCTGGCGCTGGCCGACGACTGGGCCGACCGCGCCCTGGCCGGTACCGGCGACGACCCGCAGGGGCCGGCCCTCTTCGCCGACACCGTGGACGCCCTTCTCGGCATCCGCCTCTGAGCCTCGGCCGGCGGCAACCGCCCCGGCGGTTGCCGCCCCGGGTCGCAGCACCATGATCCAGTCGCATTTACCGACACCGTCGACGGCGTGTCGTGTCGGTGGATGCGACTCGATCATGAGGGTCGGGCGGTGGCAGTCGGCTCAGGCTGCTGGCCGCGCTCGCCGCGGCTGGGGTCCCGCACCGGGGTGCGGAAGGGGTCAGCCGAGTACCAGGCCGGGGTCCGGGTCCTGGTCCGGGGCGGGGGCGGGGATCTTGTACTCCTCGGTGAGGGTGGTCATCGGGCCCGGCCAGGTGGCCTGGGCCACCTCGATCGGCTTGCGCTTCTCGTCGAAGGCGACGTGCAGCAGGTGCAGCACCGGGGTGTCCGGCCGGATCTGCAGGGTCTCCGCCTCTTCCCGGCTGGGCTGGCGGGCGCTGATCGTGTCGGTGGCCGAGACGTACCGGCGGCCGGTGGCCTCCTCGGCCTCCTGGTAGAGCGGGCGGCCGAACGCCTCGGCCCGCTCCAGCGAGGTGCCCGCGGTGTCGGCCGGGAGGAACCAGGAGGCGCCCACCTCCACCGGCGAGTCCTCGGTGCGTACCAGGTGTCGGCGGCAGAGCAGCTCGGCGCCGTCGGCCACCCCGAAGGCGTCGGCGACCTCCGGCGGGGCGGGGGAGCGGCCGACGGAGACCAGCTGCTGCCGGTACCGGGCGGCCAGGTCGGTGTGGTAGCCGCGGAAGCCGCCGTAGCGGCCCCGGGAGAGCCGGTTGAGCCGGCGTCGGGTGCCCCGCACGTACGTACCCGAGCCGGGCTTGGTGATCAGGATGCCCTCGACCCGCAACTGGTCGACGGCGCGCTGGACGGTCTGCTTCGCCACGCCGAACATCTCGGCGATGGCCGGGATGGACGGCAGCCGCTCGCCCGGTGCCCAGTCGCCGCGGCGCACCTGGGTCTTGAGCTGCGCGGCGATCTGCCGGTGCGGGAACTCGGCGGCCCCCGGGTTGATCTGCACACCCGCCTCCTCATACCACTAGGTTCCTAGGATGCCCTACGCGGCGTGACCCGCGCCACCCCGGACACGCGCAGAACGGCCCCGGACGCGAACGTCCGGGGCCGGTGACTCGGTGGGGAAGGGCGTTACCAGGAACCGGCCGTGGGGCCGGCGGAACCGCCCCGGCGGCGCAGGTACTTCTCGAACTCCTGGGCGATCTCGTCCCCGGTCAGTGGGGTGATGCCGGCGTCGCCGACCCGCTCCTCCAGCTCGCGGACGTACTCACCGAGTTCGGCGTCCTGCTCGGCGGCGCCGCGCACCCGCTGCTCCCACTCGGCGGCCTCCTCGGCCAGGTCGGCCATCGGCACCGGCAGGTCGAGCACGTCCTCGACCCGGTGCAGCAGGGCCAGGGTGGCCTTCGGACAGGGCGGGTTGTTGGCGTAGTGCGGCACGTGCACCCAGAACGACACCGCGTCGACCTCGGCCCGGGTGCAGGCGTCCTGCAACACCCCGACGATGCCGGTCGGCCCGTCGTAGCGGGTGGGGGTGAGCTGGTAGCGCTGGGCGGCCTCGGCGTCGGAGGCGCTGCCGCTGATCGGCAGGGGACGGGTGTACGGCACGTCGGCCAGCAGCGCGCCGAGCAGCACCACCCGCTCGACCTCCAGGCTGTGGCAGATCTCCAGCACCTGCTCGCAGAAGGTGCGCCAACGCATGCTGGGCTCGATGCCCCGGATCAGGACCACGTCCCGCTCGGTGCCCTCCGGGCTGGCCACCATGAACTTCGTGGTGGGCCACTCGACCCGCCGGGTCTCACCCTCGGCCATCGTGATGGTCGGGCGGCTCACCTGGAAGTCGTAGAAGTCCTCCGGGTCCAGCTCGGTGACCGGGCGGGCCTGCCAGACCTGCTCCAGGTGCTCCACGGCGGCGGTGGAGGCGTCCGCGGCGTCGTTCCAGCCCTCGAAGGCGGCGATCGCCACCGGGGACCGCAGCACCGGCAGCCCGTCGAACTCGGTCACGCCGTCACCTCACCCTGCTCGTCGCCGACGGCGCCGGGCGCCGACCCGGTCCTCCGCCCGCCGTGCACGGTGGCGTCCCTGATGTCCTTCACGTCCGCCAGCCTACGTGGCGGCGCCAGGTGCGGCCGGTCGGCCGCGCCGGTCCGCCACGCCGGCGGGCCGCCGAAAGGGTACGAAAGGGATGCGCGGTCCCGCTGGCAGAATGTGGGACCGGCTACGGCTGTGGACCAACCGGCGCATCGTCGGATTAACCTGAACCCGTGCGGACTTCGTTGCTGGATGTGCTGGCCGACCGGATCCTCGTCGCCGACGGGGCGATGGGGACGATGTTGCAGGCTGCCGACCTGACCCTCGACGACTTCGAGGGGCTGGAGGGGTGCAACGAGATCCTCAACGTCACCCGTCCTGACGTGGTGCGCGGCGTGCACGAGGCGTACCTGGCCGCCGGGGCCGACTGCGTGGAGACCAACACCTTCGGCGCCAACCTCGCCAACCTCGCCGAGTACGACATCCCGGAGCGGATCCGGGAGCTCTCCGCGGCCGGCGCGCGCCTGGCCCGGGAGGCCGCCGACGCGTACGGCACCCCGGAGCGGCCCCGGTTCGTGCTCGGCTCGATCGGGCCGGGCACCAAGCTGCCCACCCTCGGGCACACCGCGTACGCGACGCTGCGCGACGCGTACCAGGAGAACGCCGCCGGCCTGATCGAGGGTGGCTCGGACGCGCTGATCGTGGAGACCTGCCAGGACCTGCTCCAGGTCAAGGCGGCGGTGGTCGGCTGCCACCGGGCGATGGCCGAGCTGGGCCGGAAGGTGCCGATCATCTGCCACGTGGCGGTGGAGACCACCGGCACCATGTTGGTGGGCAGCGAGATCGGGGCGGCGCTGGCGGCCATCGAGCCGCTGGGCGTGGACCTGATCGGACTGAACTGCTCGACCGGCCCGGCCGAGATGGGCGAGCACCTGCGCTACCTGTCCCAGCACTCCCGGATCCCGCTGTCGGTGATGCCGAACGCCGGCCTGCCGGTGCTGACGGCGGACGGGGCGTACTTCCCGCTGACCCCGGTGGAGCTGGCCGACGCGCTGGAGCGGTTCGTCGCCGAGTACGGCGTGGCGCTGGTCGGCGGTTGCTGCGGCACCACGCCGGAGCACATCCGGGTGCTGGCCGAGCGGCTGCACGGCACGACCCCGACGCCGCGCGAGCCGCGGCACGAGGCCGGCGTCTCCTCGATCTACCACCCGGTGCCGTTCGCGCAGGACGCCTCGGTGCTGATGGTGGGGGAGCGGACCAACGCCAACGGTTCCAAGGCGTTCCGCGAGGCGATGCTCGCCGCCGACTGGCAGGCGTGCGTGGAGATCGCCCGGAGCCAGGCCCGGGACGGCTCGCACCTGCTCGACCTCTGCGTCGACTACGTCGGCCGGGACGGCACGCAGGACATGCGCGAGCTGGCCGGGCGCTTCGCCACCGCCTCCACCCTGCCGATCATGCTGGACTCCACCGAGCCGGCGGTGATCGAGGCGGGGCTGGAGATGCTCGGCGGCCGGTGCGTGGTCAACTCGGTGAACTTCGAGGACGGTGACGGGCCGGAGTCCCGCTACGCCCGGGTGATGCCGGTCGTCAAGGAGCACGGCGCCGCCGTGGTGGCGCTGCTGATCGACGAGGAGGGGCAGGCGCGGACCGCCGAGTGGAAGGTCCGAATCGCGGGCCGCCTGATCGAGGACCTCACCGGACGGTGGGGGATGGACCGCTCCGACATCCTCATCGACGCGCTGACCTTCCCGATCGCCACCGGGCAGGAGGAGACCCGGCGCGACGGCATCGAGACGATCGAGGCGATCCGGGAGATCGCCCGCCGCTACCCCGGCGTCAACTTCACCCTCGGCGTCTCCAACGTCTCGTTCGGCCTCAACCCGGCGGCCCGCCAGGTCCTCAATTCGGTGTTCCTCAACGAGTGCCAGCAGGCCGGCCTGACCAGCGCCATCGTGCACGCCAGCAAGATCCTGCCGATCAGTCGGATCCCGGACGAGCAGCGCGAGGTGGCGCTGGACCTGATCTACGACCGGCGCCGCGAGGGGTACGACCCGGTGCAGCGGTTCATCGAGGCATTCGAGGGCGTGGACGCGGCCTCGGCGCGGGCCGGGCGGGCCGAGGAGCTGGCCGCGCTGCCGCTGGACGAGCGGCTCAAGCGGCGGATCGTCGACGGCGAGCGCAACGGCCTGGAAACCGACCTGGACGCGGCGATGGCCGGCGGCCGATCGCCGCTGTCGATCATCAACGACCTGCTGCTCGACGGCATGAAGGTCGTCGGCGAGCTGTTCGGCTCCGGGCAGATGCAGCTGCCGTTCGTGTTGCAGTCCGCCGAGGTGATGAAGACCGCGGTGGCCTACCTGGAGCCGCACATGGAGACGGCCGAGGACGGCGGCAAGGGCCGCATCGTGCTCGCCACCGTCCGGGGCGACGTCCACGACATCGGCAAGAACCTGGTCGACATCATCCTGTCCAACAACGGCTACGAGGTCGTCAACATCGGCATCAAGCAGCCGATCACCGCGATCCTGGACGCCGCCGAGGAGCACCGGGCCGACGCGATCGGGATGTCCGGCCTGCTGGTCAAGAGCACCGTCATCATGAAGGAGAACCTGGCCGAGATGGCCTCCCGAGGGGTGGCCGAACGCTGGCCGGTGCTGCTCGGCGGGGCCGCGCTCACCCGCGCGTACGTCGAGGACGACCTGCGGTCGATGTTCCCCGGCCAGGTGCACTACGCCCGCGACGCCTTCGAGGGGCTGTCCCTGATGGACCGGGTGATGACCGCCAAGCGCGGCGGCGCGCCGGTCGTCGACCCGGAGCGGGAGGCCGCCCTGGCCGCCCGGCGGGCCCGCCGGGAGCGGCAGCGCACGATGGTCACCGAGGCGCTGCCCGAGCTGCACGACGCCTCGGTCCGCTCCGACGTGGCCTCCGACGTGGAGGTGCCCACCCCGCCGTTCTTCGGCACCCGGGTGGTCAAGGGGGTGCCGCTGGCCGACTACGCGGCGCTGCTCGACGAGCGGGCCACCTTCCTCGGGCAGTGGGGGCTGCGCGGCGCCCGGGGCGGCAAGGGCCCGTCGTACGAGGAGCTGGTGGAGACCGAGGGCCGGCCCCGGCTGCGCTACTGGCTGGATCGGCTGATCGCCGACAAGGTCCTCGAGGCGGCGGTGGTGTACGGCTACTTCCCCGCGTACGCCGAGGGCAACGACCTGGTGGTGCTCGACGAGAACGGCAGCGTCGAGCGGGCCCGGTTCTCCTTCCCCCGGCAGCGGCAGGAGCGTCGGCTCTGCCTGGCCGACTTCTTCCGACCCAAGGGCGACCAGCTGGACGTGGTGGCGTTGCAGCTGGTCACCGTCGGGCAGCCGATCAGCGAGTACACCGCGAAGATGTTCGCCGGCAACGAGTACCGCGACTACCTGGAGGTGCACGGCCTGTCCGTGCAGCTCACCGAGGCGCTCGCCGAGTACTGGCACCGGCGGATCCGCTCCGAGCTGGTCCTGCCCGGCGGCGGTACGGTCGCCGAGAACGATCCGGCGGACCTGGCCGGCCTGCTGCGCAACGACTACCGGGGCTGTCGGTACGCGTTCGGCTACCCGGCCTGCCCGGACCTGGAGGACCGGGCGAAGATCGTCGGGCTGCTGGGCGCGGATCGGATCGGGGTGCAGCTGTCCGAGGAGTTCCAGCTCGTGCCGGAGCAGGCGACGGACGCGATCGTGGTGCACCACCCGGAGGCGAACTACTTCAACGCCAAATAGGTGGGGCGGGCGGTGGACGTGCTCTGACCTGCGGTTTCATAGATCACGCCTCCTTGCTTGGGCGCATGGTGGGCACATCGCGCCGGAAGACGTCGTCGATCGCCTCGCGCGACCGGTCGTCGTCGTCCGGCCAGAGGTGGGCGTACACGCCGAGCGTCTGCGCTGCGTTCGCGTGGCCGAGCCGGTCGCTGACGACCTTCACCGACAGGCCCGCCCGGATCAACGCCGACGCGAAGAAGTGGCGCAGGTCGTGGCAGGTCACCTCGGGCAGGCCGGCGGCGGTCCGTGCCGGCGCCCAGACGTCCCGGTTGAAGCGGTTCCGGTGCAGCGGCTCGCCCGCCTCGTCGCGGAAGACGTACGCCGTCCCGGTCGCCTTGTGCTCGGCCAGGTGCGCAGCGAGCGCGTCAACGACGACCCGGCCGACCGGCAGCGTCCGGTAGCTCGACCGGTTCTTCAGCGGGACCGGAACAACTGTTCCCCCCGGGCCGGGCTGGACCTGCCGGTCGACGGTGAGCGTCTTCCGGAGGAAGTCGACGTCGGCGACCTGTAGGCCGAACAGCTCACCCTGCCGCAGCCCAGTCGCCGCGCCGACCACGACCAGTGCCCGGTACATCGGAAGCATGTTTCCGGCCAGCGCGTCGACCTGGTCGACGGTGAGCGGGGTGACTTGCTTGCGCGGCAGCTCGGGCAGCTTGATCCGGTCGGCCGGATCGTATGGGATCAGCCGGTCGCGCACGGCGGCCGACAGGATCGCCCGCACGGTGGCCCAGATCGGCCGGACCGAGGACGGAGAGACCGCCAGGCCCGTCACGAACGCCTGTAGCTCGCTGGCCCGGATCTGCGCCAGCGGCCGGGAGCCGAGTACCGGGTAGCAGTGGCGCCGGAGCTGCGATTCGGTACGCGCCGCGGTGTTGGCCCGGTGCGGCTGCATCGCTCGCCACCGCTCCGCGTATGCCTCGAAGGTCGTCCGCCCGGCGGCAGGGTCGACGTAGCTGCCGGTGTTGAGCTTGTGCTCGACCTCCGCGCGGAACCTGTCAGCGTCAAGTTTCCTGGCAAACCCGCGCTTGCGCTGCTTGCCTGCCTCGTCGCGCCAGCGGACGACGTACGGCGTCTTCCGCCGGCTCGGATCCTTCTCAACGGTCGCCATCGCGGCGCTCCTTCGCCCCGCGCACCGCATCGCTCTGCCGCTCGATGTTCTCCGGCGTCCACTGCCCGGCCGGCACCTGCCACTCCGATTCCGGCACCTCGGAGAAGTAGCGCCGGGCGTCCACTGTGCTGATCGGGGTCTGGCCGCGCACCCACGCCCGCATGAATCCGGGAGTCGTCGTGACCGTTCCCACCGGCTGCACCTCGACGAACCCGCCTGTGGCCGGCCGCTGGTCGTCAGTCGGAGGCACGAGCAGGTGAACCGGCGCGACGTCCAGCACAAAGGACAGCGCTAGCCACTCCTCGACGCTCACCGCCCGGCGTCGGCCGCTCTCCAGGTTCGCCACGATCGACCGGTCCCACGAGATCCCGACCCGGGTCATCTCCTCCGCGAGCCGCTGCGCGGACCAGCCGCGGCCCTTACGGAGATCCCTCACCCGGGCGGCGATAGCCCGATGCGGACTCAGTGGCTGTGTCATGAGAGCACAGTACCGAGTGTTGGTTGCGCAGCACAAGACCACACGCTAACCTGCTCCCAACTCACAGACATGCGCGTTGGGAGCACAAAAATGGGTGATAGGCAACCGCTCGCCACACCGGAAGAGGTCGCGCAGTACATGCAGAAGCCGGTCCGGACGCTGGAGCAGTGGCGGTACCGGGGGATAGGCCCGCGGTTCTCGAAGGTCGGCCGTGACGTCCGGTACCGCTGGTCCGACGTCGAGAAGTGGCTCGACCAGCAGCGGGCGGCGGCTGCCTGAGATGCCGCAGATGAACAACGCCCGCCCCGGGGCTGGATCCGGGACGGGCGCCAAGACGGCCGGCGAGGACGTCACCGCCAATCTTAGCGACCCGACCGACATCCCGGCACCCGCCGTGCTGTCCTGGCTCTACCGCCGCGGCGATGACCCGGTGGTCGTCCGCCGGCGGATCGCCGCGGAGCTCGATGACCTGCTCGGCATCACGCGGTCGACCGGTTCGGCTGACCTCGACTACCACCTGACCGGGCTCGACCTCGGCGTGCTGGAGCGTGAGGCTGCAGCGCCTACCCCGATCGGGTGCGCCGCGTGACCGACATCCAGTTCTGCCCGGTGTGCCAGGAACTGCTACCGGACTACTGCACCTGCGCACCGCCGGCAGGTGTTCAGGATCGAACACCTGCGGCAATTGCCGCACCTGCTCGCCGCCTGGTGCTGACCCCGGCGTCGGCCATCGAACCCGAGCCGGTCGTGTGGGCATGGGAGGACAACGGCGAGGGCCGGATCCCGTCCGGGTCGCTGTCCGTCGCTGCCGGCCGGGAAGGCACCGGGAAGAGCAGCTTCGGTATCTGGCTGGCCGCGCAGATCACCCGCGGGATCCTGCCCGGACAGCTTCACGGCCAACCCCGACCGGTGATCTACGCGGCGGTAGAGGACTCGTGGAAGCACACCCTCGTGCCGCGGCTGATGGCGGCCGGCGCCGACCTGTCGATGGTGTACCGGTGCGAGGTCTACCAGGATGACGCGCTCGACACGACGCTGTCCCTGCCGCTGGACAACGTCCGGTTGGAGGCGGAGCTCCGTCGGCTGCGAGCCGCCCTGCTGGTGCTCGACCCGCTCATGTCGACGATCGGCGCGAAGATCGACACCCACCGGGAGCGGGACGTCCGGACCGCCCTCGACCCGCTCGCCCGGCTCGCCGACCGTGCCCGCTGCGTCGTGCTCGGCATCGCCCACTTCAACAAGGGCAGCGGCAACGACCCGTCCTCACTCATCACCGGTTCGGGCGCCTTCAAGAACGTCCCCCGGTCGGTGTTCGGCTTCGCCGTCGACCGGGAGGACGGGAGTCGGGTGATGACGCAGACGAAGAACAGCCTCGGGAAGCTCGACCTCCCGTCGCTTCAGTACGCCATCGAGGACAGCACCGTGGCGACCCGGCTCGGTCCGGCGCACGTCGGCCGGCTGGTGTGGCTGGGGGAGTCCGACCGCACCGTCACCGACATCCTCAACGACTCCGCCAGCGACGACCGAGAAGAACGAACCGACTGCGCCGCGTGGCTGCGGTCGCACCTCGCGGACAACGGCGGCGAGGCCGAAGCGGTCGACATCTTCAAGGCCGGCGACAAGAACGGGTTCAGCCGCGACGCCCTCAAGCGGGCCAAGAAGAGGGCCGGCGTGACCAGCCGCAAGGGCGCGTTCGACGCCGGGTGGATGTGGATTCTCAACCTCGAAGGGAGCGCCAACAGCGCGAAGGGGGCGGAGTCCGTGCCCCCGCCCCCTTCGCTCCCTTCGCCGCTCCCTTCGACCAACGACGGAGACGCAGCATGACGCAGGTACCCGAGGACGCCAGCGGGACCGTGGACCTGACCGACGCGTGCGCCATCCTCGGCTGCTGGCTCGACGGCGACCTCGACGCCCTCACCGACATCCTCCGCAACGCCGACCCTGGCGCCATCCTCGGCCAACTGGTCGTGCTGGTCGTGCAGTTCGGTCGCATCATCACCGATGGCGATGACCAGCAACTACGCGAACTGATCAACGACGCACTCGCGCGCACCGTGGACACCGGCGATGGCCATGGGTAGGGCAGGGGGGCGGGTCCGTCACGCGAAACGGACATACCTGACCCTACTTCCTTCCATCAGGCGTTTATGTGCGTGGCGAGCCTGGGGCGTCGCTGTGACGCGTTGCGTAACGCCTGCCCCCCACCCCGGACCGGGGGGAGAGACGCCCGACTGAAGTGATGAGGGTCAGGACCTGCTCTTTTGCGTGGGCACCCCGCCCCCGGTGCCTGCGACGTTGTGACAAGGAGGTGTGACGCGTGACGCGTCACGGCCGTAACGGAGGTGACGACAGATGATCGTCGTGGAGTGGACCGACCCGGAGAGCGGGCGCCGGGAACGGCGTACGTTCCCGAACGCGGACGGCACCGGGAAGCTGCACCGCTGGCTGAAGCGGCAAGGCATCCCGTACTCGTCGGGGTGGGCGCGTGACGCCCAGGTCGTCGAGCGGCTGCGCCACGGCCGGCAGTGGAGCCCGGACCCGCGGGTGTGGCGCGGAGGTGATGCGGCGTGAACGTGCGATTGGCCGCCCGGCTGCGGTACATCCTCGCCGAGTCGATGGCCGCCCTGCCGGCGCAGGACAGGGACCAGCGGATCGCGTACGTCCGGGAGACCGGCGAGCACGGGATCCGTGTCGTGGAGGACGACGGGCTGCTCCGGTTCACCTGGGGCGGTCAGCCCCTGGCCGTGGTCGACCCGGCGGTGTTCGCCGACGACGCCTACCTGCAGCCGTTGGAGCGCGACATGGTGCGGCAGGTGCCCGACGATCCGGGCGAACTGTCGGACGACTGATCTATGATTCAACTGCCACCGGGCCGCGCCCGGGGCCGGTGTCGCGGGCCGCGTAAGCCTCCCGCCCCGCCGACCAGTACCGGCGCGGAATCCGACCAGGGCCGCCCGTCGGGCCTCCCAGGAGCAGGCAGTCATTCATTGACCGTGCCCTCTTGAGGAGAGACACACATGGCAAAGCGTTGGATTGCGGACGTCCGTAGCGACCGTGAGGCCGTCACCGAGAAGTACGACCGGTGCCGCAGCGAGCTGAACGAGATTCACCGTTCGGCGACGGACCGGGAGCTCACCGCCGGCGAGCAGGAGCGTTTCGACCGGCTGAGCCGGGGCCTGCAGAACGCCAGCGACGAGATCGCCAAGCTCCGCGATGAGGAGATGGACATGATCCGTCAGCTCGCGGAGAACCCGGCGAACCGTGAGGGCGGATCGGTGGGTCAGCCGTACGGCCACGACGCCAGCCGCGCCCGCGGCGCCGGTGAGCGGGACCAGGCGCTGCGCACCATCGAACGGTCGGCGAAGGCCGGCATGCTGGTCGACCACGCAGCCGAGCGGGCCACCGAGCTGGTGGAGCGGTCCGGCGCTCCGGCGGACCAGTCGATCGCCGCCCGGTGGGTCACCACGACCGGCGACGAGGCGTACCGGTCGGCGTTCGTGAAGATGCTCGCCGACCCGGTCCGCGGTCACATGCTGTGGACCCAGCAGGAGCAGGCCGCCTACCAGGCGGTTGCCGGGGTGCAGGCGGAGATGTCCCGGGCGATGTCGCTCACCGACGCCAGCGGCGGCTACATGGTGCCCCTGACGCTCGACCCGGCGCTGAACCTCACCAGCGACGGCAGCGTCAACCCGCTCCGGCGGATCGCCCGGGTCGTGCAGACCGCCACCGAGTCGTGGACCGGACTGACCACGGCCGGCGCCACCAGCGAGTGGAAGGCCGAGGCGGCGCAGGCCGCCGACGGATCGCCGGCCGTCGACGACACCCCGATTCCCGTGCACTTCGGGGACACGTTCGTGCCGTACTCGTACGAGATCGGCATGGACGGGCGCAACTTCCTCGAGGAGCTGCGCAAGGTGATGCTCGACTCCGCCGACCAGCTGATGGCCACCGCCTACACCACGGGTTCGGGGTCGGGTCAGCCGAAGGGCATCGTGACCGCGCTGGCCGGCACCGCCAGCGAGATCAACACCACCGGCACGGAGGCGATCGTGGCGTCGGACGCGTTCGCGTTGCAGAACGCCCTGCCGGCCCGGTTCCAGGCCCGCGCGCAGTGGGCGATGCACCTGGCGATCATCAACACGTTCCGGCAGTTCGAGACCACGGCCGGGGCGCTGAAGTTCCCGGAGATCACCAACGGGCAGCTGCTCAACCGTCGGCTGAACGAGCTGAGCAACATGGACGGGTCGATCAGCGCCACCGCCACCGCGAATAACTACGTCGCGCTGTATGGGGACTTCTCCAACTTCGTGATCGTGGACCGGATCGGCACCACGCTGGAGCTGATCCCCAACCTGGTGGGCGCGAACGGCCGGCCGACGGGTCAGCGGGGCGCGTTCCTGTGGTTCCGCACCGGCTCGGACGTGCTGGTGCCGCAGGCGTTCCGCATGCTCGACGTCCCGACCACCGCCTGATCGGGGGGTCTGACCATGGCAGGCAAGCAGCGCACCAGCACCGTGGCGAAGACGTGGGAGGTGCTGACCGAGAACCCTGTCGGCCGGCGCACCGTCGTCCGGATCACCGGCCCGGACGCGGACACCGTGCGGGCGGCGGTCGCCAAGGGGCTGCCGCACGGGCACCAGGTGCTCGACGTGGCGGCGCCGGGCGAGGGCCTGGGTTCCAGGGACCGGGACAGCGACTCCCGGTAACCGATCTTGCGGCGTGGCGCGTGCGACCTGCGCGCCACGCCGCACCCTCCACCACACCCACAGAAGGGGCCAGCGGTGGCCGATAAGCGCGACATCCTCGTCAGGTTGCTCGGTGAAGAGACCGTGTCCCGCATGGCGGGCCGGGCAGAGAAGGGCCTCGACCGGTTCGGCGACAGCCTCGATGCGACCGAGAAGGACGCGGCCGACCTCGACCGGCAGATCGCCGAGGTCGAGGGGTCGCTGAAGACTCTCGCGGTGGCGTTCGCCCGCACCTCCGACGCCGCCGACCGGCTCGACATCTCCAAGGCGATGCGCAAGCAGCAAGCCGAGCTGCGGAAGCTGACCAAGTCGAAGGATTTCCTGCCCGACTTCGGCAAGTCTGGTGAGGAAGCCGCCTCCGGGTTCGCCGCGTCGTTCGTCGCCCGCCTCGGCCCGCTCATGGCCCGCGTCCCGATGGCTGGCATGAACCCGGCGGGGTTGGCGATCGCCGCCCCGCTGGCCGCTGGCGCGGCGGTGGTCGTCGGTACGGCGGTGGCTGGTGCGGTCGTCGGCGGCGTCGGTATCGGCGGTGTGATCGGCGGTATCAAGCTCGCCGGCCGGGACGCGCGGGTGAAGGCCGCCAGCAAGGAGCTCGGCGACGAGGTCGGGCAGGTCATGGGCCGCGCCTCGGTGTCGTTCGTACCCGAAACCCTCGACGCGATCGGCGAGGTGCGCTCCACCGTCCGTGAGTTGGAGCCGGATTTCCGGCGGGCGTTCGGCGCGGCCTCGGACCACCTGGAGCCGCTGACCCAGGGGCTGCTCAACGCCGGTAAGAACGCCCTACCTGGCGTCATCGACGCCCTGGAGCGCGGCGGACCCGTCATCCACTCTTTCGCCGACGGGTTCGAGCGACTCGGCGACGCCGCCGGGGATTCCCTGTCGGACCTGTCGGAGCACGCCGACGAGGGCGCGCACGCCCTGACGCTGCTGTTCGCCACCATGGACCACGGCATCCAGGCGACCACCGACCTGCTCGGCGGTATGGCGATGCTGTACGGCGCGTCGGAGAAGCTGTCCGCGCTGTGGACGGGTGGCGGCATCCCAACACTGGCGGCGATGATCGCCGAAGAGAAGAACGCCGACGCCGCCTCGCGTGGGCTGGCCGGCGGCCTGGGCGGGGTCATGGACGCCGCCGTCAGGGCCATCCCCGGGGCGGAAGCGCTGAACGAACGGCAGAAGATCCTCAACGGGACCATGCAGGAGGGGATCGCGGCGGCCGGCGGGCTGTCGGCGGCGTTCGACCGGATCAACGGCGTAGCGCTGACGGCGCGGGAGGCGGAGTCGAACTACCAGGCCGCCGTGGACGCGGTGACCGCGTCGATCAAGGAGCACGGCAAGACCCTCGACACGGACACGGCCGCCGGGCGGGCCAACGACCAGCAGATCCGCAACCTGATCACCACGGCGCGGGAGCGAGCGCAGGCCGTCTACGACAACACCTTGGCGACGAAGGGGCAGGCCGCCGCGGAGACGGCCGCCAAGGCCACGTTCGAGCAGAGCCGCGCCCAGCTCATCCGGAACCTCACGACGATCCTCGGGAACGCCGGCGCGGCGCGGAAGCTCGCCGACGAGATCATGAAGATCCCGAAGAAGTGGGACACGAAGTACACCGCCAACACGGGCGCGGCGGAAGCCGCGGCGAAGCGGCTCAAGGCGCGTATCGACGAGATCGACCGGCGCATCGACATCAAGGCCACCCTGACCACCTCGTACGGCGGTGGCGCGCACACCGGGCAGGGCTACTCCACCGGCATGTCCGAGGGTGGTCCGGTCATCGGCAGGGGCCCGAAGGGTGTCGACTCCGAGCCGCGGATGCTCGCCCCCGGTGAGCACGTGTGGACGGATGAAGAGGTCGACGCGGCCGGCGGGCATGGGGCGATGGAGCGGATGCGCGCGGCGATCCGCGGCGGCGGGTCATCCCCTCGCGGCGCGGCCCCATTCCCGGCCCACGGCGGCGGACACGCCAGCGGCGGCGCACTGCCCCCGATCGTCTTCCGCTTCGAAGGCATCGGGAACTCCGCCATGGAACGGATGTTCCTCGGCTGGCTCACCCAGGCCATCCGCAACGGCGGCGGCAACTACAAGATCTTCGGACTGGGAGGTAACTACTGATGGCGCGACGCAGCCCGGCTGGACCTCGCCCGGGCGGACCACCCGCACCGACCGGCCCGGCCGGACCACGCCCGAAGGGGGCACTCACCAGGTGAGTACCCCCTCCATACTGTGGACCCGTCACTCGCCAGTCGAGTTGTCGGGGCGGCATCGGCTGGGCAGCGGAAGCTGAACGCGCTTCGGCCACTGCGCATCGCACATCCGCACGTCGAGGTCGCACCAGGTGCCGTCACGGGCCACCCGCACCACCGTGAGGTGAAGCGGGACCGGCCAGAGCGGGTGCTCCCACACCAGCCGGTCCCCGCGGCGCACCGTCACCCGTCGCCTTCCCTGTCGCGCAGCCACGCCGCCAGCTCGTCGACCAGGTCGCCGACGTCGACGTCGGCCAGCGGCGTCACGTCGGCCAGCGGCGTCACGCCGGCCGCGTCGGCGACGTCGAGCAGGTCGTCCCGCTGCCGCTTCGCTTGCTCGTCGAGCTGGCCGCAGCGGAATCCGGTCTCGAACGTGTCCCCGACCTCGTCCAGCGTGTACGTCCGGGGCTGCCGTGCCCGCAGGGGTGGGCGGCGGTTCGTCGACGGCCGCCACCAGCGGTCCGGCCGGCTCACCGGTCGCCCCCGGCCGGACGCAGCCGGTACTGCGGGCACCGCTCGGACTGGTGGCGAGGGCCGCCGCAGAACGGGCACGGCCCGGCCTGGCCGCCGTCGGGCAGCCCGCAGTAGCCGGTGTCGCCGAACGGGCCGCCGGTGAACACCTTCACCGCGGGACGGCCGCACGTGCACACCTCGCCCGGCTCAGCGGCGCGCTCGCTCGGGCCGGTCAACTTCGGCACCTGCCGAGGTTGCGCACGGTCCTTCGCCATGTCGAGCAGCCGGGTGAGCTGGTGGCGCAGCACCCTCCCCTGCCCGATCGGCAGGTAGCCGTAGTGCACCTCGCCGGAGGTGGTGACCTCGAGGACGATCGACGGCTGGTCGATCGTCCATGCCTGCTCCAGCCACAGCCGCAGCAGGTCGTACGCGTCGCCGGTGACCACGGTCAGGGGCTTCGAGTGGTGGATTCCGTCTCCGGTGCAGATCTCGCCCTTCAGGCACCAGCGCGGGTGCTGTACGTGGGCAGGGTCGGTACGCTGTTCCATTGGGTCGCCTCCTGGGGCGATCAAGTCGTCCCCGGTCGGTGCTTCGATCACCGTTCCGGGGGCGCATTCGTTTGGGGGGCGGACGGTGGGCACATCTTGGGCACACGCCGCCGTGAGGTGCTGCGAGTCAGTGAGAGCCACTAAGGGCTGATTTCCCTGCTCACGGGCCCTGTCGGGGCCATCACCGCAGGTCCCGGGACTGCCGGGATCTCTTCAACGCCAAGTGATCACCGCTGGTGCTCTGACCTGCGGCGGAGCACCCGGAAGAGCCCTGTTTCGCATGATCATGCCGTCTCCAGGCCGTCCGGCGTAGGCGGATCGTCGGCGAACGCGTGGTCGATCGCGCGGCGGGTGCGGTCCTCGCTGGTCGGCAGCACCTGCATGCCGTTGTGTCGGTTGTCGGGGACGCCCGTCGCGCGGGACGGGGGCGCCGTGCGTCATCGCGGCCACCGGGCGGATGAGCACGCCGGAGGGTACCGCCGGGCGCGTGACCGACGGCCGCCGCATCGAGCGTGATCGGCCCCGTCGAACCTCCCGGGTGGGTCGCACAGGGCCCAGTCTGATCCATGGCTCTCGAAAGTCCCGGACGGTCGAATCAGGTAAGCCGACTCATGTTTGCCGCGAACGTGGAACAATTTCGCAAAGGGTGCCAATCGAACCGAGTGCTGGACGGTCTCGACGACAACGACCTCCGGCGCACGGCACCTTTGCCTGCCTGAGTCCGGTCATGAGTGGTTCGTCCGCCGGTGATCCCGTGGCTCAGGACTCCACGTAGAAGGGAGCAGCAGTGATGGGACGTACCCGACTCTGGGCGGTCGCGATGGCGGCCAGCGCAGCGGTGGCGGCAACCGCCATCGGCACCGCCGCCATGGGCGACGGCCGGAACGACTCGGGTGACAAGCGGGAGTCGCACGACTCCCGCGACTCGCGGGACTGGACCGACTCGCGGGACCACAAGGAGGTGAACGTCCGGGCCAAGCTCAGCGGCTTCGAGGAAGACCCAAAGCCCATCTCGACGCCCGGCTCCGGCCGGTTCAAAGCCACGATCGACGAACGGGACAAGGAGATCGAGTTCGAGCTGAGCTACGAGGACCTGCAGGACGTCCAGCAGGCGCACATCCACTTCGGAGGGAGGCACCAGAGCGGCGGCATCGCCGCCTTCCTCTGCTCCAACCTGAAGGACGCGAAGGGTGGCCCGTCGCACGACGTCCAGTCCTGCCCCCAGGCCCCAGCCACCATCGAGGGGACCATCAAGCCCGATGACGTGGTCGGCCCTGCCGACCAGGGCATCGAGCCGGGCGAGTTCGACGAACTCGTCGACGCGATCGAGGCCGGCGTCACGTACGTGAACGTGCACACCAAGAAGTATCCGAACGGCGAAATCCGCGGCCAGATCAAGAGCGACGACAAGCGGGACCGGGACGACGAGAACCGGGGCCGCGACGAGGACGACGACCGGTGGAACTCGTGGTGGAGCGGCGACGAGGACCGGGCTTGGAACGAGCTCAAGAAGAACTGGGACCGGGACCACGAGGACCGGGACCGGGACGAGCGCCACGACGACAAGGGCGACGAGGACCGGGACCGGGACGAGCGCCACGACGATAAGGGCGACGAGGACCGGGACCGGGACGAGCGCCACGACGATAAGGGCGACGAGGACCGGGACCGGGACGAGCGCCACGATGACAAGCGCGACGAGGACCGGTCCAACGACGAGAAGTGACCAGTCGCCTCGCGACGGGGGGAACGCCCAACCCTTGACGGGTCGGGCGTTCCGCCATTGCGTCGGCCCACCCGCCGCTCTACGAGGCGGGCCGGTTGTCGTGCCAAGGCTCCGCGCTAAGCTCGGCCGCGCCGCCGCACCGTCACCAGGATCAGGCCGTATCCAGGCCGCCTGAGGTAGACCAACAGGGACAAACGCCGACCGCCGCCGGCAGGAGTAACACCAGGTCAAGCGGTATCGTGCCCGATTTTTGAGCGACCACTTCTACGCCAATGATCAATGCAACGCCAAGTGACGCCGTCAGGTGCTCTGAGCTCCGCAAACACCCTCCGCTCACCCGCCTAGGCCATGGCCAGGCCCGGCACAGGCGTCCAGGCCGCGGCCGAAGGCTGCGTCAATCGCACGGCGGGTCGGGTCCTCGCTGTGCGGCAACAGGTGGGGTGTAGAACCGCAGCGTGAAGCCGGGGTCGGCGTGGCCGAGGTACAGCGAGAGCGCCCTGATGCTCGCGCCCGCGTCGAGCAGCACCGAGGCGTAGGTGTGGCGCGGGACGTGCATCCCGTTCTGCCGGTTGTCCTCATACCCGGTCCGGCGAGGCGCTGATGACTCGGACAGCGGTGTCAGTCCGACTCATCGCGGGCGCGGCCGTAGCGCTCGTAGATCACGCGCGAGCCGAACGTCCTGGTCTCGAGCAGGTGTAGCGGAACGTCTTCGGTGACCGGCGGCAGAAAGGGCGTGCCGCCACCGACGACGACCGGATAGCGGAACATACGCAGCTCGTCGACGAGGCCGAGCTCGATCGCTGCCGCAGCCAGGCTGGCGCCGCCGATCGAGACGTCCCGGTCGGTCACGTCGAGCGCCGTAGCGACCTCCTCGGCCACCGACGCCTTGGCGAGCCGGGCGTTGCCCTGAACGCTGTCGAGCGTGCGGCTGAAGACGACCTTCGGGAGAGCGCACCAGACGTCGGCGAACGCGGCCCTGAACTCGTTGTCGCGCAGCGACGGATCCGTCTCCCACACCAGCATGGTCTCGTAGAGCCTGCGACCCAACAGATAGCCGCCGAGCTCGCGTATCTGCGCGAGGTGGAAACGAAACAGCTCCTCGCTAGTACGACAGCCGCCGTTCGAGATCATGGGTGAAGTTCGAGGTTGAGGCGGCGTGTGTAGTGGGATCGTCGGGCTTGGGCTTGATGCCGGCGCCGCCACTGTGACCAGTGCAAATG